>DATMVU010000353.1:0-4633 GCA_035562875.1 Actinoplanes sp. | reverse complement strand
ATGCCCCGGGCCGCACGTCAGGCGATTCCCCCGCAGGCCGCGACGGTGTCCAGGTAGTGCTGATTGAGCATGACTCCGAGCACGTTGCCGAACGGGTCCACCACCGACGCCGTCACGTACCCCGGTCCTCGTTCGGTGGGTTTGCCGTGCTCGGTAGCGCCGAGCTCCAGCAGCCGCTGGTAGGCCGCCTCGACGTCGTCGACCGCCCAGTAGATGATCGCCCCGGACGGCTCCGGGCGGTGGGGGTGCGGGGCGAACCGGCTGTTCAGGATGCCGAACTCGTTCTGGTGATCGCCGATCCGCCACTCCAGGTAGGCGGATTCCCGCACGAAGTACGGCTCGGTTCCGAACAACTCCGAATACCAGGCGCGGGCCGCGTCCAGGTCGCCCGCGTAGAACGTGACGGTGGTGAATCCGCGAAGCATGTCGTCCTCCTGAGTCGATTGAGTACACCCTGGCGCCGAAAGTGCTCACCTTCTGAGCACTTTTCCTGACAATCTCGGGGCATGCGTGCTGACCGTCTCGTCGCCACCCTTCTGCTGATGCAGGCCCGCGGCCGGGTGACCGCTGCCGAACTCGCCGCCGAACTGGAGATCTCGGTGGCCACCGCCCGCCGTGACCTGGAAGCGCTGTCCGCCGCGGGCGTGCCGGTCTATCCGCAGCCCGGACGGCACGGCGGCTGGTCCCTGATCGGTGGTGCCCGCACCGATCTGACCGGCCTCTCGTCCGCCGAGGCGCGGGCGTTGTTCCTGCTGGCCGGGCCGGTGTCGGGGGTCTCTCCGGATGTGCGGTCGGCGTTGCGCAAGCTGGTCCGGGCCCTGCCCGCGCCGTTCCGCGCCGAGGCGGAGGCCGCCGCCGGGGCGACGGTGGTCGACCCGGCGGGCTGGGGTGAGGTGGAACGGCCCCGTCCGGAGATCGTCGACCGGCTCCAGGATGCGGTGGTGCGGTGCCGGCGGATCGGCTTCACCTACCGGGGCGCGTCGCGGGAGGCCGACCCCTGGGGTCTCGTGGACAAGGGTGACGTCTGGTACCTGATCGCCGGCACACCCGCCGGCCGCCGGACCTTCCGGGTCGACCGGATCACCACCGTCGAGGTCACCGGTGCGCGCTTCGACCGCCCGGCCGCCTTCGACCTGGACGAGGCGTGGCGCGAGGTGGCCGGCGAGGTCGAGCGGAAACGGGCCCGGACGAAGGCCGTCCTGCTGATCGACGACCGTTTCGTGTGGGTGCTGCGCGACCACTTCGGGCAGCACTGCGAAGTGCTCGAGGTGCTGCCGGACGGCCGGGCGAGAGTGCGGGTGGGCGCTCCGGAACCCCGGGACATCGCCCGGAGCCTGAGCGGCTGGGGTGCTGCGGTGGAGGTTCTCGACCCGCCGGAGGTCCGTGCCGAGCTGGCACGGATCGGATCGGAGTTGACGCGTCTTTACACCTAGGACCGCCCGCCGGCAGGCCGAGCAGTGGCGGGCCGAGACCGAGCCGCGGCTCGAATCGGCCTGGCTTGCACCAAGGCCCGCGATGGCGAGGGGAGCGATCACGATGGCGATCGGCGGGTTCCTGTTCCTGGCGCTGTGGCCGTTCACCCGGCTCGTGCACGTGTGGTCGGCGCCGCTCGCCTACCTGTGGCGGCCCTACGTCGTCTACCGCGGCCGGCGCACTCCGGCACCCGCACCGCAGCGGTCACCCGCCGCCGCCCGGATCGTCGACCCGGCACCCGCCGCACTCCGGGCCACCGGACCCGTGTCCGCCGCCACTTCTCGCTCCGCCGAACCCGCGACTACGGTGAAATCATGATCGACCTGCCTCCCACCGACAACCTCTGGCTCCAGAAGATCGCCGCCGACCCGGGCCACTCCCAGTGGTACATCGACCGGTTCCGGGCCATGGCCGCCCGCGGTGACGACCTCGGCGGTGAAAGCCGGATGATCGACGCGATGCTGCCGCGCAACGCCGCAGTCCTCGACGCCGGATGCGGCACCGGCCGGGTCGGCGGGCGCCTCGCCGCCGCTGGGCACCGCGTCACCGGCGTCGACCTGGACCCGGCACTCATCGCCGAAGCCCGGTCCCAGCATCCCGGCTCCCAGTGGCAGGTCGGTGACCTCAGCACCTTCCTCTCGCCCGACCGCTTCGACGTGATCGTGTGCGCGGGCAACGTGATGGCGTTCGCCGGACCGTCCCAGCGGGCCGGCATCCTGCGCGGATTCGCCGTGCACCTGGCCGGCGGCGGCCGTGCCGTCGTCGGATTCGGGGCCGGCCGTGGTTACGAGTTCGACGACTTCCTCGCCGATGCGGAGAAGGGCGGCCTCGTCCCCGAACTGCTGCTCAGCACCTGGGACCTGCGCCCGTTCCACCCGGCCGCCGACTTCCTCGTCGCGGTCCTCCGGCCGGCCGATCTCTGACCTGCCGGTCGCCCCGGAGAATGCGGCCCGTCACGTGACGGGCCGCATTCTCGTGTCCCGCTCCGTTCATGCGCCGCTGAGGGCTGCTGACGGGATCGGCGCAGCTCAGGAAGGCCGGTCGGGGTTCGTCGAGGGCTGGTCCCGGCTGCACCGTGCGCTACTGTGTACCACTGAAATCCGTACGGCCGCACGCCTGCTCAAGTCGAAGAGGACAGATGAGGAAACGAATCTTCATCGGCAGCTCCCGAGAGTCGATGGGTGCCTGCCGGGCGATCCAGCAGGAGTTCGAGCGAGACTTCGACACCACGGTGTGGGATCAGGACGTGTTCCGCCCGACCTACGACGCGATCGACTCGTTGCAGCGACTGTTGGACGGCTCGGACGCCGGGGTGTTCGTTCTGACCGCGGACGACCTGACCCTGAAGCGTGGCAGGACCGATCCGGCCGTCCGGGACAATGTCATCTTCGAACTGGGGATGTTCCTGGGCCGCCTGGGTCGTGGCCGGACCTTCATGGTGGCGCCCCGTGGGGTGGACATGCACCTGCCCACCGACCTGAGCGGGGTCACCGTCGTGTGGTACGACGGGTCCCGGCTCGCGTCTCAGCCCCGAGCCGCCGTCGGAGCGGCCTGCAGCCAGGTGACCCAGGCGATCAACGACCTGGAGCCGGAGATCACTCCCGAGCCGCTTCACCGCGTCCGGCTCGATCACGCTCTCACTCTGATGAGCCGGGACCTGGAGTCCCTGACGCTGGACCGTCCCGGGGCGCCGGCTGTCGCCTGGCCCGGAGCCGTCCCCGTCCCGGTGGCCTCCTCGACTGTCCATCTGGAGGTCGGCCGGATCGAGGACTATCATCCGGCCGGCAGCCGGCAGGTGATTCTGTTGCCGGCCAACGAGTATTTCGACGACGGATGCATCGACGATTCCTCTGGATCCCTGGGGGCCTTCGTCGCCCGTCATTTCTCTGCCGATGTCCCCGGGTTCAAGGCGGAGATCGCAGCGCAGTTGTCCGGAGTCCCGAGCCGGCGGGTCCTTCGCAGCGGGCGCCGGACGGCCGAGAGCTACGGCATCGGGGAAGCGGTCTTCCTCAACGGGCTGGCACCGGACTTCCGGATCATCCTGGCCTCGGTGACGACCGAGCAGGACGGTGTCGGCCTGCACGCTGAGCCGCATTTCCTGTACGCGGCATTCCAGGGGGTCGTCGAGAAGATGAACGAGCATCGCCTGAACTCGCTCGTCCTCCCGGTTCTCGGGTCGGGGCACGGTGAGATCTCCTTGGCGACGGCGATCCTGTTCAACCTTCTGGCCCTTCGTTCGGTTCTGCGGCAGAACCCGGGCCGGCATGTGAAGGACGTGCGGCTGGTGGTCTTCACCGGCGACGCCGCCAGGATCAGTCCGGAGCAGATCGGTGACATCGTCTCCCGGGTGACACTCCCCGTCTGAGGAAGAAAGTACCGATGGCGACCGGATATCCGCCGCACCCTTCACTGGTGCGACCCTGGCAGGATCATGCGGGCTCGGTGGAGAACGCCTTCCGTCACGGCTGCGCGGTGGTCCTCGGCTGGTGCGATGCGCACACCGCGATACAGGACTCGTTACGAACTGTGGGGCGCCATCTCGCCGCCATCCCCGCGGAGACGTCGTTTCCGGGCATGGACGGACGCGCCGCGGACCGGCAGTCGCTCTGGGCGGCGGCGACCGGAATCGGAGCGGAGTTGTGCACCGACCCGGGCGGCATCGCACACCTCGACGGCGACGCCGACGGTGGCGCCCGTGGACTGGCGATGCTGCGGTCCGATCCGCGGGCGGCCACCGCGTTCCGCCTGCTCAAGAAGGAGCTGGACGGTGCGCTGCTGGCGGTCCTCGGGAATCTGGGCCTGCTCGACGGGTTGCCGGCTGCCTGCCTCTCCGCCATGACCGTCCGGTACCGGGCGAGCCGGTACGCCCCGTCGTCCCGGGAACAGGCGGGGATCGGCATCCATCCCGACGGGAACCTGATCTCCGCGTTGATCACTGATCAGCCCGGCCTGGTGGTACTGGGCGGTCCGGGCCGGGTCGAGTGGCCCGAGCCGGCGGACGGCACTGTGGTGATGCCCGGAACGGTGCTCACCCGGTGGAGCGACGGCGCGCTGGCTCCGACCGTCCATGCCGTCACGGTCCGGCGATCGGATCCGGTGAAGTGTTCCGTCGCCGCCTTCCTCAACTTCGCCGACGGTACGCAGATCGACCGCCGAGACT
>DATMVU010000352.1:0-30696 GCA_035562875.1 Actinoplanes sp. | reverse complement strand
CAGCCCGGCGACCCCGCGGCGCACCTGGGCGGTCACGTCCTCACCGGTGGCGCCGTCGCCGCGCAGGGCGGCCAGGGTGAGGGCGCCGTCGGCATACTCCGCACGGATGGCCAGGCCGTCGAGTTTCACCTCGACCAGGCAACCGTCGCCGGTCAGGGTGGCGACGAACGCCTCGACCTCCTCCGGCGTCTTGATCTTGTCGAGGGAGAGCATCGCGGTGGGGTGCCGCACGTCGCCGCCGGCAGAGGCCCCCGCGGCCACTGCGGTGGTGATGCCCTGGTCGTCCCACTCCGGGTGCTCGGTGATGGCCGCCGCGATCCGGTCGGCGAGCGCGTCGTAGTCGGCGTCGGTCATCACGGCGTCGCCGGTGTCGTAGTAGGCACGGGCGGCACGCCGCGCCGTCTCGACCGCCTCGTCGAACTCGGTGCGGTCGGCAAACAGGGGTGAACGAGTGACCATGCGGGAAGGTTACGGCCGGGGTCTGACAAAAACGGGCCACCCGCGGAAAGACGGGTGGTGCGCCGCCTGGAACGGGAGCGGGCGGAGGATGACGGCACAGGTCGAGGAGCGTGACCGTGAAACCGAGAAGCCCGTCCCGTTGAAACCAGGTCGAGGCTGATCAGCCCTGTGGGGTGGCCGAGGCTCGCGGGGTGGGGTTGGTGACCATCAGCCCGTTGAGGTAGAGGGATTCCCGGCACTGGGTGGCCTGCCGGGTGTTGGCCGGGGTGCCGGGACGCCGGCAGACGACGAGCATGCTGACCGAGGCACCGGCCGGGACCCGGATCGGGGTGACCGAGTGGTAGTCCTGGTTGCGGAAGTTCTCCAGGGCGAAGTTGACCACCGGCACCTCGTTGGCGGTGACCCGCAGCGTGCCCTCGTCGCCCTGCACGTTGTCCACCAGGAAGTCGGTGAGCAGGAACGTCTTGCCTCGGGGGACGACGAATTCGCGGATCGCCGAGCCACCGGGGTTGACCCGGAACGAGATGGACGCCGAGAACTGCTGCCCCTGCCCGGAACCCGAGCCGGTACCGGTGCCGGTGCCGGTCCCGCCGGGGGTGCCGGAGCCGTCCCCGGTTCCCGATCCGCCCGGTGCACCGCTGCCCGATCCGGCGCCCGGGGCCGGGGTGGGGTCGGGCGGGGTGGTGGCCAGTTCCTGTTCGGCGGCCTTCTGCACGGCCACCTCGTCGACCGCCTCCTTGGCCGCCGACTCCACCGCCGGGCGGACCAGGCCGAACCAGAGGGCCAGCAGGAGCAGCAGCAGGGCGAGCAGGGCGGCCAGGATCTTGAGCAGGAGGGGTGAGACGACGGGGCGCTGGACGAAGACACCCTCCATGGCCAGGATCCGGCCGTCGGGGGTGCCGGCTTCGGCGGTGAACGGGAGTTCGCGGGGCGCGCCCCACCACAGCCAGCGGCGGCTGCGCGCGGTCAGGCCGGTCTCGGTGCGGGTGCCGTTGCCGGCCAGGGTGTGGTCGGGGCGCAGCCGGAAGGTGAGCTGGTCGGTGGCGTCGACGGCGGTGAAGGCCAGGTCCTCGGTGACGTTGCCACGGTTGTCGGTGTCGATCCGGTAGCGGGCCTGTTTGTAGCCGGAGCGGGAGCCGGGCTGCAGGTGGGCGGTGAGGTCGGTGAACGGCTCGAGAGTGAGCAGCCCTTCCTGCACCACTGTGGCGTCCGGGAACTCGGCCGGCTCCACCCGTACACCGAACGGTCTCTCGCCGGCGGCGTGCCGGGCGGACCGCGGCGGGGCGAAGGTGACGGTGACCGTCGCGGACCCGGCCGGGTAGAGGGTGATCTCGGCGGGTTCCACGGTGGCCCATGCGGCGGTCTCGCCGAGAACCTGGATGGTGTACGCCTCGACGGTGTCCCCGGCGTTGCGGACCGTGACCGGCACCGTGGCGGTGGAACCGGGTGTCACGGAGACGGTGTCGGTGCCCAGAGTGGCCGATGCGCGCATACCGCGAAGGCTAGGGAGCCGCCGGGCCGCGGGGCAGGGCCGCAGGGGAACGCCGCGGGGCACAGGTGTTGCCCGCACGGACCTCCCGATCGGGCCGCCGCCTGCCCGTTAAGTCCTCGATAAGCGGAATGCAGACACTGATGGAATGCAGCGGGTTGCGGTACATGTGCAGGCGTCCGATCCGATCACGGTGCTGGGGACCACCGGACTGCTCGGCGGGCGGGCGGACCTTCAGGTGGTGGACGCGGCGGAGCAGGCGGCGGTCACCGTCGTGGTCACCGACCGGGTCACCGAGGAGACCTTCACGGCCCTGCGGGAGTTGCGGCGGGGTAGGAGCCGGGCGGTGCTGGTGCCGGTGAGCATCGACGACGGGCAGCTCAGCCGGGCCGTCGAGTGCGGGGTGGCCGGGGTGCTGCGGCGCGGTGAGGCGACCGCGGTGAGGCTGGCGCAGGTGGTGCTGGGTGCGGCCCGCGGTGAGGGCAGCCTGCCGGGTGACCTGCTGGGCCGGCTGCTGGAGCAGATGGGCCGGCTGCAACGGGACGTGCTGATCCCGCACGGTCTGACGCTGCGCGGGCTGACCACCCGGGAGGCGGACGTGCTGCGGCTGGTGGCCGACGGCATGGAGACCCGGGAGATCGCCTCGAAACTGTCCTACTCGGAGCGGACCGTGAAGAACACCCTGCACGATCTGACCACCCGGCTGCAGTTGCGGAACCGGGCGCACGCGGTGGCGTACGCGCTGCGGCACGACCTGATCTGACACCCGGGGGCACCGGATCTGCCCCCGGGGCTGCCCGTGCGGCCGCTGCGCGGGCACCGGTGGCCGGTGGACGCTGACAGCGTGCACTGTGCCAAACCCAGAGTGTTGACAGCCCTGTCGCTGACCGTGGTGATGGTGGCGACCGGGGCGTGGGCGCTGGTAGCCGGGAACGCCGGTGCCGCACCCGGTGATCCCCCGCCGTCCGCCGCCGACCTGCGGGTCGCCTACGCCGGCACCCAGCACCGGTCGATCGGGGTGGCCGCCCTGACCGGCCCGGCGACCACACCGCTGTTCGGGACCGGGCCGCAGCACTTCGACGACGAGGCCTCGGCCCGGGGCGGCACGGTGACCTGGGTGAGCCGGCGGGCCACCCGGCTGGCGCAGGTGTTCACCAGGTCCGAGGCCGGGACGGTGCGCCGGATCATCACCCCGGAGACCGAGTCGGCCAGCCGGCCGGTGATCTCCGCGGACGGTTCGCGGGTGGCTTTCGCGCTGACCCGCGAGGGTGCCGGTGGTCCGCGCGACATCTGGATGGCGAACACCGACGGGACCGGAGCGGCGGTACGGGTGACCGACGGCACCGGGGACAACTACTGGCCCACCTGGTCCGCCGACGGCACCGAGATCGCCTTCGAGGGGCGGCGCGGGTCCGGCGTACCGATGATCTGGTGCATCCGGGTCGGCGACCAGAACTCGGCGCTGCTGGTGACCGACGGGGCCGGCACCGGAGCCGGGGAACCCGCCTGGAACAACGGTCCGGGACGGGACGCCACGATCGCGTACACCCGGAACCCCACCGACCCGGCGGCCCGGCGGGTGCGGCTGGCCAACCGGGACGGCACCAACGACCGGGCGCTGCTGGACGAGCCGTGGGAGAGCCGCCAGCCGTCCTGGTCCACCGACGGCGCCACCCTGGTCTTCCTCAGCCGCAGTGTGCAGCCGAACGGGCAGATCCCGGCGGACGGCATCGACCGGGTCTACACCGCTGTCCCCCGCGACGACGCCTGCACCTGCACGGCCGTCCTGCACTCGGCCGAGGACCGGCTGGTGTCGCATCCCGGCTGGTACACGCCGCCGGGCGGGACCGAGGGGCTGATCGTCACCCGGACCAGCGCCCCGGACCGGCTCACCGTCACCCTGCAGGACATCCGGCCGGACGCCGTCGACCCCCGTGACCTGGGTGTCACCCTGCTGCGCGAGGACCCGGGCGCGGACACGAACCCGGAACTGTTGTGGAATCCGGTCGCCGGTGACCCGTGGTGGTCCCGGCCGTCGTACTCGCCGGACGGCCAGCAGATCCTGATCAGCCGGTTCGAGCCGGAGGGTACGGCCCGGATGGCGCGGCTGTGGGTGGTGAACGCGGACGGGTCGGCGCCGCGGCGGCTGGAGCTGGCCGGGCGCACCCCCACGGCGCACGAGACCGAGGCGGTGTGGTCGCCGGACGGGACCCGGATCGCCTACTCCCGGCGGGAGGCCGGGCTGCCGGCCCGGATCGTGGTGGCCGAGGTGGCCACCGGAGCCGAGGTGAGAACGCTGCCGGTGGCCGCCGCCGGGGCCGGGGACACCGAGCCGGCCTGGTCTGCGGACAGCCGGGAGCTGGCGTACACGCGGGGGCAGCGGTTCGGGGCCGGCGCCGGCAGTCACGTCTGGGTGGTGCCGGCCGATCCGGCGAGCACCGTGCTGCCCCGCAACATCAGCGAGGCCTCCGGCTGCCAGTGCCGCAACGACTACAGCGCCGCCTTCTCCCCGGACAACCAGCGGATCGCTTTCGGTCGCTCACCGGACGGGTTGCTGGTCACCGACGTACGCGGGGAGGGTTGTGACGTCCTGGTGCCGGCCGGCCGGGCCTGCGGTGACGACCTGACAGCCCCCGCGGACGGGCCGCACCGCCCGGCCGAGATCGACTGGGCCCCGGACAACCACCGGCTGGCGCACGTGTCCCGGCGCTTCGACCCGGCCGCCTCCCCGGAGTACGTGAAGACCTTCGACCTGGACGACGACTTCCGGGACGGGCTGACCTGGGAGATCCCGGGACGGCACAAGTGGCCGGTCTGGCAGCGGGCCAGCGACGTGGCGACCGCCGTGGTGCTGGAACCGGGCACGGTGCCGGCCGGGGAGACGGCCACCGTCGAGTTCTCGGTCACCGACAAGGGCCCGGTCCAGGCGTACGGCATCCGGGTGGATCTGGTGGTTCCGGCGGGTGCCCGGCTGACCGGCCTGGACGCCGCGGACCCCACCACCAGCTGTGATGTCGTGCGGCGCTCCTGTGTGCTGGGCGCGATCGGCATCGGCGGCACCCGGGTGATCCGGGCCCAGCTCATCGCAGCCGCGCCGTTGCGCTCGGAACTGGAGTGGACGGCCCGCGGCTATCTGGCCGACGCGGTGCCGGGAGACAACACCGGCCGGGTGACCCTCGACTTCGAGGGTGCCCCGACCACGCCTCCGAGTTCCGGCCCGCCGAGCCCGCCGCCGACGCCCGTCCCCCCGGTCACCACGCCGGACGTGCTGGTCAGTGTGGTGGTCGACCCGACTCCCACCTGGGTCGGGCACCGGACGACTGTCACCTACACGATCCGTAACGTCGGGGACGGCACCGCGACGAACGTGGTGATCCGCCCCCGGCTGCCCGGTGGCATCCCGGTGATCACCCGGCCGGTGGTGTGCGGGGTCACCTGCGCGCTCGGCGACCTTCCCCCGGACGCGGTACGCACCCTGACCTTCGTGCTGGTGCCGCCACGACCGGTCGACACCACGGCGCGGGGTACGGTCACCGCCGACACCGTGCCCGCCCGGAACGTCAGCACGCCCCTGCGGGTGCTGCAACCTCGGATCGTGGCGATCCCGGCGATGGGCCCGCCCGGGTTCGTCACGATCATCCGGGGCCGGGACTTCCCACCCGGCGCCCGGGTCCGGCTGGCCTGGGACACCGGCGTCACGGTGACCACGAACCCGGCGGTGCCCGGCGACGACGGCCGGTTCGACGCACAACTGCAGGTGCTGCCCCGCGACGAGCTGGGCCCGCGCGAGGTGCTCGGCAGCGGGGCCGGGTTCACTCGGGTCACCACGGACTTCCGGGTGGTCCTGCCCGCCCAGCAGCCGCCCGGCCTGGTGCTGCGCCGATGATCGACGAGGTGGACACCGCCCTGCGGGACCTGCTGACCGCCGAGATCCTGGCCGGGCTGGACATCCAGGTGGAGTTCGACGCGCCCACCAGGGACTGGTCGGCGCGCCGGACCGCCCCGACGGTCAACCTGTTCCTCTACGACATCCAGGAGGAGATGGATCTCCGGCACCACGGGACCATGCCGGAGTACGACGAGAACGGGCTGCTCGTGGCCGAACACGGCCCGCCCCGCTACTTCGCCCTGTCCTACCTGGTCACCGCGTGGACCAGCCGGGCCCAGGACGAGCACCGCATCCTGTCCGTGCTGCTGGCCGGGCTGGTGCCGCACGACGCGGTGCCGCCGGAACGGCTGACCGGCTCACTGGCCCGGCAGGCGATCCCGGTCCGGATGTCGGTGGCCACCCCACCGGCCCGGGACCGGGGTCTCGCCGACATCTGGACCTCGGTGGGCGGCAACCTGCGACCGTCGCTGGACCTGGTGATCCTGGCGCCGCTGGCAGTGCCGGAGGTGGGCGCGGGGCCGCTCGTCACCGACGGCCTGCGGTTGCAGACCGCCACGACTGCGGACGGTGCGCCGCTGCCTGCCGAACGGCGGCGCCGGGGCGACAGCCGGCCCATCCCCGGCCGGACCCGATGAGCACCGGAGTCGACGCCTCCGAGCACCTGCGGCTGCGGTTGTCGCTCGTGGAGGGCCGGGTCCGGGAGGCCTTCACCCGGCGGCTGGCCACCGACCCGGACCCCGGCGACCCGCTGCGCGGACTGCACCTGACCGCCGATCACGTGTGGCGGCTGCTCGACGACCCGGAGGCCGGGCCACTGACCGGTTTGCGCGACGACGACGCCCTGGAGGCGATCGAGCAGGTCGCCGACCGGGCCGGTGGCCCGCTGCCACTGCGCCGGCTGGCCCACGACTTCGGCCTGACCGCCCTCGACGTCGACCTGCTGCTGGTGGCGATGCTGCCGGACCTGGACCGCCGGTACGAGAAGGTCTACGGCTATCTCAACGATGACGTCACCCGGCCCCGGGCCACCCCGGCGCTCGCGCTGGAGCTGTGCGGGCTGCCGTCGGCGGCCGGCGCCACACGGGCCCGGCTGGCTCCCGGGCGCCCGCTGACCGACGGCGGGCTGCTGCTGACCGAGGATGCGGACCGCCCGTTCCTCACCCGTACGCTGCGGGTCCCGGACCGGGTGATCGCCCACCTGCTGGGCGACGCCGCCCCGGACCCGCGCCTGGCCGGCCTGGTCCGGGAGCTGCCGGAGCCGGGCTGGGAACCGGATGGGTCCGCCGGGCTGACCGCTGCCCTGAACGCCGGGAACCGGCTGTTCTACCTGCACGATCCGGGGGCCGGCAGTCCCGGCGAGCTGGCCGCCGCCGCGCTGTCCGGAGCCGGGCGGCGGGTGCTGCACCTGGATCTGGACGCGCTGGCCGACGACCCGGCCCCGGGCGAGGCGGTGGCCGCCGCCGTACGGGAGGCCCGGCTGACCGGCGCCGGGCTGGTCGCCGGACCGGTCGAACCGGACCGGGTACGGATGCTGCGCCAGCTGACCGACGCCCCGGTGCCGGTGCTGCTGACCGGCCGGAGCCGCTGGGATCCGTGGTGGGCGACGGCCACCCCGGTGCCGGCGACCGCGTCCCCGGCCGGGCCGGACCGGCGGGAGAAGCTGTGGCAGACCGCCCTGGCCGGGTACGGTGCCCCGGTCGCGCCGGGAGTGGACGTGGCCCGGGAACTGGCGCCGTTCGCGCTGACCGCCGAGCAGACCGGCCGGGCCGCGGTCGCCGCCGCCCACCTGGCCCGGATCGACGGCTCCGGCGCGGTCACCGCCGCCCATCTGCGATCCGGGGTACGCACCCAGAACGCGGCCGGGCTGGAACAGTTGGCCCGCCGGGTCGAACCGGCCGTGAACTGGGAGGATCTGGTGCTGCCCGGGGACGCCACCGCCCGGCTGCACGACCTGGCCGCCCGGGTCCGGCACCGCGAGCAGGTGCTGGGCCGCTGGCGGATGCGGCCGGGTGGCGGCCGCGGGCGCGGGGTGACCGCCCTGTTCGCCGGGGACTCCGGGACCGGCAAGACCATGTCGGCCGAGGTGGTCGCCGCCGATCTGGGCCTCGACCTGTACGTGGTGGACCTGTCCACGGTGGTCGACAAGTACGTCGGGCAGACCGAGAAGAACCTGGAACGCATCTTCACCGAGGCCGCCGGGGTCAACGGGGTGCTGCTGTTCGACGAGGCCGACGCCATCTTCGGCAAACGGTCCGAGGTCGGCGACGCCCACGACCGGTACGCCAACATGGAGAGCGCCTACCTGCTGCAGCGGATGGAGTCGTTCGACGGGGTGGCGATCCTGACCACCAACCTGCGGGCCAACCTGGACGAGGCGTTCATCCGGCGGCTGGACGTGATCGTCGACTTCCCGGTGCCCGACGAGGCGCAGCGGCGCGCCCTGTGGGACCACTGCCTGGGCCGGGACCTGCCCCGGGCCGGCGACCTCGATCTGGACCACTGCGCCCGGGTCTACGAGCTGTCCGGCGGCGCGATCCGGGCCTGCGCGGTGACCGCCGGTTACCTGGCGGCGGCCGCCGGCGGCCCGGTCACCATGGCCCAGTTGGTCGCCGCGGCCCGCAGCGAGTACCGCAAACTCGGCCGACTGCTGCCGAACGGATGACCGGAGAGGAGACGCCGTGCGCCACCACCACGAACGATCCCGCGAGGTGAACACCGGCACGCCGCGGCCGGGGGGCCGGAACATCCCGGCGCCCGACACGGACCGGTTGTCCCCCGCGGACGTGGCGGGCCTGCAACAACGGGCGGGCAACGAGGCCGTCAGCCGGTTGATCGCGCAACGCTCCGGCGGGCGGGTGCAGCGGATGATGACCGACGAGACAGCGGAGGAGCACGAACCGGCACACATGGACCGGCCCGTCTCCCCGGAGGGTGTCGCGGACCCGAAATTCCAGCTCAGCAACGCCATGGCGGAGAACACCATCCGCCAGAAGGGCAAGAAGAGCCGCTGGGACTATGTGGTCGACCTGTGGCACAGCGTGCCCGAGTACCGGGCCGAGCGGCACCGGCTGCGCGACATCCTGGACCGGCGGGTGGTCCAGGGCCGGGCCTTCTCCGAGCGCGAGACAGCCCTCATCCGGCAGCTCTCGACCGAGGATCCCCAGTGGCTGACCGCCATCGGCATCGGCACCTACCAGGATGCCTACCGGCTGGCCATGGGCCAGGACCCGGCGAAGTACAAGAACTGGCTCCGGGAGCCGGCCGGCAAGCGGGTGCTGGCCGCGAGCATCGCCTACGCCGAGCACCAGAAGACACCGGACGCGCCCACGCCGATCGACCCCGCCTACACACACGGGCGTTTCATGCACACCCAGCAGCTCACCACCGGGGACGAGCGCACCCGGCTGGAGGACGAACGGAACGCGCAGATCCGCAAGACGGCAGCCGACACCCTGCACCCGGAGGGGCTGGACGCGAGCGAACTGGCCGCCGGGCCGGTCACCGCCGGACAGCGGAAACAGGCCGCCGACGCCAGCGGCATCCTCACCAACGTGCTGCAGGTGCTGCACGCGGGGCTGGAGGTCCGCAAGGCGGACGGCACCTACGCGAGGTACGAGGGGGACGTGATCCGCGCGCTCGCCCACGGCGGCCGGGTCAACATCAGGGTGCCGGCGCTGTCCGGGGACGAGAACGCCGGCCAGCTCCTGGAACACCTCGGCGTGCTGCAGAACGGCAAGCGCGCCGCCGGGGTGAAGAGGCGGGCCGGGGCCACCCATTACACAGCGATCGGCAAGAACACCGCGGAGGCACGCGGGTCGTTCGTGGAGAAGGGCGGAGGGAAGGCCGGGGCCCGCAACGCCCTGGCCCACGGCGGTGGCTACGCGTGGGAGTGGGCGTCGGACGGGGTCTCCCACCTGTTCCAGGCGGACCCGCCGGAACGGGCGGCCACCGAACTGATGAGCACCGACATCGCCGGCGGCGGGGTCGGTGCCAAGGACTGGAACGGCGACGTCATCCTGCCGGGCGGCTCACACGGGCACATGCTGCTGGTGTGGTCGCCGCCCTCCGCCGACCAGGACGGTTCGCTGCTGGTCGGCATCGAGACCCTGGCGATGGGAGCCGCCAGCCCGGTCGGGTACAAGCACGGCATCACCTCCACCGAGGCGACGGCCAATCCGGAGTCGGTGTTCCACGGCCACAAACAGGACAAGATCGGCGAGGGCAAGACGAAGGACAACACCCGGATGGTCGACCTCGCCGCCCTGAACAGCGCCGACCGCGGCTGGCTCGACGTGCTGCAAGAGATGAAGCGGAACTGGGCCGACAGCCTGGAGGGCCTCTCCACCGAACAGACCCGGGCCCGTTACGAACAACTGGTCGGGCCGCAAGGCGGACTCTGAGCTAGTTGTCGCGCTTCCACTTACCGCCCTTGCCCTTGGTCCACTGGTCGACCTGCGGATCCGAGAGCATCACGTCGCCGTACGTCGCCTCGTGGTCGTCCTGGGCCTGCTGGAGGTGATTCACGATGGCCTGGAACTGCTCCGCCGTCGGGTTGTCGGGGAGGGCCTGGATCAGGCGGTCCGCTTCCAGCAATGAATTCGACCGCGGGGTCATCCGGCCACCCGCACCGGGATTGCCGTCGAAGTTCGAGCCGGGGTCGCCGATCCGGGTGTCCGAGGCAGCGCCCAGTTCGAGGTTGGCCGGCATGTTCCACAGCACCCGCTGCTCACTCGTCGCACCGGTGGTCGCCTTCATCCTCTCGATGAAGGCGAACAGCGATTTGGCGTTCTCCCGGTTGGCCTGGGCCACGGTCAGGAGACGGTCGAGGGTCGAGCGGCTGATCTTGTGATGCAGTGTGGTCTTGTCACCCCAGAGCGCTTTGACCTTCGCGGACTCCCGCAGCGGCCCGGCCGCTTGGCTCATCTGGCCACTGGCCCAGTCACTCGATCCCGCACCGGCGGTCTGGAAGCCGGGCCCGAAGGCACTCTGCGCGATCGCGCCCGTCATCCCCTCGACGGCATCCTCGTACCCGTCTTCGCCCGGAGACAGGAACGGCGCGCCGTCGACCAGGATGCCCAGTTCCTCGGCAAGGTCGATACGCGCGTTACGCGGCAGGGTCTCGAACCCGGGGACCCGCTCGGCGATCTGTCGCAGCGCGGCATCCAGCGGGGTCTCCACCGGAACCTCCGGCTCCGGGGCCGCTTTGCTCTTGCCCTTCCGGTCCTTGCCCATCCGCTGCACGGTCCCGCCGCTCACCGGAGCGCCACCGCCGGTGACCAGGCTCGGCCCGCCCGCTGCGACACGGCGGCCGTTCTCCGAGGCACGGCGCTCGCCGTCCTGCCGGGGGCTGGTCACGCCGAATCCGCCGCCCAGGTCGGTGGCCGACTCCGACATCGGCTCCACCGCATGGGTCATCTCGTGGGCCTCGATCTCGGGCGTGCGCCGCCCGTACACGATGTTCTGCCCGACGGTGAAGGCGTCCGCGTTCAGCAGCGAGGTGGCCCGCTGAGCGAGGGGGCCGGTGAACTCGCGCACCCCGGACAGCTCGGCCTCGAAGGTGGTCTCCATCCGCTCCTTGCGCTGCCCGGACAGGGCCTGACCGCCGGACCGGAGCACGTCGCCGACCGCCCGCTGGGCCGCCTCCGGATCGGTGAACTCTTCACCGTGCCCGCACCCGGCGCCGTGCCGGTGGTCGGCGCGCCGCTGCGCCAGCAGGGACTCGACCACCTGGTTACCGGCCGCACGCTGCAGGTTCAGCAGGGGCAGGTCCGGGCGCGGGGCCGGGGCCGCCGCCTGCCGGTCCGCCGCCGGGTCCGGGGTCCGCCCTCGATGGGTACGCATCCGCGCTCTCCGTCCGATGGTCGCCTGCTGCCGACACTAGGAGCCGCATCGTGGCCGGACAACCGTCACCGGGTGCATCCGGACCGTAGGGGCAGCGAGTCTGCCCCCGTGGTGGCCCGTGTGGACCTTGGCCGCGAACCGTGGCCGGACCAGGCTGCAAAGGTCCGCCGAATCGGCTCTGAAGGGGTTCTGCATGCCGACGTACCTGTCCCCGGGCGTATACGTGGAGGAGACACCGAGCGGATCGCGCCCGATCGAGGGTGTCGGTACCGCCGTGACCGCGTTCGTGGGGTTCGCTGAGAAGGGGCCGTTCCACGCGCCCACCCTGGTGACCAACTGGAGCCAGTACGTCCAGCTGTTCGGTGGCATGGTCGAGGGCACCTACCTGGCGAACGCCGTCTACGGCTACTTCGCCAACGGCGGCGGCATCGCCTACATCGTGCGGGTCGGTGCCGGCGCCTCCAGCCGGGGCAACGGCCAGAAGGAGCTGCCCAACGGCGAGGCCGCGCCGATCGGCACGTTCCGGGCCGCGGCTCTCGGCAGTGCCGGCGGCAACGGCGACGTCACCGTGGAGATCGCCGACTCGGACGCGGAAGGGGCCGGCGACGACCGGTTCCGGCTCATCGTCCACCAGGGCGGCAACCCGGTGGAATCGTACGAGGGCTCGTTCCGCCGCCGCGGCGACAACAACGTGGCCGCCCAGGTCCGGGAGAAGTCGAAACTGATCGTACTGGAGGAGGCCACCCCGGCGAACGCGCTGGCCCGCCCGGCCAATCAGTCGGTGACGCTGCCCGCCCCGGCCCCGGCTGCCGACATCGTGCCGGCCGGACTGTCGATCGACGAGTTCAACGGTGACGTCGACGCCCGTACCGGCCTGGGTGGTCTGGAGGCGATCGACGAGATCACCATGGTGGTGGCTCCCGATCTGATGGGCGCGTACCAGCAGGGTGTCCTCGGTCTGGAGGATGTCAAGGCCGCGCAGCTGGCGCTGATCTCGCACTGCGAGCAGATGGGTGACCGGATGGCCATCCTGGACGCGCCGCCGGAGCTCACCGCCCAGCAGGTGCGGGTGTGGCGGCAGGAGACGGCCGGGTACGACTCCAAGTTCGCCGCCCTCTACTACCCGTGGATCAAGGTCTTCGACCCGGCCGGTGGGCGCGCGATCGTGATGCCGCCGAGCGGGCACGTCGCCGGGCTGTGGTCCCGCACCGACAACGAGCGGGGTGTGCACAAGGCGCCCGCCAACGAGGTGCTGCGCGGTGTCGTCGACCTGCAGAACAACATCACCAAGGGTGAGCAGGACCTGCTGAACCCGATCGGGGTCAACTGCATCCGGGCGTTCCCCGGCCGCGGCGTCCGGGTGTGGGGTGCCCGCACTCTCGCGTCCGACCCGGAGTGGCGCTACGTCAACGTGCGGCGGCTCTTCAACTACATCGAGGAGTCGATCCTGCTGGGCACCCAGTGGATCGTCTTCGAACCGAACGACCAGCGGTTGTGGGGCACCATCCGGCGCAACATCACGGCGTTCCTGACCGATGAGTGGCGCCGGGGCGCGCTGTTCGGGGCGACGGCGGCGGACTCCTTCTACGTCAAATGTGACGCCGAGACCAACCCGCCGGACGTCGTCGACAGGGGTCAGGTCGTCTGCGAGATCGGCATCTGCCCGGTCAAGCCGGCCGAGTTCGTGATCTTCCGGCTGTCGCAGTTCTCCGACAGCACCAGCCTGATCAACGAGTGAGAGAGAAGGACAACCGATGACCGCCGGTGGCGACACCCTCATCGTCCACAGTTTCGCCGTCGAGCTCGGCGGCTTCCAGGTGGAGTACGTGCAGGAGGTCAGCGGGCTGATCTTCGAACTGGACATCGTCGAGGTGCACCAGGTCAACACCGCCACCAACGAGGTGGTGATCCGCAAGATCCCCGGCTCGCGCAAGGCCGGTGAGGTGACCATCACCCGTGGTCTCGACAAGAGCAGCGCGTTCACCGACTGGATCAAGCAGACGTTCGTCGACGGCGCCGTGCAGAGCGCCCGGCAGAACATCAGCATCATCATCAACGACTCGACCCGTGCCGAGGGCCGCCGTTTCGACATGACCAACGCGTGGGTCAGCAAGTGGGAGGGCCCCACCCTGAAAGCGGGCGACGCCACCGCGGCCACCGAGAAGGTCACCGTGACGTACGAGGACATCCGGACGTCATGAGGCGCCGCACCGTCTCCGGCGGGGATCTCGACACCCTGACGGTGGAGCAGCCGGCGGCGCCACCCGCACCCCGGCTGCAGACCGAGTTCACGTTCCACCTGCCGCGCGGATACGTCGACGGCGACGGCACGGTCCACCGGGACGGCTCGATGCGGCTGGCCACGGCCCGCGACGAACTGGCGCCGCTGATCGACGTCCGGGTGAAACAGAACCCGGCGTACCTGTCGGTGGTGCTGCTCAGCCTGGTCGTCACCCGGCTCGGCACGGTCACCACGATCCGGACCGACACCATCGAGCAGCTGTTCGCGTCCGACCTGGCGTTCCTGCAGGACCTGTACCGGCGGATCAACGCGGAGGGCCACACCCTGGCCGAGGTGACCTGCCCGCACTGCGACACCGCCTTCGACGTGGACCTGGCCGGTGGTCGCCCGGGGGAATCGTGACGTACGGGACCGACCGGCTCCACGAGGAGGTCGCGTACGTCGCCTACCACTTCCACTGGCCGCGCACCGAGATCCTCGCCCTCACCCACGCGGAACGGGTCCGGCACGTCGAGGAGATCGCACGGATCAACACGAGGATGAACGAGGTCCGGTAGATGTCGGTTTGGGACAGGCTGCGGCGGCGCGCGTCGCCCCCTCCGGCACCGGCCGGCCCGGTCAGCGGTGATGACGGGTCTCTCCCCGGCGACTCCGGGCCTGTCACCGCCGGTGCCGGGCGGGATCCCGGGTGGCCGTCGCTGCCGCCGTTGCGGCCGGTGCTCGCGGAGCGCCCGTCGCCGCTGCTCAGCGACGCCAACCGGTTCACCGCGCGGCTGCCCACCCGCCAGAACCCGTCCTTCCACAGCGATGTGACGACCCGGCACGACGGCCCGTCCGGTGTGATCCGCGACTTCCTGGTGCCCGGTCCGGTCACGGCGGTCCCGGCTCAGCGCGCCACAGATCCCACCACCCCATTGCCGGTACGGGAGAACACCCCACCGCCTCCACCGGCCCCGCCCCGGCCGGAGCTCACCCACCACCAGCCGACGGCGGCGCCCACCACACCGAACGGCAGCCCGGCGGCGTCCTCCGGCAGCTCAGCGGCACCCGCTGCCACCACTGGCGGCTTGTCGGCACCCGCCACCAGCGCCGGCGGCTCGCCGGCGTCCTCCCCCGCCGGCGGCGGCTCGCCGGGACAAGCACGGCGGGCCGTCGCACCCCGCCCGGCAGCACGAGCCCAGCCCCTGGTCACGTCACGGCCCGCGGAGCCCGCTCGCCGTCTGCCCGTGCGACCCCGGCCACCCGTGCAACGCAGCACCCCGGCACAACCCACCGCCACCGCGCCCACTCCACCACCGCCGCACGGCACCCCGGCGCCGCAACACGCCACCCCAGCGCCGCAACCTGCCACCCCGGCACCGCCACGTGCTTCATCGGCTCGCGCCTCATCAGTGCCGGAACACGCTACGCCGTCGCCCGGACCGGCTTCCGGCCCGCGATCGGAGTCCGGACCGACCGGTCCGGCACCGGTGATTCCGGCTCCGGTCGTGTCCGGTTCAGGATCGCGTGGTGATTCCGGGTCCGATTCGCACCCGGATTCACCACAGCAGAAGACGACGGCCCCTCGACCGGAGCCGGCAAGCGGTGCCCCCGCCCCCGCTACCTCGATCCAGCGGTCCGCAACCGGCGAACCGAAACGCCCGGTGACGCCGCTGGTGTCGCCGCCCAGCCAACCGGAGCCGACCTCCAACGGGCCGTCATCCGGCTCCCCGGCCACCGCCGCCCGCACCACGACGCCGTCACCTCGCACGCCGGGCCCGTCATCACACACTCCAGGCACGCCGTCGCACACGCCGGGCCCGTCATCGCGCGCGGCCGACACGTCGCCGGGGGTGCCGGCCGCTCCGGTGCAACGGTCCACCCGGACGCCTCCGCCTCCCCTGCGGCAGAACCGGTCACTCGGGCTGGGTGAACCGCTCGATGCCGCCCCGCCATCCGCTCACTTCGGCCCGCGCGAGAGCCGCCCGGTGACTCCACGCCGCAGTTCCGGGAACCCGCCCACCTCCCGGCCGCCCGAGCCGGGCCGAACCGCCGCGCAGAACCCCTCCGGTACCGCGGCCGGACCGGCTCGACCGGCATCGGGACCTGATCGTGACGCAGGCTCCGATCCCATCGCGCCGGTGAAGAAGCCGCTGGTGGAGAAGCCACCGGTAGAGAAGCCACCGGTGGAGAAGACATCGGGTGGCCGGGACCTGTCGAGCGCCGGTGCCGGACCGGAGAAGACGGTCGTCGCACCGGCACCGATCGTCCAGCGGTCCCCCACCGGCGGCAACGCCACGCCGCCGGTCCCGGCCGGGAACGGACCCGACACGGTCCGAGGCGCCCTGGCTCCGCCCGGCACAACGGCACAACGGTCCACCGGAATCACCCCCGCGCCGAAGCAGGCCCCGGAGACGACACTCCGGGCCGGGGACCCGAGTACCGCAACACCGAAGGTCACCGAACCGAACCCGCCCGCTCCACGAACCACAGGACCAGGCCCGGCCACCCCACGAGGCACGGGACCAGGTCCGGCGGCACAGCGGACTGCGGCGTCCGGTTCAGCGGGAGACGGTGGTCCCACTCGGCCGGTCCGGGTGGGACTCGGTGCTCCTCTGTCGGAGATTCCCAGGTCAGCGGCTCCGGTGCCACCGCGACCGGTGCCCGGCCCGCTGTCCCGGACCGAACGACCGGCGGCTGCCACGGATCCCGCTCCGGACGGCCGCCCGCCCGTCGCCCGATCCGCAGCCCCCACCGTGCGGGACCGGCGGAACTCGAACCCGGACAAGCCCCAGCCACCGCTCACGGCACCTGTCACTCCGGTTCAGCGGGCGACGCCCGGGCGCACGGGTTCGGGGCAACCGCCGGCTCGAACTGCCGGTGCCCCGGAACCGGTCGGGCCGCCCCGCCGCCGGCCCGAACCGATCACCTCGCCCCCGGCCGCACCCCGCCCGGTGGCCGAGCCTCCCCGAGCCCCGGAACCGGTCACCCCACCTCCGGTGGCTCCGCGCCCGCTGCGCCCACGACAGGCCGCTCCCGCGGGCATGCACCTGCAACGGTCGGCGGCAGCCCCGGCCCGGCTCCGGGACCGATCGGCGGGCGCAGCACCACGCCCGGCCGTCACCTGGCGCCCGGCCCCTCCCGCCGCACCGCGACTCGACACGACCGGCTCCGCCCCGGTTCCCTCTGGTGACCCACGGTTCGATTCGCACCCGAAGTCACCACACGATCCGGGCCGTGGACAGTCAGCGGGCGGCGGGCCGGCGGCGACGGGATCACGGCAGACCGGCGGTGCAGCAGGCCGCACACCACAGCCGCCCGCGGTGAACCGGACACCGACGGTCCAGCGCGCTCCGGCGGACAGCCACTCAACGGCGACACACCCGACACATCCGGTGCTGGCGAATCGGGGCAGCCGGGATCACCCCGGGACCGTGGGCCACGCGGGGAGCAGCGACACGCACGGGACTGCGGGGCGACGGCAGCCTGCCCCGGTCGTACAGCGAAGTCCGGCTCCGGTGATGCAACGGGCTGAACCGCCGGCCGCCAAGCGGGCCCCGGAGACCGCCGGGCGACAGCAGCCGCCGGCGAACACCACGCGTCCCAGCAGCCCGGGCGGTACCGACGGCACTGCGGGCCGTGGGGTGGCACCGGGCCGGGCGGTCGTCGACCAGTTGGAGGACCGGCACGTGGTTCAGCTGGCCGAGCGCCTGGTCGCGAAGTTGACCCGGGAGCAGGTGGACCGTCTGGCGCATCGCCTGTTCGACCCGATGCAGCGGCTGTTGCGGGCGGACATGCGGTCGAGCCGGGAGCGTTCGGCCCGGCTGAGGGACGGTTGGAGATGAGGGCGCGACATGAGTGACGATCCGGGTACCAGCGTCCACTTCCGTCTGCAGATCGACGGGATCGATCTGGGCGAGTGGAACACCTGCGACGGCCTGGGGATCCAGGTCGAGCTGGAGGAGCACCAGGAGGGTGGCAACAACGATTTCGTGTGGCAGTTGCCGTCCCGGCTGATCTACACGAACGTCACCCTGACCCGGCCGTTGACCGACGACACCGAGAAGGTGTTCAAGTATCTGTCGAAGCTGCCGCGGATGGTGCGGCGTGGTACCGCGGAGATCGCCGCCCTGCGACCGAACCGGGACCTGCTGGTGCAGTGGGGGCTGGCCGACGTGGTGCTGGTGCGCTGGTCCGGGCCGACGTTCGACCCGTCCCGGTCCGAGGTGGCGTCGGAGAGTATCGAGCTGGCCTATCACGGTTTCTCCGAGGTGGACGACTGATGGCCGCCCGTACCGGCAAGGTCCCTGCGGGGTTGCAGTTGTTCCAGCCGCCGCCCGCGGGTGGCAGTCAGCCGGGTGGGCCGCTGGGTTCGCCGGTGTCGTTCATGTTCAACCCGAACGAGTTGTCGCTGCGCAAGTCGGCGAACTGGATTCCGCACGTGGTGCGGTCGGCGGAGGACGTGGGGGTGGCCGAGTTCAGCGGGTCGGGTCCGCGGGAGCTGAGCCTGACCGTGTTCGTGGACGCCACCGGCACCCATGACCGGTCGGTGCAGGAGCGGGTGGACACGCTGCTGACGTGCTGTGTGCCGACGAAGGCGAGTATCGCGGCGAAGGCGCCGTCACCGCCGTGGGTGAAGTTCATGTGGGGGCAGTTCCAGACGGTGTCGTTCTACGCGTACGTGAGCGCCGTGGACGCCACGTACAAGCTGTTCGACCCGGACGGCACCCCGCTGCGGGCCACGTGTTCGCTGACGCTGACCGAGATCAGCGGGTCGACGCCGGGGCAGAACCCGACGTCGGGCGCCCGGACCGCGCAGCGGGTGCACCGGATGGTGGCCGGCGACACCCTCGAACTGCTGGCCTACCGGGAGTACGGCGACGCGACGGCCTGGCGGATCATCGCCGAGGCCAACGACATCGACGATCCGGTCCGGTTACGCCCGGGCCGGCAGTTGCTGGTGCCGTCCGCGGAGAGTGTGTCGTGAACGGCACCCAGAACGTCAACAACCTGGTCATCGGCATGCCGTCGGCGCTGCCGCCGCTGTGGGCGGCCGGCATGGTGTCGGCGGTGGTGGAGGACAGCAGCAACCTGGCGGCGGTGGCCGAGGTGCGGTTCCGGGATCCGTCGGACGACTTCTTCAGCGATACCGGAGTCACCATCGGCACCGAGGTGCGGCTGCGGATCCGGCGCGGCCAGCGGACGGTCACCGACCTGTTCCGGGGTGAGGTCGTCGCGATCGAGCGGGAGTACGACGGCCTCGGCACGTTCTCGGTGGTCCGCGCGATGGACAAGTCGCACCGGCTGATGCGCGGCCAGCGGGTGCGCAGTTTCGTGAAGCAGTCGCCGTCGCTGATCGCGCGGGAGCTGGCGTACACGGCGGGGGTGCCGATCGGCCGGATCGAGCTGTTCGACCGCACGTACGACATGGTCACCCAGCCGAACGTCAGCGACTGGGACTTCCTGAAGATGCTGGCGCTGGACAACGAGGCCGAGGCGGTGATGGTGGACGGGAGGTTCTACTTCCGCCACCGGGAACGGGCCACCGGCGCGCCGGACACCGCGACCACCGCCGACCAGAGTCCGCACGTGGTCCAGATGGACAAGAACGTGCTGGCGGTACGGTCCTCGGTCTCGTCGATGGGCCAGGTCCCCACGGTGACGGTCCGGGGCTGGGATCCGGAGCTGAAGCGGGCGGTGAAGACCGAGGTGCCGGCCGTCAAGAGCACCGAGATCGCCATCCCGGTGACGCCCGCGCAGGCGTTCGGGCCGTTCGGCGGCACCGGGCTGAACATCGCCGACGTGCCGTTCCAGACCAGCAACGAGACCGCGGCGGTGGCGCGGGCGGTGGCCGCCGACGTGACGGCGTCCCTGGCCGAGCTGGAGGTGGGGGTGCGCGGGCGTCCGGAGCTGCGGGCCGGGGTGCCGATGACGTTGCGCGGGGTGGGCACGAAGTTCGACGGCAAGTACACGGTCACCTCCAGCCGGCACGTGTTCACCGGTCATTCCGCGTACGAGACGTGGCTGACCGTCAGCGGCCGGCAGGATCGGACGATCGCCGGGCTGGGGTCGGGTGCGTCGGCGCCGGTGCGGCCGGTGCGGGTGCCGGGTCTGGCGATCGCCGTGGTCACCGACACCAAGGTGGACGCCGATCCGCGATCGCGGGGCCGGTCGCGCAACCGGAGGAACCAGGGCTGGGTGCGGTTGCGTTTCCCCTGGCTGACCGACGACACCGAATACCAGAGCGATTGGGTACGCACGGTCCAGCTCGGTGGTGGCGGCGGTGGCGGGGTCTTCGTCCCGGAGATCAACGACGAGGTGCTCGTCGGGTTCGAGCAGGGGCTGCTGGACCGCCCGTACGTGATCGGTGGCCTCTACAACGGCAAGGATCACCCGTCCCGCGACCACGAGGGTGACCTGATCGACCCGACCACCGGCCGGGTGAACCGCCGCTCGCTGGCGTCCCGCAGCGGTGACCGGATCGAACTGCTGGACTCCCGGGTGAAACCGAAGGGCATCCGGCTGGCCACCGCCAAGGACAAGCTGGTCGTCTACCTCGACAAGGTCAACTCGAGGATCGTGCTGAACAGTGACGGTTCGATCGAGATCGACGCGCGCGACGACGTCGAGATCCGCGGCCGCAACATCACCATCGACGCCCAGCGGAACCTGACCCTCAAGGGTGCCGACGTGGACGTGGCCGGAACGCTCGGCGTCGACGTCCGTGCACCCATCGTGAAGCTGAACTGATCGCCGAGGAGGACGTCATGCCGCACCTGCCCGCCGCCCGGATCGGCACCCCGATCAGCCAGCTCAACCTGCCCACCGCACCGACCGGCATGGTCGGCAACCCGGCCGCCCTGATCGCGGCCGCCGCACCCGGACCGGGCCGGCCGCCGCTGCTCGGGGTGGCGAGTGTCCGGATCAACGGCCAGCCGGCGGCGGTGACCGGCACGGTCTGCACGTGTGCGATCCACGCCCCGCTGGGGCCGGCGAACGTGCTGCTCCCGCCGATCCCGCCACGGATCGGCGGTCAGGTCCTGATCGGTGGTCTCCCGGCCGCCCGGGTCGGGGACCGCGCCACCTGCCAGGCCACGGTCGTGCTCAGCCCGGCGGACGCGGCACTGCCCAAAGTCCTGATCGGGGGTTGAGATGGCCGAACAGTTCATCGGCAACGGCTGGGCGTTCCCGCTCCGGGTCGACGCCACCGGCGGGATCGCCCTGGTCAGCAGGGAGGCCGAGATCACCGAGGCGATCCGCCTGATCATGGCGACGGCGCCCGGGGAACGCCCGATGCGGCCCGAGTTCGGCTGCGGCATCCACGACTGGGTGTTCGCCCCCGCCGACGAGAACACCGCCGGGCGGATCGCCTTCGAGGTACGCCGGGCCCTGGACCGGTGGGAGCCCCGCATCGACGTCACCGACGTGGTGATCGGTTTCGACGACGAGGACAACGGTGTGCTCTACATCGACGTCCGGTATGCGATCCGCGGCACCAACGACCCCCGCAACCTGGTCTTCCCGTTCTACGTCATCCCGTCCCACGACGATCCCGCCACCGAAAGCGCCGCCTGATGCCGCTGCCCGCACCGCACCTCGACGACCGGCGTTTCCAGCAGCTCGTCGACGAGGCCAAGAGATTCATCCAGCAGCGCGCCCCGGAGTGGAGCGACCACAACGTCTCCGACCCGGGCGTCACGCTGATCGAGGCGTTCGCGCACATGACCGACCAGCTGATCTACCGGCTGAACCGGGTGCCGGAGAAGAACTACCTGGCGTTCCTGGACCTGATCGGGGTGCGGCTGTTCCCGCCCGCCCCGGCCCGCGGCGACGTCACCTTCTGGCTGTCCGGTGCGCAGGAGAGCCGGGTCCTGGTGCCGTCCGGGACCGAGGTGGCGACCGAGCGCACCACCACCGACGAGGCGATCGTCTTCGCCACCCTCACCGACCTGCCGATCGTGCCCTGCCACCTGACCCGGCTGCGCCGGCACCCGGCCGCCGGGCCGCCGGTGGATCTGCTCCCGCCGGTGACCGAGGGCCGGGACACCCCGGTGTTCCCGGAGTCCCCGTCCCCCGGCGACAGCATGCTCGTCGGCCTGGACACCGCCGTCGGGAACTGCGCGGTCCTGCTGGAGATCGACAGCCGGGTCGAGGGTGTCGGTGTCGACCCGCGGCAGCCCCCACTGGTGTGGGAGGCGTGGACCGGCGACGGCTGGACCGCCTGCGACGTGGACCGCGACGAGACCGGTGGGCTGAACCGGCCCGGTGACGTGGTCCTGCACGTCCCCGGCGGCCACGCCGTCTCGGTGCAGGCCGGTCAGCAGGCCGGCTGGCTGCGCTGCCGTCTCGTCGAACCCGGTCCGGGCCAGCCGTTCTACGCCCAGTCCCCGACCGTCCGGGCGCTGGCCGTGTCCACCATCGGCGGAACCGTAGCCGCCGCCCACGCCGAGACCGTCACCGGCGAACCGGTCGGCGACGCCGAAGGAGTGCCCGGCCAGCTGTTCACGGTGGCCCGCCCGCCGATCGTCGCCGACGACACACCACTGGTGGTCGAGGTGTCCGGCGGAACCGGCTGGGAGCCGTGGACCGAGGTGGACGGCTTCGGCGCCTCCGGGCCCACCGACCGGCACTTCACCGTGGAGCGCACCACCGGGCAGATCCTGCTCGGCCCCGCGGTCCGGCAGGCCGACGGAACACTGCGGCAGTACGGTGCGGTGCCCGCCGCGGGTTCCCGGGTGCGGGTCCGGCGGTACCGTACCGGCGGCGGCCGGGGTGGCAACGTGGCCCGGCGGGCGCTGTCGGTGCTGCGCAGCTCCATCCCGTACGTCAGTGTGGTGGAGAACCGTGGCCCCGCCTCCGGTGGGGTGGACGGGGAGTCCGTCGCCGAGGCCCGCCTCCGCGGCCCCGTGCAGTTGCGTGCCCAGGACCGTGCGGTGACCGCAGCCGACTACGAGTTGCTGGCCCGGCAGGCCGCCCCCGGAGCCGCCCGGGTCCGGGCCCTGCCCGCCGGCGACGGCGCGTCAGCCGGTGGCGTCCGGTTGCTGGTGGTGCCCGCGGTGGCCGCCGACCAGACCGGCCGCATCCCGTTCGAGGATCTGGTGCCCGGCGACAGCATGCTCGCCACCATCGCCGGCCACCTGGAGACCCGCCGCCCGATCGGCGCCCGCCTCATCGTCGAACCCCCCTTCTACCAGGGTGTCACCGTGGTGGCCCGGCTGCTGCCCCGCCCCGACGTGTCGGCGGTACGGCTCCGCGACCAGGCCGAGACGGCCCTCTACACCTATCTGGATCCGCTGCGGGGTGGCCCCGACGGTCAGGGCTGGCCGTTCGGGCGCCCGGTGCACTCCGGTGAGGTGTTCGGTGTCCTGCAGCGCCTGTCCGGGGTGGAGGTGGTCGAGGAGGTGCGGATGTTCCCGGCCGACCCGCTGACCGGCCGCCGCGGTGACGAGGTGAGCCGTCTCGAACTGGATCGGCACGCCCTGGTCTTCTCCCACCGCCACCAGGTCCGGGTGGAGGAACGATGACCGGGCGCGCCGCCGTCCCCGGCCTGCTCAGCCCCGACCCGCTCGGCCGCCGGCTGCCCGCCGTCTACGCCGGGGACGACCTGGCCCAGCGCCTGACCGGCGGATTCGACGACGTGCTGGCCCCGGTGCACGCCACCCTGGACAACCTGTGGGCCTACTTCACGCCCGGACTGGCGCCCGGCGACTTCGTCGACTGGCTCGGCGAATGGGTGGGCGCCGCAGCCGGCCGGGACTGGCCGCTGGAGCAGCGCCGGTCCGCGGTGGCGAACGCGGTGGCCGCCCACCGGACGCGGGGCACCGCCGCCGGCCTGCGCACGGCCATCCACGACACCTTCGGCGTGGAAGCCGAGATCGAGGAGAGCGGCGGGTCGACGTGGTCGGCGACTCCCGGCGGTCCGTTGCCCGGCTCACCCCAACCCCGATTGACGGTACGGGTACGTCTACCCGAACCGTCCCCGTCCACGGCCACCAGGATCCGCGAGTTCGTGGAGGCCAACCGCCCGGCACACGTCCCCTGCACGATCGAGGTCAGCCCGGAGCCGCCGCGATGACCACCTGCGACAACTGTGGCTCCCCGGTGACGCCGGGTGACGCCTTCTGCGGCGTCTGCGGCACCTACCTGGACTGGAACTCCCCAGCCCCGTCCCCGGCCACCCCCTCGGCCGCGACCCTCCCCGCCGAGGGCCCCGCTGACCCCGTTCCCGCGCCTGCCACCTCCTCGGCCGGCCCCGCCGATCCCGGCTCAGCCGCAGCGCGGACGACCGGCTCTCCGGCTCCCGCGGCGACCGTCGAGGAGACGGCGACCGTCGAGGAGAGCAGTGCGGGCGCCGGACGACCGGCTCCCCACCAGGATGGTCGCCTGGCGGCGGAAGCCGGCAGCGCGGATCGTGACGAGGCGGAAGCCGGCCACAGCGACCGTGAGAAGTCCGAGCCCGACCAGGATCACCGGGCGACGCCGGACGACGCCGAGTCCGAGCCCGACCAGGATCACCGGGCGACGCCGGACGACGCGGAGACCGAGCCCGACCGGCCGGAACCGGCAGCGGAGCAGGTGCTCGCGGAGACCGAATCCGATCGCCGTAAACGGGCTGCCGCCCTGGTGGTTCCGGTGTCCGAGGCCGGTCCGGCTGTCGCCGTTCCCGCACGGGACGTGGTGATGGACACGATCGGCCGGGATCGGCCCGGTGCCGTGCAGCCGGGACGGCCGGTGGCGCCGCGGCCGGTCCTGCGGGAGTTCGCCGATGAGCAGACCGCCGGTCAGCTCGTCTGCCCGCACTGTGACACCGCCAATCCGCCGGACCGGGTCTTCTGCCGGCGGTGTGGACGGTCGCTGGCCGGCGCCGTGGCGCAGGGCAAGGATCGCCGCAAGTGGCGGTTCCGGTGGCCGCGCGGGCGGGGACGGCTGTGGCGGCTACTGGCTTTCCTGCTGATCCTGGCCCTGCTGGTGGGGGCCGGATGGGCTGCCGCGCACTGGGGTCCGCGGGCGGTCGACGCGGTCCTGGACCGGCTGGCCACCGCCGAGGCGACCACCCCGAACGCGACGTCGGCGTCCAGCTCCGCCCGCAGCCACGGACCGGGCCTGGTGGCGGACGGGCTGAGCAACCGCTACTGGTCCCCCACCTCGGGGCGGGGCGCCGGCGAGTGGGTGGAGCTGCGGTTCGACGTGCCGATCCGGGTCCTCGACGTGATCATCAGCGGCGGGGTCTCCCCGGACCAGGCGGAATACCTGCAACGCGGCCGCCCCGCCGACGTCATGGTGTCGACGTGGACGTCCGGCGAGGTCCGTACCGATCATCGGTTCCGCCTCGCCGACCGGGCCGGCCCACAGCACTTCGCGGTGACCGCCGGTGACACCACCCGGCTGCGGGTGACCATCGAGTCCGGTTACGCCCTGGGCCCCGGCCGCGCCCCGGCCATCGCCGAGATCGAGGTGTTCCGCCGCCCATGACGAACCCGGGACACCCTGCGGTGCCGGCGGCGGGCCGACCCGTCCTGCGGTCCGGTCCCCGGTCACGCAGCGGCGCGGTGACCGTGCGGCAGCGGCATGACCGGGACGCCGAGCGAGCGCAGCATGGTCTCGTACCCGGCCCGGGTCCGGGCCGCTGCCGCATGGTCGCCGGAACGCTGCTGAGCGGTGATCAGCCGGCGCCATCCGGTGTCGTCCAGGTCGTCGAGTTCCAGGGCACGCCGGGCCGCGTCGGCCGCCGCGGCCGGATGGTCGGCGCCGAGTTCGAGTTCGGCGAGCAGGCCGGCTGCTGCGGTGGCCCGGGCCCGGTAGGCGTTCCGGTCGGCGACCACCCAGTCGGCGGCACCGTCCTCGGGCAGCAGTTCACCGGTGTACTGCCGCAACGCGGTCCGCAGCAGCACGGTGGCCTCCGCGGTCCGGCCGGCCCTCGCGGCCCGGCGACCGGCAGCCGCCGCCTGATCGAATGCGGTCACGTCGCCGTTCTCCGGCGCACCGGTGTCCAACCGGTAGGTGAGGCCGTCCCGCACCAGGTAGCGGGATGCGCCGCGGGCCACTCCCGGTTCCAGGAAGGTGCGGACCGTGGAGACCGCGACGTGCAGGCTGTTGACGGCTGCGGTCTCGGTGAGTTCCGGCCACAGTGCGTCCAGGATGCGTTCCCGGTGCACGGCCCGGCCACCGGCGGCGGCCAGATAGCGCAGCAGGGTTCGGCTGCGGGGGCGGATGGCGGTGAGGTCGAGTTCACGGCCGTCGTCCTCGATGCGGAAGCCGCCGAAACAGTGCCAGCGCAGCGTCATGGGGTGTTCTCCCTCTCGCGTTCGGGGACCCCGCGAGGTGCCGGTGGCAGGAAGACCGGCGGCACGTCATGGAGTCACGGTCCGGGGAGGAGCACGACGATCACTGTGGACGGCCCGACGAGTGTCGGTCCGGGGAGGGGGACAATGGTAGGTATCAGTTCGGGGACATCCCGGACGATCCACCACCCATCCAGGGGAGCCGATCACGCATGCCCGTCGAGCCGACCGTTGTGCACTGGCCGGTAGCCGATCCGGAGATTCTGCGGCGGGCCGCGTTCGCGCTGGTGGTGCTGCCGGCGGACAGTGTCGTCGACCCGTTGGAGCTGATCGCGGCGGGGGCTCGTGCAGTGGTCGCCGACCAGGACGAGATCGGTGCGGCCCAGGAGGCGGTGCGGGCCGGTGGGGCGTACCTGTCGCCGGCCGTGACGGCTCGCCACCGGGCCGCCGCGGGACCGGTGCCGAGGCTCGGGCCGCGTGAGGTGGAGACGCTGCGCCTGCTGGTGGCGGGGCTGACGCATCGGCAGGCGGCCCGGCAGTTGGGGCTCACCGAGGAGACCGTCAGCACGTACGCCAAACGGTTGCGCCGCAAGCTGGGCGCCGCCAACAAGGCGGAGTTGGCCCGCAAGGCCACCGAGTTGGGGTACATACCGACTGTGATGTAGGAATTGCCGGTCATCTTGCCTCGCCGCGCCGGTCCGGTCCCGGTTGACTCGTCCCGGGGAGGCGCGGGATGGAGCTCTGGGCGGTGATCGCCGAGCCGTTGGCGCAGCGGGGGGTACGTCAACTGGCCGGGGAACTGGGTGTGGTGCGCACGTGTGTGGTGGTCGATTCGGCAGCCGCGGTGACCGGCAGCCCGGATGTGGTGTTGCCGGTCGACCAGTCACCGACGGTGCTGGGTGTGCTGGCCGGTCGCTATCCGACGGTGGCGATGCTTGCCGGACCCGGCCCGGAGCAGGTGCGGGCGGCGTGGCGGGCCGGGGTGCGGGCGATGGTCAGCACCGGGGCCGGGGCCGATGAGCTGCGGGCGGCGATCCGGGCGGCCCGGGCCGGTGGCGGCTATCTGTGCCGGGCCACGGCGGCGGGACTGCGGGCCGGGACGCCGGCCGGGCCGGTGCTCAGCGCCCGGGAACGGGAGACCGTCGACTTCATCGCGCGGGGCCTCACCCACGCTCAGACCGCCCGGATGCTCGGGGTCTCCGAGGCCACGGTGCATGCGTACGTCAGCCGGGTCCGCGGCAAACTGACCGCCGGTAACCAGGCCGACCTGGTCCGCCGGGTCTTGCAGTCCCCACGCGGACAGCGCCCCGGCTCCCCGGGCTGACGGCGACCCGCGGCATTCGCAGACCGGCCGCGACCAGACCGGACCACCCGGCTCAGAGCAGACCGGCCGGACTCAGTGCGGATCGGCCGAGGCCGGGCCGGATCGCCGGACTCAGCGTGGGGCCGGCTGCGGGCGGCTCGGGGCGAGGTCGCGGCGGGCCCGGCGGGCCGAGGCCAGCCCGGTGTGGTCGCCGGTGGTCTCGAAGAAGGCGGTGGCCCGGTCCACGTGTTCGGTGGCACAGCGGGTGTCGCCCTGGAGCGCGGCGAGCCCGGCCAGCGTCAGATGGACGGTGCCGGACTGGCCGGGATCGTCACCCGCGGTGAAGTCGGCCAGGGCTCCGGCCAGCATCGCGCGGGCCCGGGCGGGCTCGTTCAGGGCGGCTAGCACCGCGCCGAGTTCGGCCCGCAGGTAGCCGCGGACGGCGTGCCCGGGCAGCGGGGCCGCGGTTCCGGACCGCCAGACGCCGAGTGCTTCGGTGAGGACGTCCCGGGCTGCCGCCAGGTCACCCCGGGCCCGCATCAGCTCGGCCAGGGCGCGGGCCACCACCACACCGGCCAGCCGGTCGCCGGGGCCGGTGAGGATCTGACGGGCCCGGGCCAGGTGGGCCATCGCGCCGGCGGTGTCGCCGCACGCCGCCGCGACAGCGCCGAGGTAGCGCAACGCCCAGCCTTCGACGGTGCTGTCCCCGGCACGGCGTGCCAGGCGCAACGCGGTCACGTGATGCTGCTGGGCCTGCACCGCCCGGCCCCGGGTGACCCGCAGGGCCCAGCCCAGGTTGTTCTCCTGCCGGGCCTCCTCGCGCAGGTCGCCGAGTGCACGGGCGGCGTGCACGGCCAGGTGGAAGAACTCCGGCCACGGCAGTGCGTCGTGGCGGCGGTCGGAGTACCAGTACAGGTCGTCGGCGGCGGTCAGCACCGCACGGTAGCGGCCCTGGGCGGCGGCGTGCCGGACCGCCCACCAGACGGCCGGCTGTTCTCCGTCGAGCCAGGCGATCGCCGCACGAGCACTGGCGAATCCCCCGGCCGCCGCGATCCCCACGGTGGAATCGGTCCGGGAGACCTCGGCCGGACCGGCCGAGGAGGACCCGGCGGGATCGGACGGGGGACCCGTGGTGGGGGCACGGTCGCCCGGGTCGATCAGGAGGCCTGCCGCGTGGCAGCGGTTCAGGATCTCGGTGGAGAGCCGGTCCTGGGCGGCGAGGCGGAACGCCGGTTCGTCGTCCTGGCCGGAGCGTCCGGCGGCGAAGAGCCCGACCAGGTCGTGCAGCGCGAACCGGCCGGCCGCCGGGGACGGGTTGACCAGTCCGGTGTCGACGAGCGCATCCATGATCAGCTCGACACCGGGTTCACCGAGACCGGTCAGGACCGCTACCAGCGGGACCGTCCAGGTGGGCAGGGGTGCGGTGGAGAGCAGCCGGAGCGTGCGCCGGGCGGGCTCGTCGAGCAGCCGGTAGGACAGTTCGAAGGCGCTGCGGACCCCGATGTCGCCGACGTGCAGCCGGTCCAGGCGGTGCTGCTGGTCGCGGAGCTGCTCGGCCAGCGACTGGACACTCCACTCGGGCCGGATGATCAGGCGGTTCGCGGCGACCCGCAGGGCCAGCGGCAGGCCGCCGCAGAGCCGGGCGATCTCGGCGGCGGCCTGTGGTTCGGTGCCGATCCGGTCGGCGCCGACCGCCCGGGTCAGCAGCCGGTACGACTCGGGTTCGGTGAAGACGTCCAGCATGATCCGGTCGGCCGGGAACAGCCCGCCGAGGGTGCCGCGGCTGGTGATCAGGGTGAGCCAGTCGCTGCCGGTCGGCAGCAGGGGCCGGACCTGCGCCTCGTCGCGGACGTTGTCGAGCACCAGCAGGCCACGGCCGGAGCTGGTGATCCGGCGGTAGGCGGCGGTCCGGTCGTCGGCGGCGGACGGCACCGGCCCGGTGCCGAGGGCGGCGAGCACCTGGCCGAGGGCGTCGGTGGCGGAGGTGGGCTCGTCGTCGGTGCCCCGCAGGCTGACGAAGAAGGCGCCGGCCGGGAAGGTCGCGGCCATCTCATGGGCGGCCTGCACGGCCAGGCTGGACTTACCGATCCCGGGCGGGCCACCGATGACGACGGTGCGCGGACCGGACCCGGAGACCGCACTGCGCGAACCGGACCCGGAGGCGGTGGGGCGCGAACCGGATCCGGCGGCGGCACCGCGGGGGCCGGACTCCGCGGCGGCGGTGTGCGGGCCGGTGCCGGTGATGCGCCGCAGGGGTTCGCGGCGGCCGGCGAAGTCGGGCAGGCGGGCCGGGAGCGACATCGCGGCCGGCCCGGCGGATCCGGGGGCGCCGAGGAGGCGGTCCCGGTCAGCGGCGCTCACGTTCAGCCGGTCGGCGATCTGCTCCAGGGTGTGCCGCCGGGGCCGGGCCACCAGGCCGAGTTCCAGGTTGCGCACGGTGCGCACCGCGACGCCTGCCTGGTCGGCGAGTTCCTCCTGGGTGAGGCCGGCGGTCAGCCGGTGTCGGCGCAGCACCTGGGCGACTCGGGCGACTCGTTCATCGACGTTTGTCACCCTGCGGATGATGACACACGGCCTCGGGAACCTGCCCGGAGATCACCGGGTGACTTCCGCATTCTTCTCGGAAACGACCGCTGAACAGGACATCAACGACACTTCTGTCCACTGTGATGCTCGTCATCCGAGATCCGGCGCCCCGACCTGCCGCCTGATTGAACCGTTCAACGACCTCCACCCCGGAATCACCGGGAATTCGCCGCTCCCCATGGCCTGAAACGATCCATCGGTAACTTGCCGGAAACCGTTGACGACTCCGAAGCATCGATACAGACTCTCGTGGAAAGCGCTTTCCCCGACCTCATTCTCACGATCAAGAGCAGGCTGCGGTACGCCCACCGAACCCCTCGGAGGAAACGAGCATGCCCACCCGTACCAGCAATTTGTTGAGAACCTGTGCCACGGCGATCGTCCTCGTCGCCGCCATCCCCTCCCCCGCATCGGCGTCCGCGCCGCGCGGGCCGAAACTGGAACGCCTCGACCGCGGCCTGGTCGCCGCCCCCACCAGCAAAGGTGTGTTCCTCAGCTGGCGCCTGCTGGGCAGTGAGGCGACCGGGCATTCGGCGACCGGTCTGACCGGAGTGAACTTCCACGTCCTCCGGGACGGCCGGCGCATCGCGACGGTCACCGACAGCACCAACTACCTGGACAGGAGCG
>DATMVU010000351.1:0-11872 GCA_035562875.1 Actinoplanes sp. | reverse complement strand
GCTCCATCGGCTGCTTCGGCCTGGCCGAACCCGACCACGGCTCCGACCCGACCGGAATGTCCACCAGGGCCCGCCGGGACGGCGACGACTGGATCCTCGACGGGGTGAAGACCTGGATCCTCAACGCGCCCATCGCGGACGTGGCGATCGTCTGGGCCAAAGCCGAGAAAGGCGTGGTCGGGTTCGTCATCCCGGCCGATGTGGCCGGTTACACCACCCGGGGGACCGGCGACACGATGTCGCTGCGGGCGGCCAGCACCGGCGAGATCATTCTTGATGGGGTACGGCTACCGGAGAGCGCCCGGCTGCCCGGTGCCCGCAGTCTGATGGCACCACTGTCCTGCCTGACCGAGGCCCGGCTCAGCATCATCTTCGGGGTGCTCGGGGCGGCCCGGGACTGCCTGGACACCGCCCTCGACTACGCCGCGACCCGGGAACAGTTCGGGCGGCCGATCGCCGGATTCCAGCTCACCCAGGCCAAGCTTGCCGACATGGCACTGGAACTGCAGAAGGGGTTCCTGCTGGCGTTGCATCTGGGACGGCGGCGGGACGCCATGAACGGACCACTGCGACCTGAACAGATCAGCGTGGGGAAGCTCAACAACGTACGGGAGGCACTCAAGATCGCACGACAGTGCCGGACGATCATGGGCGGCAACGGGATCCTGTCGTCGTACCCGGTGATGCGGCACGCCAGCAACCTGGAGAGTGTGCTGACCTACGAGGGCACATCGGAGATTCATCAGCTGTCGATCGGGCAGAAGCTGACTGGTTTGAACGCTTTCGCGCATTGAGAGGGGCGGATCGGCTCTCGGCGTGCGGAATGTCGTACCCCCTCCGTACCTTTAGGGCATGGCCGAATCGCCCTCCCCCGCTTCGCAGGAGCCGCACCCGGAGCCTGGTCACTCGCCGACCAGCGAGTTCCCGGTCGTGCGCGAGCCGGCAGTTCCCCCGGTCGCGCCCGCACCCGACGAGGTCTCGGCCGTCGAGCACAAGCCGAGCACCTTCGCCCGGCTGCTGATCTTCGTCTTCTTCGTCTTCGCGCTGATGGTGCTCAGCTGCTTCGGGCTGCGCGCGATGAACGTGCTGCCCACCTTCGACAACCCGTTCGCCTCCCAGACCACCGACCGCAGCCAGCCGGTGCTCCTGGAGTCGGTGCGCGACCTGGAGCGGTTCGTGGCCGCCGACGGCACCTTCCAGGTGATCGTCGATCTCCAGGAGAACAAGGACAACATCCCCGACTTCCTGATCAACCGGCGCACGCTCTTCGTCGGCTCCGGCACCGTCGAGACCTACGTCGACTTCAGCACCCTTGCGGGAGACGCCCTGAAGATCGACGAGGAGAAGAAGACGATCGAACTGACCCTGCCCGCGCCACAGCAGTCCACTGCCGCCCTCGACATGGAACGCAGTTATGTGGTCGCCGAGGAACGCGGCCTGTTCAACCGGATCGGCGACGCGTTCAGCAAGGACCCGGCCAAGCAGCAGCAGGTCTACCAACTGGCCCAGCAGCGGATCACCGAGGCGGCCCGGGCCAGCGGCTTGGACGAACGAGCCCGCGACAACACTCAGCGAATGCTGGAGAGCCTGTTCACCCGCCTCGGCTACACCACCGTCACGGTCACGTTCGCAGCCCCCTGACAGGTCCACCCACATCTGCCATCGCCCGCCCGGTGACGCGGCCACCTTCGGTGAAGGGCAGCCTCGGCTGCCCTTCACGTCGGCCGGTCGGGCGACCTCCGATTGCTGATCTCCGTTGGCGGCGTGCGCCCTGCGTTTGCTGCGTTCGCCTCGGCCTTCTGTTTCGTCTCGGCGCGTGACGAACGGGCGACTGCCCGTCGAGGCGGGCGGTCGCCCAAGGTGTCACCTGACCGGGCCCAGCCCGGGGAGGAGGGCTGGACCCGGTCAGCGGCGGTGGGGCCTGGCACGTGCTGACCCTGGGTCAGGGCGGTGGGGTCAGGGCGGTGGGGCCGGGCGCGTGCCGGCCGGCTGGGATTCCCTGGGCCAGGGTGGTGGCCCAGGGAAATGGGGTCAGCCCTCGTTGGGCATCAGGAGCCAGAGGGCCAGGTAGATCAGGAACTGCGGGCCGGGCAGCAGGCACGAGACGACGAACAGCAGCCGGACGGTGCCGGGGCGCATCCCGAAACGCTGGGCCAGGCCGGCGCAGACACCGGCGATCCTACGGTTGTGGCGGGGGCGGGAGAACGAGCGGCTCTTCAGGGGGCTGGTCACTTCATCCACTCCTTCGGCGGTGGTCCGGGGTCTTCGTCCGGACCACTTCGACGGTAAGCACGGGATGCCGGCATTCCCTCGTCCTTCGGGTGGATGCCGGCGGGCAGGCTCCCGTAAGGGTCTCCCGTACCCGGTCGACGCCCACTGTTAACCTGAGGCGGTTTTCGGGCCCCGCGGTGCGGCGTTCTCCGCCGAAACTGGTCGCGGTGGGCGAAACACCTGGCCGGAGTCGGTTCGGGTGATCACCCTAGGCGGGTCGGGGTCAGGTCGGGGGAGACCCGATCGGCTCCGGGTCGGCTATGGCTTCGGTCACGCCGTGCCCGCCTGGGACATAGCCGGATCGTTGGTCCGGGAGGTAGGACTTTCGCGTGGCGAGCCGGGATGCGACAAGCCCCGAACTCGCTACACGACAGAAGCGTGGCGGGTTGTGGTTCGTCCTCAACCGGAATCACCACGCAGCACGCGCGCAGGGCCGGTGTGGTGGGTTGGCTTGGGTTTTAGGAGGCAAGCGGTGGTGTTCGGGTGACGCTGGCCGTGTTGATTCCCCGAATCGGCAGCGACATACCGGACAGTGAGGCGGACCGGCTCGCCGGTGATCTCACTGCCGCTCTGCGTGCGGCCGGGGTCTCCTCGATCGTCAGGTTCGCTCCGGGTACTGACGAGGGCGGTCACCTGCGTGATCTGGCCCGTCGCGCCCGGGACGCCGATGAACCGCTGCTGATCTGTGCCGACAACCTGGTCGCCCACGGCAGCCTGCTCTGGACGCTGGCCACCGAACCGGCCGGCCGCAGCACGGTGCTGGTGGCCGCCGATCCTGCCGGTGACCTCAAGGAGGACCGTGGCCGGGTGATCGCCGCGGTGCCGGGTACCGGGACTGTGCGGTACCTGGGTGCGGTCTGTATCGCCCCGGCGGACCTGCCGCTGCTGGAGAAGGCCTCCGACGATCCGGATCCGCTGGCCCGGATGCTCGATGACGGGTTCGTGCCGGTGGCGACCCGGGTTCGGCTGCTGCATGCCGAGCAGGTCGACGGGCCGGAGCGGCTGGCGGCGGCCCGGGACACGATCGCCGCTGTGGACGAGGATGCCGCGCGTCTGCGGCTCGCGGTCAAGGAACAGGACGACTTCTTCACCACGTACGCGGTGAGCACCTGGTCGCCTCTGGTGACCCGGGCGGCTGCCCGTCTCCGTCTCACCCCGACCGCTGTCACCGGGCTGTCGGTGTTGTTCGCGGTCGGTGCGGCGCTGCTGTTCTGGCAGGCGTCCCGGGTCGGGATGATTCTCGGCGGGATCCTGCTCTATCTGGGGTTCGTGCTCGACTGTGTGGACGGGCAGCTGGCCCGGTACACCCGGAACTTCGACGCGTTCGGCGGCTGGCTGGACACCATGGCCGACCGGGCCAAGGAGTACACCGTCTACGCCGGTCTGGCGGCCGGTGCCGACCGGATGGGCTTGCCCTACGCGTGGCCGCTGGCGATCACCGCGATCGTGCTGCAGACGGCACGGCACATGACCGACACCTGGTACGGGGCCCTGCACGACGAGGCCGCGTCCCGTCCGGCAGCGGCGGCTTCGGCGGGTGGGGTCGGTGCCCGCCTGACCGCGGCCTCGGTGAAGGCGCAGAGCCAGCGCGGGTCGTTGATCTACTGGGCCAAGCGGATCGTGGTGTTCCCGATCGGTGAGCGCTGGGCTCTGATCTCGGTGCTGGCCGCGGTGTCGAACGGCCGGGTCACGATGGCCGCGGTGGTCGGGTTCGGGATGCTGGCGGCGGCTTACACGCTGGCCCTGCGGTCGTTGCGGGCGCTGTCGATGCGGGTCGGTGTGCTGCACACGGTCGACACGCTGCGGCACCGTGACGACGGGCCACTGGTGCGGGCGGTGCTGAGCCGGGTCGGTGCCGGACGGCCGTTGCCGTTCGCCGCGCTGTTCACGGTGTACGCCCTGGCCGCTGTCACGGTTCTGGCCACCAACGACGTGTCCCGCTATCCGTGGCTGCTCGCGCTGGTGGTGGTGCCGGTGCTGGTGACCGGTTTCCCGGCCCGGACCCGGCACGGTGGGGCCCTGGACTGGCTGGTACCGGCCGCGCTGCGGGCTTCCGAGTACCTGATGGTGGTCGCGGTCGGGCTCTACGGTTCGGTGCCGCCGGCGTTGACGTTCCTGTTGTTGTTCACGCTCACTCTGCGGCACTACGACCTGACCGCCCGGATGGAGAAGGGTGCGCCGGTGACCGGTGCGGGCGGTGCGCTGCTCGGCTGGGACGGCCGGATCCTGCTCCTGGTGCTCACCGGCCTGCTGGGCTGGGCCACGGCCGGCACGGCGGCGCTGGCAGTCGTGGTGGCGGGCTCGTTCACGGTCACCGCGGTGAAGGACTGGAAGGCTTCCCGCCGGCGGCGGTGACCACCGCATTCGGCCCGGCGGTCGCGGGGGGACCGTGAGGCGCGCCGACCAGGCGTGACGAAACGGGCATTTGTGGCTGCGTTTGTCAGGTCGACAACCGTACAATCATCCGGTTTTGGGTGTGCACGTGCACAGGATGACCAGGAGTGTTCAGCCTCCGGTAATTGAATGATCACTATGCGCAAATGGCACTTTCGCCCGATGGTGAAGCATTGACGCCCCTCGCAGAGTTAGGTCCCGATCGCCGACCGTCGTGGGTTTCGGGATCGCACTCGATGCGGGAGGTTGACGGTGTCCACCGTCGCGCTCAAAGACGTCACCAAGATCTGGCCGGATGGCACGTATGCCGTCGACAACGTCAGCCTGGAGGTGCAGGACGGCGAGTTCATGGTCCTGCTGGGTCCCTCGGGGTGCGGCAAGTCGACAGTGCTGCGGATGATCGCCGGGCTGGAGGATCCCACGCGGGGGGACATCCTCCTCAACGGCGAGCCGGTGCTGGAACTGCCGCCCCGGGATCGCAGCATCGCCATGGTGTTTCAGGACTTTGCGCTCTATCCGCACATGACCGTTGCGGAGAACATCGGCTTCCCGCTGAAGCTGTCCGGTGTCGAACCGGAGCCCCGGCAGGACCGGGTGGGTGCGATCGCCGGCGCGCTCGGCATCGGTGAGGTACTGGCCCGGCGGCCCGGTCAGCTCTCCGGCGGGCAGCGGCAGCGGGTGGCGATGGGGCGTGCGATGGTGCGCCGACCGGGCATCTTCCTGATGGACGAGCCGCTGTCCAACCTGGACAGCGGGCTGCGGGCGGAGTTGCGCGCCGAGATCACCGGCATGACCCGGGAGCTGGGCGTGACGACGATGTATGTGACCCACGACCAGTCCGAGGCGCTGACCATGGCGGACCGGGTGGCGATCATGCGACGCGGGGTGCTGCAGGATCTCGGCACACCGACCGAGGTCTACCGCCGCCCGGCCACGCTCTACGTCGCGGCCTTCCTCGGCTCGCCGAAGATGAACCTGCTGGAGGCCGCGGTGTACGTGCACCTCGACCAGTACATCGCGCTGAAGTTCGGCGAGCAGGCCCTCTACATACCGTGGAACGATCCGCGAGCCCGGGCGGTGGCCCGCTATCACGGTGAGCGGATCGTGGTCGGCATCCGGGCCGAAGCGCTCACCCCGGTCACCCCGGACACGCAGGGGCCGGTCTTCCAGGGGCGGATCCGCTACCTGGAGCACCACGGGCACGAGTCGCTCGCCTACCTCGACATCGGGGCGACAGCGATCGTGGTGGACGAGATGGGGTCCCCGGCGGTCTCGCCGGAGGCGGGTGGTGGTGCCTTCAAGCGCGCACTGCAGCGACTCTCCCGTGCCGGATCCCACACCGAATCGGCCCCGGCGGGTCAGCCCGATCTGTTGAACGACCCGGCCCGGCACCATCGCAAACCGGCCGAACTCTCCGTCCGGCTGGCCCCTTACCCGCAAGTATCGCCTGGTCATCCGCTTGCGGTGGCGGTCCGCCTGGACGCGTTGCACTTCTTCGACGAGCGTGGTGACCGTATCGATGTGGGGTGGCGCTGATGAACGAGGCACACCACTTCCGGGCGGGTTCCCGTCTGCCTCCTGCCACCGATCGGCCACAGCGCGTAGGCTGCACCACGGTGGAGGACAGGATCGGCCAAAGCATGCGCTCGACTCTCGACGGGGAGCCGAGGGCTGATGCCGTCCCGCCACGGGAGTGGCCGATGTTGCTGGACCGGGCGTTCGGCCCGGACGACATCACCGTCCTGCGGCACGAGTCGATCCGGGTGATGCGGGCGGCCGGCCTCGGCGGTGACCGGCTGGACGGCTTCGTCCTCGCGGTCAACGAGGTGATCACCAACGTCGTGCTGCACGCCGGTGGTGAGGGGCGGATCGTTCTCAAGATCGAGAACGGTTCGGTGTGGTGTGTGGTGACCGACTCCGGTCCGGGGATCCCGGGTGCCTATCTGGACGGCCTGCACACGCCGGAGGCGTTCGAGCTGGGTGGACGTGGTCTGTGGCTGGCCCACCAGCTGTGCGACGAGGTCACCACGGCGACCGGCCCGATCGGTACCTCGATCGGATTGCGGATCGGTCTGGACGCAGTCCGGCATTCCGGCCGCTGAAACATTCCGGAAATGTGAGACTCCCCTTCAGGTCTCGTCCCGGATCGGCTCCGGCTACATTGGGCCGGTGCTCGGACTTCCTTCACATGTGACCGCTTGCCTCTTCGATCTCGACGGTGTGCTGACGGACACCGCACTGGTGCACGGAGCCGCATGGAAACAGACGTTCGATTCGTTCCTGGAATCGTGGGCCGAACGGCATGGTCAGGCTTTCGTGCCATTCGATTCCGGAGTCGACTATCACCGATATGTCGACGGTCGGCAGCGTGCCGACGGGGTGCGGACGTTCCTGGGCTCCCGGGGCATCACCCTGCCCGAGGGCTCCCCGGACGACGCCCCCGATCAGGAGACCGTCAACGGCGTCGGCAACCGCAAGAACATCCTCGTGCTACAGAAGATCAAGGAAGGCGCCGTCAAGGTCTACCCCGGATCGGTGGAGTACCTGAAGGCCGTCGAGGCCGCCGGTCTACGCCGCGCGGTGGTGTCGGCGAGCGCCAACTGCAAGGACGTCCTGGAGGCGGCCGGGATCGCCGGCCTCCTGGAGGCCCGTGTCGACGGGGTCGTCGCGCGTGAGCGGGGGCTGCCCGGCAAACCGGCACCGGACACCTTCCTGCTCGGTGCGGAACTGCTCGGTATCGATCCGGCGAACTGTGCCGTGTTCGAGGACGCCCAGGCCGGGGTGGCCGCGGGGCGGGCCGGCGGGTTCGGCATCGTGATCGGCGTGGACCGGGTCGGTCAGGCTGAGGAGCTGCGGGCGCACGGCGCCGACGTGGTGGTCACCGATCTGTCCGAACTGTTGTCCCGTTAACTACGTTTCCTTCTTCATAAAGACCTCCAGATAAGTCACGAGAGGCACCACCGTGATCCGTGAACGGGCTTACCCCGTCGACCCATGGCACATCCGGGAGACCCGGCTCGACCTGGACCTGCTGGCCCAGAGTGAATCGGTGTTCGCTCTGTCCAACGGGCACATCGGGATACGCGGAAACCTGGACGAGGGCGAGCCGCACGGCCTGCCCGGCAGCTACCTGAACTCTTTCTACGAGCTGCGGCCGCTGCCGCACGCCGAGGGTGGGTACGGGTTCCCGGAGTCCGGCCAGACCATGGTCAACGTCACGAACTCCAAGATCATGAGACTGCTCGTCAACGACGAGCCGTTCGACGTCCGGTACGGCGAGCTGCTTTCCCACGAACGCTGCCTTGACCTGCGCAAGGGCGTCCTGGAACGGGTCGTCGAGTGGGTGTCCCCGTCCGGCCAGGGGGTGCGGGTCCGCACCGTGCGGCTGGTGTCGTTCACCCAGCGTGCCGTGGTGGCGTTCCTCTACGAGGTGGAGCCGCTGGAGACCTCGGCCCGGCTGATCGTGCAGTCCGAGCTGGTGGCCAACGAGCAGCTGCCGCCGATGAGCAAGGACCCGCGGGTGGCCGCCGTCCTGGACCGCCCGCTGCTGGCCGAGGAGATGCTGGAGCAGCGGGCCGGCGGCATCCTCATCCACAAGACCAAGGCCAGTGACCTGCGGATGGCCGCGGCGATGGAGCACCTGGTGGAGACGCCGGGCCGGCACGCCATCACCACCGAGGGCCACCCGGACTGGCTGCGCACCACCGTCGCCACCCGGCTGGAGCCGGGGCAGAAACTGCAGATCGTCAAACTCGCCGCGTACGGCTGGTCCAGCATTCGCTCGTTGCCGGCCCTTCGGGACCAGGTCGGCGCGGCTCTGGCCAGCGCCCGCCTGGACGGTTGGGAGGGCCTGGTCCAGCAGCAGCAGGACTACCTGGACGCGTTCTGGGACCACTCCGACGTCAAGGTCGAGGGTGACCCGGAGGTACAGCAGGCGGTCCGGTTCGGGCTGTTCCACACGTTGCAGGCAGGCGCCCGGGCCGAGCAGCGTCCGATCGGCTCCAAGGGCCTGACCGGGCCGGGGTACGACGGGCACACGTTCTGGGACGCCGAGACCTTCGTGCTGCCCGCTCTCACCTACACCCTGCCCTCCGCGGCAGCCGACGTGCTGCGCTGGCGGCACTCGACGCTGGATCTGGCCCGGGAGCGGGCGCAGACCCTCGGACTGCAGGGTGCCGCGTTCCCGTGGCGGACCATCCGCGGCCAGGAATGTTCCGGGTACTGGCCGGCCGGCACCGCGGGCTTCCACATCGGCGCCGACATCGCCGACGCGGTCCGCCGGTACGTGCAGGCCACCGGCGACTACGACTTCGAGCGTGAGGTCGGCCTGGAGCTGCTGGTGGAGACCGCGCGGCTGTGGCGTTCGCTGGGCCACCACGACCGGCACGGGCGGTTCCACATCGACGGCGTGACCGGGCCGGACGAGTACACCGCGATCGTGGACGACAACATCTACACCAACCTGCTGGCGCAGCAGAACCTGATGACCGCTGTCGAGTCCTGTCAGCGGCACCCGGACCTGGCCCGCAAGCTGGGTGTGGACGACGAGGAGACGGCGTCGTGGCGGGACGCGGCAGCCGCCGTGCATCTCCCGTACGACAAGGAACTCGGTGTCCACCAGCAGAGTGAGGGCTTCACCCGGCTGCAGGAGTGGGACTTCGAGAACACCCCGCCGGAGGGGTACCCGCTGCTGCTGAACTACCCGTACTTCGACCTGTACCGCAAGCAGGTCATCAAGCAGGCCGACCTGGTCATGGCGATGTACATCCGCGGGGACGCGTTCACGCCGGAGGAGAAGGCGCGCAACTTCGCCTACTACGACGCGCGGACCGTCCGGGACTCGTCGCTGTCCGCCTGCATCCAGGCCGTCCTGGCGGCCGAGACCGGGCACCTGGAGCTGGCGCACGACTATCTGGGCGAGGCCGCCCTGATGGACCTGCACGACCTGCACCAGAACGCGCGGGACGGCGTGCACGTGGCGTCGCTTGCCGGCACCTGGATCTCGCTCGTCGCCGGGCTCGGCGGCATGCGTGACTTCAACGGTCAGCTCAGTTTCGCGCCGCGGCTGCCGAGCCGGATCAACAACCTGGAGTTCGCGCTGCTCTGGCGGGGACTGCGGCTGCGGGTCAGCGTGACCGCTGACGAGGTCACCTACTCGCTGCGCAACGGGGGCGGCCAGGCCCGGCTGACCCTGCAGCACCACGGCAAGGAGATCGAGGTCACCCAGGTCCGTCCGGTGACCGTGCCGATCCCCGCCTCGGTGCCGGCCGGTCCGGCGCCGTCCCAGCCGCACGGCCGGGCTCCGGTCCGTCGCGCGGTGCACTAGGAGCTGATACGAGAAAAGCGCCCCCGCCCTTATCCAGGGCGGGGGCGCTTTTTCTACGCGGTGCTAAAGCATCGAGACGTGCACGTGGTCGGTGTGATCACTGACACCGTGGTACGACTTCCAGCCGGAGGCCGGGAACCAGATCTGCTTGTACCAGATCACGTAGTAGATGCCGAGCGCGTCGGCGTTACGTACCAGGAATGCGGTGAGGTTGTTGCCGTACTTCATCTTCTTGGTGTCGCTGAGGCTCGCCGAGGAGAATCCGCTCTTCTGCAACGACCAGTCACAGGCCCGGCCCTTGGGGTGTTCGAAGGGCCCGCCGGTACGGAAGCAGCCGACGAACATGTCGAAGCCGGCCTTTTTGACTTCCTTGTACATGTTCAGCGTCCGCTTGGTGACACAGCCGCTGGTGGTCGGGTCCGTCTCGGTGCAACCCTCGGCCGAGAAACCGCCGCTGGAGTTACGCGGTGCGGCCTTCGCCTTGTCCGACTTCGCGTCCACCAGACCCTGGTTGACGGTCCGGTTGATGCCGGTGCTGGCGCCGACCAGGTCGAGTTGCTTCTCGGCGGAATCCTTCTGCTTCGCCAGGACCCCGAGCTGCTTCTGCTCGTTCTTCAGCTCGGCGTCGAGGGCCGCCTTCTTGGTGGTGACCTCTTCGATCACCTCGTTGAGCTCGTTGAGCTTCTTGTCGTGCAGCGAGTTGATCTCCTCGAGCGAGACCGCCTTGTTCAGGAAGTCGTTCGAGGAGCTGCTGTCCAGCAGGAAGGTGACGGTGCTCAGATTGCCGGTCAGGAACTGCTGACGGGCGATCGAGTTGACCTCGGGGATCAGCAGGTCGCGCCGGTCTTCGGCGGCCTTCACCTCGGTGTTCAGCTTCTTCTGGTTCTTGATGGAGGCATCGACGGCTGCCTTCGCGGAGACGTATCGCCGGTTCGTCGACTCCATCAGGGTCGACATGAGCCCGTCGTCCTTCGTCTCCGAAGAGGGTGCCGGGTTCTCGGTCTCATCGCCGGGTGCAGCGGACGCCGGAGAGGCCGGCGCCAGAAGCATCGCGGCGGTAACCAGCGGTGCCAGGGCAAGTATCAGCCACCGGCGGGGACTTGCTGTCATCAACAGTTCCTTCCGTGACTCCGCCGACCGAGTTAGCTGACGGGTTCGGGACGGAAGCAATCCCTACCGCTGCTGCGGATACACCCCAGTGACCTGGTTCCCCGGTTCGTCTCTCGACGATTGGGCGGCGGCCTGCCGGCAACTCGGGGGTGATGCCGTCCTGGCAGGACCGGCGGCCAGTTTACCTGAGATATCGCCGCGGATCAGGCCCGAGTGGGGGTCAATGCCGTCACCGTCCAACAACTATCCGTAATTGCAGTCACCGTTTGTGTCAGCGCAAACGCGTCGCGTGCGAGAACTGTCGATACTTGGATCGAGTCGGTATGGTCGGTGCGGTTCCCGCGCGGGAACCGCTGCCTAATCGTCATCAATGGCGAACCGGGGATCCACTTTTCACCGGGGTGAATCCGCCAACAGCGGTAGGGATTTCCTTCGTCCCGAACCCGTCAGCTAACCCGGTCGGCGGCCGACGGAAGGAAATTCCTGTGCAGCAGATCACTGCGCGGCGATTAGCGGCGTTGATGGCGCTGGTGGTCACCGCGTGCGGACTGGCCTTCGCCCCGACGGCGGCCTCCGCGGCTCCCCAGCTGCTCGCCGCCCCCGGCGACTCCGGGGACGACGGTGAGGGCGGCTCCGCGACCCTGATCGAGCGTCTCGAGAAGGCCTCCAGCGGTTACGTGAAGGCCAAGAAGCAGCTCAAGGCCTCCAAGGACCAGCAGGTCAAGCTGACCGCGGAGATCAAGCGACTGGACTCCCAGGTCGGTCCCAAGC
>DATMVU010000350.1:0-6816 GCA_035562875.1 Actinoplanes sp. | reverse complement strand
GGTGGGTGCGTGGAATCTGGGGTGTTGTGGGCTGGGTCTGGCGGTGATGGAAGTTGGTCGACCTCGGGATCATGGTGGGTGGGCGGGGCCGGTAAGTTGGGGCACCGATGACGGACCTGGGGATGGGAACGCCAATTGGGTGACGAACTGGGCGGCGATCGTGATCCGCTGCTTGTGCGGCCGTTCGTACTGCCTGATGGGGATCGGCACGGGTCGGGGCCGTCCGCGTCCACCTGGCCGGCTCAACCCCAGCTCGGGGAGCAGGCCACCCAACTGCTTCCGGCTGTTCCCGCCGCGGCTGCCGAACCGGGGGCCGGTGACGGAAGCCAGCGGTGGCGGTCGCTCGTCCTGATCGGGGCCGGGGTCGCGGTGGTTGCCAGTATCGGTGGGTATGCGTTGCTGCGGCCGGCCGAAGTCACCGGTGAATGGGTCTCGCAACCAGGGCTGTCGCTGCCGGCTGCTGTCGGGCCCAGTGTCGCGGACAGTGAGACGGTGGAGAGTGAGCCGGGTGGCGGGGTGCCTGACGACGGGCTGCCCGGTGGTGACAGTGGGAGTAATGGCGGCGGGCAGGGGCCGTCCACGGTGAACCGGACCAGGACTCCGGCTGCGGGTGGTGGCACTGTCAGTCCGTCGGCTGTCGTCTCGCCTCCTGCCGGGACCAGTGCCAGTGTTGGTTCGGCGCCGGTTGTGGTGGTGCCTACCGTCGTCCCCACCGGGCGGGGCATGCTGGTGAACGGGAGTGGGCTCTGTCTGGACCTGCGCGGTGGGCGGGCCGGGCAGGGGCGGGAAGTGCACGTCGACACCTGCAACGGGACCAGTCCGCAGCGGTGGCGGCTGAACGCGGACCGGTCGCTCGAAGTGCTGGACATGTGTGCTCAGGTGGTCCGCGGCGGGACCGTGGAACTCACTCGCTGTGATGGGCGGCTGGCCGCTCAGTGGCAGCTGTTCAGCAACGGGGCGCTGGTCAGCGGGGCCACCGCGCTGTGTCTCACCGACATGAACTCCGGCAATCGGCCGGCAACCGCGGTCGTTGTGTCCTTCTGCGCCGGCGGGCAGAACCAGGCGTGGACCTTCGGATGACACCTGGCGGCGACCGTGCGAAAGACTGTCGGCCGCGCTGAAGCAAACCGCACGGCGAGTCAGGGCAGAACCGCGAAGCCGGACCGAAGCAGAACGGTAGGGGCTGGATCGAAGCAGAACCGCGAGGCAGGGCCGGGGCAGAACGGCAGGACCGGGACGGAGCACGGCGGCCGGGTCGAGGCCGGAAGTGGCTGGGCTGAGGCGAAGGCGGCCGGGTCGGGCTGGCGGCGGCTGGGGCGGAAGCGGTCGGGAGCGAGCGGCTGGAAACGCGGGTGCCGGTTAAAGTGATCGAATCGTAGGGTCAACTGTGGTGTTTAGGGCGATGCCAACTTCTAGGGTCGTCAAGTGATCTCCGCGCCTCTCCGTATCGCCCTCCTGTCGTATCGCAGCAAGCCGCACAGTGGGGGTCAGGGGATCTATGTGCGGCATCTGCCCCGGGAGCTGGCTGCGCTCGGGCATCACGTCGAGGTGTTCTCCGGGCCGCCGCTGCCGGAGCTGGACGAGGGTGTCGGGCTGACGGTTCTGCCAAGTCTCGACCTGTATCGGGAGCCTGATCCGTTCCGGACACCGAGGCGTGAGGAGTTCACCTCCGCTGTTGACGTGCTGGAGTGGGCGGCCATGTGTACGGGGGCGTTCCCGGAACCGTTGACCTTCTCGTTGCGGGCCTGGCTGCATCTGAAGAACCGGCTCGGCGACTTCGACGTCATTCACGACAATCAGTGCCTGGGGTACGGGCTGCTGCCGCTCGGCCGGCTCGGTACTCCCCTGGTCGCGACGATTCACCATCCGATCACCGTGGACCGGGATCTGGAGCTGGCGGCGGCACCCGACTGGAAACGGCGGGCCTCGCTGCGGCGGTGGTACGCGTTCACCCGCATGCAGGGCCGGGTCGCGCGGCGGCTGCCCTGGCTGACCACTGTCTCGGCCGCGTCCCGGAACGAGATCGTCGAGGCGTTCGGGGTCTCCCCCAATCAGCTGAACGTCATCGCGGTCGGCGTCGACACCGACACCTTCCGGCCGACGGCCAGGTCAGCGAAAGCCTCGACGGACCCGGCGGAAGCACCAGACGGCAGGCCGGCGACCACCGCGGAAGAGGCGACCACCGCAGAGAAGGCAGACACCGCGGAGAAGGCGGAAGCCGCGGAGAAGACAGGCAAGGCCGGCCGGGACCGGATCGTCTCGGTGGCCAGTGCGGACGTACCGCTGAAAGGGCTTCCGGAGCTGATCGAGGCGGTGGCCAAGCTACGTGCCGAGCGGGACGTCGAGCTGGTCGTGGTGGGTTCGGCCCGGCCGGACGGGCCGGCCGCCCAGTCGATCACCCGGCTGGGGCTCGGTGACGCGGTGCGGTTCGTGTCGGGGATCAGCGACGCGGAACTTGCTGATCTGTTCCGGTCAGCGACGGTGGCTGCGGTGCCGTCCCGGTACGAGGGGTTCTCGCTGCCCGCGGTCGAGGCGATGTCGTGTGGGGTGCCGCTGGTGGTCACTACCGCCGGGGCGCTGCCGGAGGTGGCCGGTCCGGACGGGCTGGCGTCGCTGCACGTGCCGCCGGGTGACGCGGGTGCGCTGGCGGCGGCGATCGGGCGGCTGCTGGACGACCCGGAGCTGCGCCGCCGGCTCGGGGCGGAGGGCCGGGCCCGGGTGGTCGAGCATTTCACGTGGCGGCGGACCGCGATCCGGACCGCCGAGTGGTACGCGCAGGCGATCGCCGAACACCGGGGATCGACAAGAGAGGTGGACCGACAATGCTGACCGTCGACTATGACCGGCTGGACGTACGGCCGGGGATGCGGGTCCTGGACCTGGGATGTGGCGAGGGGCGGCACACTTTCGAGGCGTACCGGCGTGGGGCTGATGTGGTGGCCCTTGATCTGAGCGTCACCGATCTGGGCACCACCCGGAAGTGGTGTGCGGCGATGGACCTGGAGGGTGAGGCGCCGTCGACGGCGAGCGCGACTGTCGTACAGGGAAATCTGCTGTCGCTGCCTTTCCCGGATGCCAGTTTTGATCGGGTGATCGCGTCCGAGGTGCTGGAACACATTCCGGACGACGTGACGGCGATCCGGGAGCTGACCCGGGTGCTGCGGCCGGGTGGGCTGGCGGCGGTGACCGTGCCGCGGTGGCTGCCGGAGCGGGTGTGCTGGGCGCTGTCCGATGAGTATCACGCGAACGAGGGTGGGCACGTCCGGATCTACAAGGAGGACGAGCTGGCGCAGCGACTGCGTGACGCGGGTCTGAAGGTGACCGGTAACGGGTTCGCGCATGCGCTGCACAGCCCGTACTGGTGGCTGAAATGTGCCATCGGGGACTCGGCGCCGACCCGGGCGTACCATCGCCTGCTGGTGTGGGACATCGTCGACAGACCGGTCGTCACCCGGGTGCTGGAGCAGGCGCTGAACCCGTTGATCGGCAAGAGTGTGGTCCTCTACCTGGCGAAGGAGGAGGTGCTCGCGGGTGTCGGTGCCTGACCTGCCGGGCGTGTTGAGCGCCGACGACATCAGGGCCACCGTCGCGACCATCGCCGCCGATCAGGAACCGGACGGTCTGATCCCGTGGGAGCGGGGGCAGCAGGCCGACCCGTGGGATCACGTGGAGGCCGCGATGGCGCTGGACGTCGGCGGTCTCGTCCCGCAGGCCGAGGCCGCTTACGACTGGTTGCGGCTCAACCAGCGGGCGGACGGGTCGTGGGCGTCCCGCTACTCGGGTACGAAGATCACCGATCCGACGGCGGAGACCAATCACGCCGCGTATCTGGCGGTCGGCTGCTGGCATCACTGGCTGTGTACCGGGGACGACCGGTTCCTGGAGCGGATGTGGCCCGCGGTCAAGGCGGCGCTGGACTTCGTGACCGGGTGTCAGGCGCCCGGCGGGGAGGTCTGGTGGGCGGCCGGGGATCGGGGCGCGCTGCTGACCGGGTCGTCGAGTGTGCACCAGGCGCTCCGCTGCGGCATCCGGATCGCGGAGCGGGCGGGTGAGCCGCAACCCGACTGGGAACTGGCCGCTGACCTGCTGGGAACGGCGATCCGGGACCGGCCGGGGGCGTTCGCCGACAAGGGCCGGTATTCGATGGACTGGTATTACCCGGTGCTCGGTGGGGCGGTCCGGGGTGCGGCGGCCCGGCAGCGGATCCGGGACCGGTGGGAGGAGTTCGTGGTGCCGGGCCGGGGTGCCCGCTGTGTCGCCGACCAGCCGTGGGTGACGGGTGCGGAGACGTGCGAACTGGCCCTGGCCCTGGACACTTTCGGTGACCGGTCAGCGGCTACCGAGATGGTGGCGGCGATGCAGCATCTGCGCGCGGAGGACGGCTCCTACTGGACCGGTCTGGTGCTGACCGACGGGGTGCGGTGGCCGGTGGAGCGCACCACCTGGACTGCTGCGGCGGTGGTCCTGGCGGTCGACGCGCTGCACGCCGCACATCCGAGGTCAGGAATCTTCCGGGGCGAGGCCGAACCGGTCCCGGCGGAGCAGCCGCAGGGAGCCCTGGCCGGTGAGCTCGGTGAACTCGCCGGATTCGAGGGCTTTCCGGTAGATCCGGTAGGGCGCCTGCCCACCGTCGGCGGGGTCGGGGAAGACGTCGTGGATGGCGAGGATCCCGCCGACGGCCAGGTGTGGAGCCCACGAGGCGAGGTCGCGCTGCGCGGACTCGTCGGTGTGGCTGCCGTCCAGGAACAGGAACGCGAGCGGCGCCGACCAGAGCGCGGCGAAGTCCTCGGCCCGGGCGACGACGGCGACGACCACGTCCTCGGCACCGGCGGCGGCGATCGTGCGCCGGAACCCGGGCAGCGTGTCGATCAATCCGGCCGCCGGGTCGACCAGTTCCGGATCGTGGTACTCCCATCCCACCTGATGCTCCTCGGAGCCCCGATGGTGATCCACGGTGACGACCTTGCCGCCCCGGGTTCGCACCGCCGCCGCCAGGTACAACGTGGATTTGCCCAGCCAGCTGCCGACCTCCAGGACCGGCCCGTCCGGCGCGGCCAGTGCCGCCGCGGCGAGCGCTCGCCCCTCGTCCTCCGGCATGAACCCGTCGGCAGCGACAGCCGCATCGAGCAATTCAAGATCCATGTCAACATCCTATGGGGGTACGGGAGTCCACAGTCCCGTGGCCATCCGCGAGGCGGGCGGGGCACCGGGCCGACCCGCGACCGCCGGGCCGAATGCGATGGTCACCGCGGCATAGTCAACTTCTTTACTATGCACTTCTTTGCTCATATGCTCCGGGCGTGACTACGTATCCGCACCTGCTCCGGCCGCTCGACCTCGGGCACACGACGCTGCGCAACCGGGTGGTCATGGGTTCGATGCACACCAAACTCGAGGACCGGCTCGGTGACCTGCCGAAACTCGCCGCGTTTTTTGCGGAGCGGGCCCGTGGCGGAGTGGGGCTGATGGTCACCGGCGGGTATGCGCCGACGTGGCGGGGATGGCTGGCGCCGTTCGGGAGCCGGATGACGCGGGAGAGTCACGCGCTGCAGCACCGGATCGTCACCGAGGCGGTGCACGAGCACGACAGCCGGATCCTGATGCAGGTGCTGCACGCGGGACGGTACTCGTACCACCCGTTCAGTCTCGGGGCGTCGGCACGGAAGTCACCGATCACGCCGTTCAAGCCGCACGCCATGTCGGCCCGGCAGGTGGACCGGACGGCCACCGCGTTCGCACGGGCGTCGCTGCTGGCACGGCGGGCCGGGTACGACGGCGTGGAGATCATGGGCTCGGAGGGGTATCTGATCAATCAGTTCCTCGCCGCCCGTACCAACGATCGCTCGGACGCCTGGGGTGGCTCGGCCGCCAAGCGGATGCGGTTCCCCGTCGAGATCGTCCGCCGGGTGCGGGAACTGTGCGGGGACGACTTCATCGTGCAGTACCGGATCAGCCTGCTCGACCTGGTCGACGACGCCCAGTCCTGGGACGAGACGGTGGACCTGGCGAAACAGCTGGAACAGGCCGGCGTGTCGATCTTCAACACCGGGATCGGCTGGCACGAGGCACGCATCCCGACGATCGTCACGTCGGTACCGGCCGGGGCGTTCACCTGGGTCACCGGCAAACTGCGGCGCGAGGTGAACGTGCCGGTCGTCGCGTCGAACCGGATCAACCGGCCGGAGGCCGCCGAACAGATCCTCGCCGCCGGGGAGGCCGACCTGATCTCGATGGCCCGGCCGCTGCTCGCCGATGCGGACTGGGTGACGAAGGCGGCCGGCGGGCGCGAGCGGGAGATCATCACCTGCATCGCCTGCAACCAGGCCTGCCTCGATCACACGTTCAAGAACCAGCGGGCCACCTGCATGCTCAACCCGCGAGCCGGTTTCGAGACCGAACTCGTGCTGACGCCGACCCGTACCCGCAAAAGGATCGCGGTCGTCGGCGCGGGACCGGCCGGGCTGGCGGCCGCCGTCGAACTGGCAGGGCGGGGCCACCGGGTCGAACTGTTCGAGGCGGCCGGGGAGATCGGCGGGCAGTTCCGGCTGGCCGCGCGGATCCCGGGCAAGGAGGAGTTCGCGCGGACTCTCGACTACTACCGGCACATGGTCGACGTCCGGGGTGTGGTGCTGCGGCTCGGGACCCGGGCCACAGTGGACGACCTGGCCGGGTTCGACGACGTGGTGCTCGCGACCGGGGTGCAGCCGCGGATCCCGTCGATTCCGGGGGTGGAGCATCCGAGTGTCATCACCTACCAGCAGCTGATCAGCGGGGAACGCGAGGCCGGGGCGCGGGTGGCGATCATCGGGGCCGGTG
>DATMVU010000349.1:0-6611 GCA_035562875.1 Actinoplanes sp. | reverse complement strand
CGCCGGGTGAGCAGCCTCTGCCGGCCGCCGAGCGGCGCCAGGCGTTGCAGGCGGCCGGGGCCGGATGGCAGGAGTACGCCAATGCACCTCAGTGACCGGGTCCGGAACCTGGTGCTCGCGGTGGCGGCCGGGCTGCTGCTGATCATCGGCGCCGCGGGCCCGGCACTTGCGGCCGATCCCACCCCGGAGCAGAAGGCGAAGGCCGCGGGCATCGCCGCGAAACAGTTCTGCGGGGACGGCCTCCTCGGCACCATCCTGTTGAACGAGGGACTGAAGAAGGAGTGTGCTGCAGCGGTCACCACGCTGTTGAAGACGGACGGTCGTGAGCTCACGACAACGATCCTGTGCTCCGCGATCACCGCACCGGCCGGCGCCATGAAGCAGATCGCCATGGAAGCCTGTGAGCCCCTCGCCGGTCAGCTCATCGAGAAGCTGGCCGACATGTTCGAGGAGGCGCTGAAGTTCGTCGGCGCGGTCGTCGACGTGGTCAAGTTCGTCGCCGACCCGACCAGTGCTCTGGACAACTTCGTCAACACGTTGAAGGCGAGTGCCACCGACCTGGTGGAGAAGGTCCTGGTGGAGCTGAGCCGGGCGACCGCGTTCGACGCCGGTGCCGACTGGTGGCTGCGGCACTACGCGGCGTCGGCGGCCCTCGGCCTGGCGGTGATGGCGATCATGCTGCTGATCACCTCGGTACAGACAGCCCGTAACCAGCTCTCCGGCGACGAGATGCAGGACACCGTCTTCAAGCATCTGCCGCTCGGCATCGTGCTGATGATCTTCGGTCCGGCTCTGGGCGCGGTCCTCAGCGAGTTCGCCAACGCGCTGACCGAGGGCATCATCCACTTCACCGCTCCGGACCAGGGTGCCTTCCTGGCGAAGCTGGCCATCTTCAGTCAGCTCAGCGCGGCCGTGCCGGGTGGCGTGATCATCGGCATCGTCATCTACCTGATGCTCTTCCTCGGCGCGATGGCGCTGCTGCTCGGACTGCTGCTGCAGACGCTGACGCTCTACTTCACCGGGCTGGCGTGCGCCATCGCGTTCGGGATGTGGGCCAACCCCAAGTGGCGCAAGAAGGCCGCCAAGATCCCGTTCACCTGGCTGGGTGTCCTGTTCGCCAAGCCGCTGCTCTTCCTGCTGCTGGGTGCCGCGTTCGGGCTGGCGAACTACGCCACCTCGGCCACCGCGATCCTCGACCCGGGGGTCAAGAGCATCACCACCGCGCTGATGGCCGCCCTCGCCCTGCTGGTCGCCGGGCTGGCACCGTTCGGCCTGCTCAAGTACGCCCCGCTGCTGCCCGACGGCTCGGATTCGGCCGGTGGCAGCGGCGGCGGTGTGGTGGGCGGCGCGGTCGCCGGCACCGCCTCGTCCGCGGCCCAGCAGATCGCGATGCGCCGGGCCACCGGCAACAGTGAGGCCGCCGCCCGGCAGGAGGCGTCCGTCGGTGGTGGCGGGGACGACGGCCCGGCCGCCAAGGACGACAGCGGCTCGCCGGGCACCCCGGATCCGACCCGCCGCTCGGGCGCCGAATCAGGCAAGGGCGGAGCCGCCGAGGGTGCGAAGACCGGCGGCGGCTCGGGCCAGGCGGCCCAGGGTGGAACCGGCTCGGCCGGCTCCACGGCAGGCGCGGGCACCACCGGCGCAAGCGCGGGAACCGGTGCGAGTGCCGGAGCCGGTGCGGGCGCTGGTGCTGGTGCCGGTGCTGGGGCCGGTGCGGGCGCTGGAGCGGGTGCCGGAACAGCGGCGGCCGCGGGTGCCGGCGCGGCCACCGGCGGCATCGCGCTCGGTGTGATCGCCGCCGCTGAGGTCGGGCGCGCGGCGGTGGAGAAGGCGAAGGGCATCGCGGAGAACGCCCCGCCCGACATTCCGGCCAGGGACGGGGACTGACATGGCACGTACCGCACTGCTCGGTGGTGAACTCCGCGGCCGGGGCCTCCTCGGCGGCCGGCGCACCCGCGCGGAGAACATCGGCCTGCTGGCCGGTCTGGTCATCGGGGCGCTGACCCTGCTCGGTGGCAACGTCGGGTCGATCGCGGCCGGGTTCGCGATCTTCGGGGGCGCGGTGGCGCTGTTCTGGCGCTTCGGGCGGCGCAGCCTGGCCGCCCTGCTGGTCCGGGAGGTGCGCTGGCTGAACCGCCGGCGGCGCCTGCTGGCCTGGTTCACCCCGGCCGGCACCGAGGCGTCGGTGGAGAGCCGGCGGCGCAAACGGGTCCGGCGCCGGCCGGTGCCGCCGCGCTCCGTCCCGGACGGCCTCGGCCAGGTCCGGATGCTGACCTACGAGGCGGGTGCCGGTCCGCTCGCCGTCATGCACCACACCAACGCCAACGCCCCGCACTATCTGTCAGCGGTGATGGAGATCGACGGGCTGTCCGGCGGGCTGCGCGAGGAGTGGGAGTACGACCAGGCGGCGACCCGGTTCGGCAAGCTGTGCGCGGCACTGGCCAAGGAGTCGAGCCTGGTCCGCGGTCTGCAACTGGTCAACCGGGTGGTGCCGCTGGACTCCGCCGACCACGAACGCTGGATCGGGCGGCGCGTACCCGACGGTGTTCCTGAGGTGCTGAAGAGCTCCTACGCCCAGCTGATCCGGATGACCGCCTCGGTCAGTGAACAGCACCGCAACTTCATCGTGGTGCGGATCCCGCTGAACAAACGGTTCTTCGCCACCGCGGCGGCGTACGGCAAGGGTGAGGAGTCCTGGTGCCGGGTGGTCTACAACGAGATGGCGCGGGTGGCCGGACTGGCCCGCAACGCCGGGTTGCGCAACCCGCGCGGTCTCGGCGAACGTCGCCTGGCCGCCCTGCTGCGCGCTCTGCAGGACCCGGACTTCCTGATCGACGACCACGGTGACGTGGACCTGGCGAACTGCTGGCAGGCCAGCCGGGCCAACCGGGACGCGGTCGTCTACAACGACAAGTGGCACACCCGGGTCGCGCACATCCCGGCCGACGCGATCAGCCCGGAGCCGGTGCACATGCGCTGGATGGCACCGTTGCTGACCGATGTCACGCCGGCCGTCATCCGTACCGTGACCGTGTTGATGGATTTCGTCCCGGCCCGGCGGGCCCGTCCCCAGGCGGTCTCCGACGTCGCGCAGGACCGCAGTTCGGCCCGGACCGCGGCGACCGAGGGCCTGGTCTCCGACGGCTCCCGGGAGTTGCAGGTGACCGCCTCCCAGCAGCGGCTGCACGATCTACGGCCGGGCAGTGGCCACCACGGGGCCAACTACGCCCTGTTCGTCTCGGTGACCGCTCCCGGCCGGGACCTGCTGCGCGAGGCGTGCGAGCGGGTGGAGGAGAAGGCCAGCGAGTGCGGCATCGCCTACCTCGACTGGTACGACACCGAGCACGACACGGCGGCGGTCGCCACCTGGCCGCTGTGGCGTGGGATGGAGGTGGCCTGATGGTGTGGCCGTTCTCCCGGCGACGCCGGGTGCCCCGGACCGGCTGGGTCCCGCCCGCCCCCGAGCAGCCGGAACCGGAGGTGACCGAGCCACCGGAGGAGCCAACCGAGCCGCCCGCGGCCCCGCGGGTGGGCGCGCTGCGGCGCAACAGGTGGCTGGACCGGCAGGGCTTCTACGAGCCGCGGGTGACGGCCATCAAGTCGACGACCCGGCAGGCCGAGGCGCTGAACATCGCCGTCGCCGCGCCGCCGACCTCACCCCGCGGCCTGATCATCGGTCAGGACGCGGAGACCGGCCAGAGTGTGGTGCACGACCCGTTCGAGGCCTACTTCGACGGCATCATCACCAGCCCGAACTGCATCGTCATCGGCGATGTCGGCAAGGGCAAGTCGTCGCTGCTCAAGACATGGGCGGTGCTGCGGCAACTGCTGCTCGGCCGCCGCGTGGTGGTGATCGACAAGAAGCTCGACGGCAAGACCAAGGAGGGTGAGTACGCGCCGACAGCGCGCAAGTTCGGTGTCGAACCGATCAAGTTCACCCTCGACGGCACCGGCAGCCGGATCAACGTGCTCGACCCGGTGATCTCCGCCCGGGAGGCGGTCGGTGAGGCGTCGCCGGCCGGGCAGGCGATGCTGCTGCGCGCGGTGCTCGCCGAAGCCCTGGAACGGCCGCTGACCCCGAAGGAGGGCAAGGCGCTGCGGGTGGCGCACCGGACCGCCCTGCGACGGGCCCGCCAGCAGGGCCGGGAGGCGGTCATCGGCGACATCGTCGACGCGCTGCTGGAACCCGACGCCGAGGCCGCCCGGGAGGCCCGGGTCGACGTGGAACGGCTGCTGGAGTGGGGTTACGACGCCGCCTTCGAGCTGGAGCGGATGATCGAGGAGGACCTGGCCGGTCTGGTCGACTCGCCGACCAGCGCCAACGTCAACCTGGAGGCCGGGCTGACGGTCTTCGACGTGTCGGCTCTGCCGGAAACCGGGCCGGCGCTGCCGATCGTGATGAGCATCATCAACACCTGGCTGATGAACGTGCTGGCCAACCAGGACGAGCCGGTTCAGACGATCTTCGTGGTCGAGGAGGGCTGGCACCTGATCGAGGGCAGTTTCGCCAAGGTGGCCCGGCGCAACTGGAAGCTGGCCCGCGGTCTCGGACTGTGCAATGTGGTCGCGGTGCACCACATCTCCGACGTGCCCGCCGATTCACCGGCCATCGCGATGGTCAAGGAGGCCGAGACCGTCTTCATCTACGGCCAGGCCAAGGAGGACGACGCCCGGGAGTGTGTACGCCTGTTCAACCTGCCGTCCACCGCGATGAACATCCTGCTGGAGCTGCCGAAGGGCACACCCCTGGTCAAGATCGGCACCGCTGATCCGATCATCGTCTCGCACCTGCGATCCGATCTGGAGGTCGAGCTGACAAACACCGACGCCGCGATGACCAGCACCGGCGTCATCGTCCACGCGGAGGAGGCCGATCTGGGCCGGGTGGAGGCCGGCACGTGAGCCGCCCGGACCGCGACGACTCGAACGACACGCTGCTCAACCTGGTGCTCGGGTTGTTCGGGGTGCTGATCGCGGTCGCCGGGGTGTTCCACTTCGCCGTCCGTGGCGCGGCGGCGCTGACCGGCCACGACCCGGCGATCCGGTACGCCGACACGGTGCAGGCGGTCCAGGAGTCGCCGTTCGACCCACTGTCCGGTTACCCCACCGCCGTCCGGGCGGATCTGCCGCCCGCCGCACTGGTCTGGCTGCTGGTGATCGTGCTGGTCGCGGTACCCGCCGGGCTGTTGCTGTGGTGGTGGATGCGCCGGGCCGGCACGCGACAGCCGGCCGGGCTGGTGACCAGGGCACAACTGCGCAGCACGCTGCTCAAGGACGCGGCGATGCGCAAGGCCCGGCAGGTCCGGCCGTCACTGGCCGACCGGAAACGCCCGGACCCGGACTCGTGGGCGATGTTCCTGGCCACCCATCCGGCCGGCCCGCTCTACGCCCAGCACGAGGACTCGGTCCTGGTCATCGGGCCGCCGCGGATGGGTAAGACGCTGTTCTTCGCGGTGAACGCCATCCTGGACGCACCCGGCGCGGTGGTCGCCACGTCCACCAAGGCCGAGATCGTCCGGCTGACCGCGACGACCCGTGCACGAGGAGACCGGCCGGTGCACGTCTTCGACCCGGAGGACATCGCCGGGTGGCCGGACCAGTTGCGCTGGTCACCGGTGACCGGCTGCGAGGACCCCGGAGTGGCCTCGGAACGGTCCCGGGCGTTCGTGGCGGCCGTACCGCTGGGTGAGTCGACGGGGAACGCCGACTTCTTCATCCAGGGTGCCGACACGGTGCTGCGCTGCCTGCTGCACGCTGCCGCGCTGGCCGGCCGCAGCATGCGCGACGTGGCGACCTGGGCCACCGACTTCGATGACGACGAGCCGCTGAACATCCTGCGCGGCGACGACCGGGCCAGTCCGGGCTGGCACAGCACACTGCGCACCTTCACCCGGGGCGCCCCGGAGACGGTGTCCAGCACCAAGATGACCCTCGGCCTGATCCTCAAACCGCTGGCGTCACCCCGGGTGATGGCCGCCGTCACCCCGGAGGACGGGGAAGGGCTGGACGTCGAACGGCTGCTGGAGCAGCGGGGCATCCTCTACCTGCTCAGTGAAGGCGACGAGGGTTCCACGGCGCCGTTCCTCACCGCGCTCGCCGACCACATCGTCAAGGTCGCCAAGCGGGTGTCGCAACGCCGGCCGCACGGACGGCTCGACCCGCCGCTGCGCCTGGTCCTGGACGAGGCCGCCAACGTGGCGCCGCTGCCGAACCTGGCCGGGCTGATGAGCGACTCCGGCGGCCGCGGCATCACCCCGATCGTGCTGATCCAGTCACCGGACCAGGGACGCGACCGCTGGGGCGAGCGGGGTTACGGCGCGCTCTGGGCGGCCGCGACCGTCAAACTCGTCCTCGGAGGACTCGCCGACGCCGACGACCTGGAGAAACTGTCGCAGCTCTGCGGGGACACCCGGGTCCGCCGGACCTCCACCACCCGGGGCGCCGACCAGCCGGGATCGGTGACCGAGAGCGACGAACGGGAACGGGTGCTGCCACCCGACAAGATCCTGACCATGCCCGTCGGGCACGCGCTGCTGTTCTATCGCAACATGCGGCCCGCGCTGGTCCAGCTCCGGCCGTGGTGGCAGCGCAAGGACGCCGACGCCATCCGC
>DATMVU010000348.1:0-2293 GCA_035562875.1 Actinoplanes sp. | reverse complement strand
AAGTGGTAACCCTGGGCTGTGTCGCAGCCCAGGGCCGACAGCGCGGTTGCCTGAGCCTCGGTCTCGACGCCTTCGGCGGTGACCGTGAGCCCGAGGTTGTGTCCGAGATCAATGGTGGCGCGTACGAGGATGGCGTCGTCGGGGTCGGTGTCCATGGTGCTGACGAACGTTCGGTCGATCTTGAGTTCGCTGACCGGGAGCTGTTTGAGGTAGGCCATGGAGGAGTAGCCGGTGCCGAAGTCGTCGATGGAAAGCTGGATGCCGAGATCCTTCAGCTGGTGCAGTGCGGTGAGAGCGACGGCCGGATCGGCCATCACGGCTGTTTCGGTGACCTCGAGGTGGAGCAGGCTCGGGGGCAGGCCGATGCTTCGCAGTGTGGAGGTGATCTGATGGATCAGATCGGGGTCCAGCAGGCATCGGGGGGACAGGTTCACCGCGACTGGCAGAGGACTGCCGGCGGCCATCCATTCGTGTGCCTGCCGAATCGCCATCTCCAGGACGCGTACGGTGAACGGGTTGATCAGTCCGGTGTTCTCGGCGACTGGGATGAAGTCGGCCGGCGAGATCATCCCGCGGTTCGGGTGCTTCCAGCGGATCAGGGCCTCGACGCCGCACGGGTGACCGGTGTGGAGATCGATCTTCGGCTGGTAGTGCAGGCTGAGCTGATCGTCGGTGTCCAGGGCGCGGCGTAGGTCGCCGAGGAGTCGGAGATGTTCGGCTCCGTCGGTTTTCAGGACGTTCTGGTAGAGAACCGCACCGGTCTTGATCTTCTTGGCGTTGTGCATCGCCACCTCGGCGTTGCGCAGTAGGGCGTCCGCCGTGGTTCCGTGTTGTGGGGCGAGTGCGATTCCGATGCTGGCCTCGACGTCGACGTCGACGCCTTCGATCACGAAGCTGCGGTTCACTTCAGCGATCAGCCGATGGGCCAGCGTCATACTTTCCGGTACGGAGGTGTCTGGCACCAGAAGGGCGAACTCGTCGCCGCTGATACGGGAGACCAGGTCGGAACTCCGGACTACGCTGCGGGTGCGCTGGGCCGTCTGTCGTAGTAGTTCGTCGCCGCATTCGTTGCCGAGGGTGTCGTTGACGTCGCGGAAACGGTCGAGGTCCAGGACGATCACCGCGGTGCTGATGTCCTCCGGCGCCCGGTCTATCGTCTCCTGCAAGCGTTCGATGAGCAGGGTCCGGTTCGGCAGGCCTGTCAACGGATCGTGGGTTTCCCGGTGCCGGTTGTCCGCCGTTTGTCGTAGGAGGGCCTTCTGGTAGTTGTTCGCCACGATGAGGAAGACGGCCACAAGGGCGAGTCCGGCGCCGAACCCGGCGATCGTGGTGACGAAGACACTGTCCTCGATCTGCTGCAAATGGTTTAGTGCGTCGTCGGCGGTTTCTGCATGCCGGGCACTGGCTGTGGTGATGACATCGCTGATCCGGCTGAAGGCGGGGTCAGTCTGGGTAGCGTCGATGGATTCCACTGTCGCCGGGTCGCCGGCGTCGACGGCGTCGAACATCCGGATCACCGATGAGAGATATGCGGCATGGTCGGCGCGTAGCAGGGTCGCAAGTCGATCGTCATCGGGGGTACCGAGAGAAACGACATCGGCGAGGGCCAGTTCGAGTTTGTCTGCGGCCTGTGCGTGCTGGCGGCGTGTCTGTGGGTCCGGCTCCAGGCGGTAGAGGCGTTCCAGTGATTCCTCTGCGGCCACGGCACTGTCGGCAGCGTGGTACGCCTCGGCCAAGGCTACGGAACCGTCGGCCGTCTTGGCGGCCTCGCGGGTGAGCGTGGCGCCCGCAACGCTCAGCGCGGTCAAAGAGAGCAACACCACCGCCAGTGCGATCATCACGCCGCGGCGACCCCGCTGAGAATGCTTCACCCCGCACTCCTTGGCTGTCGGCTCGTGACGAGCCCATGACCATGGTGACAAGTGCCTCCGGGAACGGACGATACGGTGCCCGGGCCGCAAGATGCGGTCCTTTGCGCTTCTCGGCATCACCGTCGTCGACCGGGCGATCGTGATGTGCGTTGCGGAACAGGTGCGGAAGCGGCAGCCTGAGCTCGCGGAAGTCCACGAATTTCATTCCCGTTTGACGTACACCTCCCGCGTCTGTGGCTGCGGCTCGCCGCCCTGCTGATCGTGCTGACCGCCGTCTGGCCCGCCCTGCGCCATCCGCTGGCCGGCCCGAACACCATCCTGTCAGGGATCGTGCTGGTGCTGGTGCTGGTGCTGGTGCTGGTGCTGGTGCTGGTGTTGGTGCCTGTCACGACCAGTGCCGGGGAATGGCTGGAACACCGTGT
>DATMVU010000347.1:0-7173 GCA_035562875.1 Actinoplanes sp. | reverse complement strand
TGGAGGAGGAGCCGGCAGCCGGGGCGGGGGGCGGGGTGGGGTGGGGGGCGGGGGATTCCCCTGAAGCGGCGAGGGCGGCGAGGGCGGCCAGGCGTTCCGGCATCGGTGGGTGGGTGTCCCAGGGGCCGGCCGGTTCGGGTTCCCGGGCCCGCAGCATCGTCATCTCGGCGGTGCGGGCGGCCAGCACCCGCAGCAGCCCGCCGAACACGTCGTCCGGCACGTAGCCGGCCTGCCATCCGGGTCCCACGTATTCGGCGTGGAACAGTCGTTGCATGCCGGCCAGTGCGGGCAGGTCCCGCAGTGCGGTGAGGGCTGCTCCGGGGCCGGCGTGGGCGGCGGCGATCCGGTCGGCGGCGAGTTCCTGTTCCCGGCTGAACGGTGCGTCGACCCGCCGGTAGAACCCGGCGTAGGCGCGGAGTGCGGCTCCGGCCAGGTTGCGCCGTCCGATGCGCGGGATGATCCGGCCGATGGTGATCCGCCCGCGGTAGGCGAGTGGCGCCCACCGTCCGAGGTTCGGTGATCCGTGGCCGAGTTCGTGGGCGATGATCGCGGCGAGCTGGCCGGGTTCCAGGGCTTGCAGTAGTGGCATGCCGAGGTAGAGGTCTCGCCGGCCGCCGATGAAGCCGATCAGCCGGGTGCGTTCGCCGAGGGCGGCGGTGGCGTCGGCGACGATGGTGAGGCCGTCGGGTGTGCGGACCCGGGCGGCGGCTGCTGCGGCGTCGATCGCCTCCCACAGGCGGGGGGCCTGGTCCCGGTTGACGGCGACTCCGGCGGGTACCCGGTGCCGGATGTGCAGTGCCCGCCACGTGGCGTAACCGAGAGCGCCGAAGGTGGCGAGGCCGAGCGGCACCCCGATCCGGAGGGCGAAGCCGCCGGGTAGTGCCCACAGCACTGCCCAGAGGCCGATTAGCACCACGGTCAGTTGCAGTCCCACTACCACCAGGAATCCGGCCAGTGCGGCCGCCGACCGTGCGGCGGCCGGTGCATCCTTGCTCAAGCCCGCACTCCTCCCGAACCCGTGACCAGCGTTCCGCCGGGCTGCCCCGATCCGGCGTGCCGGCCGAGGCCGGCGTGCCGGGGAACCGGCTGTACGGAGCACCCAGACTAGGGCCAAAACGGTGGGTAACCGTTTCGCGCCCGTCCAGGGGGTTATACGGACCGTATGGCTGACCTCGATCAGACCCTTGCGGTCGCTCTCAAGGGTTACGCATGGTTGCCGGATCTTCGCCGACGGTCGGGTGGTGGCCCGGTGCGGATGCGGGTGTTGGGGCAACCGGTGGTGGCTGTCGGTGGGCCGGCGGCGGCCCGGTTCTTTTATGCGGACGGCGGCCTGGAGCGGCATTCCGCGGTGCCGGGGCTGGTGGTGCGGACGTTGTTCGGCAGGGGTGCGGTGCACACCTTGGATGGCGCGGCGCACCGGCATCGGAAGGCGTTGTTCACCGCGTTGTTGCTGGATGCGGAGGGGGCGGAGCGGCTGGCGGAGTTGGCGGGGCGGGAGTTCGACGTGGCGGCGGCACGGTGGCGTGGTGGTCCGCCGGTGCGTCTGCTGGACGAGTCGGCCCGGGTGATCGCGGCTGCGGTGGCGCGCTGGGTGGGCGTACCGGCGGATGATCGTGCAGTTGATCTTCTGGCTCGGGATTGCCTGGCGATGGTGGACGGTTTCGCGACGGTGGGGCCGCGGGCGGCGCGGGCGTTGCTGGCTCGGCGGGCGCAGGAGCGGAGGTTCTCCGAGATCATTGCGGCGGTACGAGCGAAGCCGGTCACGTCGGCCCCGGTGTCGGTGATCGCGCACCATCGTGACGACGGTGTGCTGCTGGATCCGCGTACGGCGGCGGTGGAGTTGCTGAATGTGATCCGGCCGGCGGTCGCGGTGTCGTGGTTCGTGGCGTTCGCCGGCCATGCGATGGACATGTGGCCGCGGTTCCAGTCCCGGTTGCGGGCCGGTGATGACGAGGAGGCTCGGGCGTTCGCGCAGGAGGTGCGGCGTTTCTACCCGTTCGCGCCGTTCCTCGGTGGCCGGGCGACGCGTGATCTGTTCTTCCAGGGTGAGCCGATTCCGGCCGGGACCCTGGTGTTGCTGGATGTCTACGGGCAGAACCACGACCCGGAGTTGTGGCCGGATCCGTACACCTTCGACCCGGATCGGTTCATCGGCCGGGAGATCGGCGAGTTCGATCTGATTCCGCAGGGTGGCGGGGATCCGCGGAGTGGCCACCGTTGTCCGGGTGAGCTGGTGACTGTCGCGTTGCTGAGCACGCTGGCCCGGCGGCTGGCCGATCTGGATCACTATCTGCCGCCGCAGGACACCACCATCGATCTTTCCCGGATTCCGGCGCTGCCCCGGGACCGGATCACTCTGGTGGTGCCGGAGCAGCAGCCGGCGGTGGCCTGGGCGGGGGTCAGTTCCAGTCGATCTCTGTGGAGCGGTGATAGTTGATCCCGGCTGCGGTCCAGATCGGCCCGAAGGCGGCGAGCCGCTGCCGGAACGATTCCCAGTCCCGGCTGTCCCGTGGCGACCAGGCCACTTCGGCGACGGCCGGGAGCCGGGGGAAGGTCAGGTACTGCATGTCGGCGGGGCTGCGCAGGGTTTCCGACCAGAGTGGCGCCTCGACGCCGAGGATGGCCTCCTCACCGACGCCGGGGAGCCGTTCGGCCGGGTCCCAGTCGTAGGCGCGGCGTACTCCGAGGTGTCCGGCCCAGTCGAGCCCGAGTGGGCTGTCGGTGTCGTATTTCATGTCCAGGTAGACCCGGTCGGCCGGGGAGACGATCACCCGGGCACCGGCGGCGGTGGCGCGGGCGACTGCGTCGTCGGCGGGTTCGGGGCGCCAGTACTGCAGGATCGCGCCGGTGGGGAGTTCGGCGGCGGCGATCTCGTGCCAGCCGATCACGGTCTTGCCGAGGGTTCCGGGGATCGGCAGGACCCGGTCTAGGAAGGTCAGGTAGTCGCCGGCGGGTGTGGAGAAGCACTCGTCGCCGCCGATGTGCAGGTAGGGGCCGGGGGTGGCGCCGGCGACCGTCTTCAGCACGTTCTCCACGAACGTGTAGGTCTCCTCCTTGGCCGCGACCAGTGAGGAGTAGCCGACTTCGGCGTCGGTGCGGGGTGTGACGGGTTCGCCGTCGGCGCCGAGTTCGGGGTAGGCGACCTGCACCGCGTTCACGTGCCCGGGCATGTCGATCTCGGGGACGACGGTGACGAACCGGTCGGCGGCGTAGGCGATCAGGTCGGTGTAGTCGGCGATGGTGAGGTAGCCGGGTCCGGCTCCTTCGCAGCCGGTGCCGGGGCCGCCGCCGATCTCGGTGAGCCGGGGCCAGCCGGGGATCTCCAGTCGCCAGCCCTGGTCGTCGGTGAGGTGCAGGTGCAGATGGTTGATCTTGAACTGGACCAGCGTGTCGATGTGCGCCTTGATCTCGGCCGGGGTGAAGAAGTGCCGGGCCAGGTCGAGCATCGTGCCGCGGTAGGCGTACCGCGGCTGGTCCTCGATGGTCCCGCCGGGCAGTGCGGTGCCGAGTTGGCGCAGTGTCTGCACACCCCAGAAGACGCCGGCCGCGCTGCCGCCGGCGAGGGTCACCGATTCGGTGGTGATCTCCAGGCGGTACGCCTCGGCGGCGAGTGCCGGGTCCAGGGTGAGCCGGATCGGGCCGTCGGCGGCGAGTGGCCGGCCGAGGTGGGCGGCGACGGCCGTCAAGCCGGGTGGGGCGCTGACCGCGGTCTCGGGTCCGAGCATGAACGTCGTGTCCGCGAGGGGCAGTACCGACGCCGGGCGCGGGATAACATCGCCGAGTTGTCTCATCCGATCGCTCACTCTGAAGAGTCTAAACAGTTTCCTCATGACGATAACCACACGAACGGCCACTCCCGGTGATGAGCGGGTCCTGCACGACCTCGCGGCCCGCACCTTCGGACTGGCCTGCCCGCCCGGCACCGCCCAGGGCGACATCGACGCGTTCATCAGCACGAATCTGTCGGTGGAGCGCTTCGCCGGCTATCTGGCCGATCCGGGCCGCATCCTGGTGCTGGCGTCCGCCGACGGACAGCCGACCGGCTACTCGATGCTGGTCCGCGGCCCGAGCACGGACCCCGACGTGATCAAGGTGGTGGACGCCGCGACGAGCATCGAGCTCAGCAAGTTCTATCTGGCCGCGGAGCGGCACGGCAGTGGGGCGGCCGGCGAGCTGATGACGGCCACCCTGGCCGCCGCGGCCGGGACCGGAGCCCGGACCTGCTGGCTCGGCGTCAATCAGCAGAACGCGCGGGCTTCGAAGTTCTACGGCCGGCACGGGTTCGCGATCGTCGGGGTGAAACGAAACCTGGTCGGCTCCGAGTGGCACGACGATCACATCCGGCAGCGCGACCTATCCTCCCCGCATGGTGCTGGTACGAGCGGCTCGTGACGACGACGCGACGGCGATCCGCGACATCTGTGTCCGGGGCTACTGGCGGACCTATCCGGGCCTGCTGAGCAGCGAGTTCATCGAGCGGATGCTGGACGGGTCCTACACGCTGGAGCAGGTGGCGAAACAGATTCCGGCGGCTCCGCCGGGGTGGCTCGGCTATCAGGTGGCCGAGGAGGACGGGCGGATCGTCGGTGCGGCGGCCGGCGGGCTCACCGGCCCCGGCGAGGGTGAGTTGTTCGTGCTCTATCTGGATCCGGACGAGCGCGGGCGCGGGCTGGGTACGCTGCTGCTCGATCGGGTCACCGGCCAGTTGCGGGAACTGGGGGCGGCGCGGATGTGGGTTGCCGTCCTGGACGGCAACGAGCTGGGCATCCCGTTCTACGAGGCGCGGGGTTTCCGCAAGGTGGAGCGGCGGCGGACGCACGGTTCGACCGAGGCCGACGACGCGTGGTCGTGGCGGTTCTCTCGCAGCATCTGAGATTTATATAAGCTGTTTCTTAACAGTGGCGGATTCTTGTCGTACCCCATCGATAGGTTCCTCCCTGCGGACCGGCGCCACGGGGGTGCCGGTCCGTCCACTGTGTCAGGCGCTGTGCCGGAGCAGGGCCTCACCGGTGCGCCGCACACGTTCCCGCAGCTCATCGGGCCCTTCCACGGTGAAGGGCACGTCCAGCAGGCCGAGCACCATCACCGGCCAGCCCAGGTCGTCGACGTTCATCAGCAGGCGGCAGCCGTCCGGCAGCGCCTCCACCGCACCCCACTGCCCGACGGTCGCCCGCACGGTGTCCACATCGGTCCGGAGCACGACCGACACGTCGTACCGCTGGGGAATGGTCCGGATCCGCGACCGCAACCACTCCACCGGGTCACCACCGGGCAGGTCCCGCGGGCGGAAGCGGGCCCCGGCCGGTTCCGGAGCGGTCAGCCGGTCGACCCGGAAACTGCGCCAGTCACCGCGGTCCAGGTCCCAGGCCACCAGGTACCACCGGCGTCCCAGCGAGACCAGTCGATGCGGTTCCACGTACCGCCGGGTGGTCTCGCCGTCGCGGGGTGTGTAGTCGAACCGCAGCCGCTCCTCACCCCGGCAGGCCATCGCCACCGAGGTCAGGGTCAGCGCGTCGAGCACCGGCCCGCCACCGGGGACGGCCGGGGCGGTGACCGCCTGCAACGCGTCGATCCGGCGGCGCAGCCGGGGCGGCAGCAGCTGGATCACCTTGGCCAGGGCCCGGACCGAGGTCTCCTCGAACCCGGCCACCGCCCCGGCGGCGGTGCTGCGCAGGCCCACCGCGATCGCCACCGCCTCCTCGTCGTCGAGGAGTAACGGCGGCATCGCGGCACCCGCCTGCAGCTGGTAACCGCCGGCCACCCCGCGGGAGGCGTCCACCGGATAGCCGAGTTCGCGTAGCCGGTCGACGTCCCGGCGCAGGGTGCGCGGGCTGACGTCGAGCCGGCCGGCCAGCTCGGAGCCCGGCCAGTAGCGGTGCGTCTGGAGCAGGGACAGCAGCCGCAGCATCCGTGCACTCGTGTTCGCCATGACCCCAGGCTCTCTCGCATTGCGGTCAGGAAGTGGCCGCAACGAACCCTACTGAGGGAGTTCGTGCCGATGTTCGCGCAGGCGGCGCTGAGCGGGGTGCGCGCCATGCGACGCTCCTACTGACAGCGTCCGCTACCTTTCTTCACGCAGCCCACGGCTCAGGGAAAGGTGGCGCCCGATGTTCGGTCGTGCGGCGATCAAGAGGCTGGTCGGCACCCTGGTGAGGCCACCACTGCATCTGCCGGCCCAGCGCTCCGGATCCCCGGACGCGATCGTCGACTGCGCGGTCTACGCGGGTGGCGCCCGGCACGGCGGGTCGGCTCCGCTGTCGTTCCCGGAGGCGGCCCGGCTGGCCCGGCGGCGGCGCGGCGGTTTCGTCTGGCTCGGCCTGCACGAGCCGGACCACGCCACGATGCGGGCGGTGGGCGAGGTGTTCGGCCTGCACGATCTGGTGGTGGAGCAGGCGGTGTCGGATGGTCACCGGCCCGGGGCGGAGACGTCCGGCGAGGTGACCCGGCTGGTGCTGCGGACCGCGCGGTACGTGGAGCACGACCGGTTGACCGCGACGTCCGAGGTGGTGGAGACCGGTGACATCACGGTGCTGATCGGCCCGTGGTTCGCGATCACCGTGCGGCACGGGCCGGTGGGACCGTTGTGGGCGGTGCGCAACGAGTTGCAGGGCCGCCCGGAGGTGCTGCGGCTGGGGCCGTGGTCGGTGGCGTACGCGGTCGGCAGCCGGATGGTGGACAGCTATCTGGACGTGGCCGAGCACGTGGAACGTGATCTGGAGCGGATCGAGGAGGAGACGTTCGCCGAGGTGCGGACGTCCGAGTTCGCGCACATCTACCAGTTGAAGCGGGAACTGGTGGAGTTCAAACGGGCGGTGCTGCCGCTGGCCGAGCCGTTGTCCCGGCTGTCGGAGTCGGCGGCGCTGCCGGCCGGGTTGCGGCCGTACCTGCTGGATGTGCGGGGGCGGCTGGGCCGGGCGGTGGACCGGGTGGCGAGTTTCGACGATCTGGTGAACTCGATCCTGCAGGCCCGGCTGGCGCAGGTGTCGGTGGATCAGAACCACGACATGCGCAAGATCGCCGCGTGGGCCGCGATCGCCGCGGTGCCGACGGTGATCGCCGGGATCTTCGGGATGAACTTCGCGCACCTGCCCGGGCTGAACGCCCGCTACGGCTTTCATGTCTCGATCGCCGCGATGCTCCTGATCGGCGGGGGCGTCTACCAACGCTTGAAGA
>DATMVU010000346.1:0-5056 GCA_035562875.1 Actinoplanes sp. | reverse complement strand
GGATCTTCCGCAGCGGTGAGGCCACCCGGCCGACGGCGCCGACCGTCAGGTACAGGCCACCGAACCACCAGAAGGCCAGGAACAGGAAACCGCCGTCGAGCAGCGCGGCGAACATCGCCACCGTGCCGAACAGTGCCACCGCGGTGTACCCCACCCGGAGCTGGAAGGCACACATCGCACCGAGGCCGATCGGGAGCAGGATGTAGAGGACTCCCGCGTCGGTGAGGCTGATCATCTCCTTGTCGATCCCGCCGATGCTGACCAGTCCGGGCAGGGCGACGAGCAGCCCGGCAGCGAGATGCAGCAACCGGACGGCGACCGGGCCGTGCGGCTGCCGCATCCGCCGCGGCACGATCACCGTGGCCCAGAGCAGCAGCACCATCGGCAGGTAGTGCATGCCAGCGTCGGTGAAGGTGGCGACCATGGCGATCGTCACGACTGCCGCGGCCACCGTGTCGGCGAGCGGCCGGCGCTCGGCGGGCAGGGCGAACGGTGCCGCCGCGAGCAGGACCGGCAGCAGGACCGGCACGACGGCCCCGGGGCGGAAGCCGTCGATCAGGACACCCACCCAGACGGCTGTCAGCACACCGGTGGTGACGGCGAGCGCCCGCAGCCGTGCTCCGGATGTTTCGTCGCTGGTCATGCTTCCTCCGCTGTTGATCCGTACCATCTGCTGGAGACTGCCGGTGCTTCTCCATGGTCTCGGCTCCGCGGGATCACTATCAGTAATTAGATCATGGTGGATTGACCGTTTCGTTCCAAATCCGGCTGCGCGCACCGTGCTGACCTGGGCCCCGCCTGACCAGCGGTTCCGGCGACGAACTCGGGGACGCCCCGGCCACCGTCAAGTAGCGATGTCGGGGTAGGGCCGGGTCACGTGTGCGAGCGAGGCCCCGTACGCCTTCTGGTATTCGAGGGGTTCGGTGTTGTCCCGCTCGAACACCGCGATGAACAGCGTGAGGGTGAGGAACGGGTGCGCGCCGAACTCGAACAGGCGCACCTGGTCGCGGGCGATCAGCGCGTCCCGTTCCGCATCGGTGAAGGCCAGCCACGTGGTGTTCTCGCCGCTGTGGCAGTTGAGCAGGTCGTTCGCCATCGTGGACTCCCACCAGGCGACCAGCCCGGCCGGATCCTCCCGGTAGCGCTCGACCAGTTCGGGGTCCCGGTCGACGGTGAACAGGAACTTGTTCAACAGATACTTGCTCATGCCGTCACCTCCGCTGCGCTTTTTGAACTGTGCTGGATGATTCGCTCGCAAGCTCGCTCATGCCGGGGCTCCCGAGGGGTACCAGGTGAAGTAGGCCTCCATGGTGTGGAACAGGTCGAGCGTGTCGACGTAGTCCGCCTTCACCCCGGCCCCGGCCACCCCCATCATCAGCATGAAGTCCATGAATCCGTGGGTGGCGTTGCCCGGCTCGTGCAGGCTGTCCAGGGTCACCTCGCGCAGGCAGCCGTCCAGGTCGCCGTTCGCGATCCACTGCACGGCCCGCTGGTCGAACTCGGGGTCCGGGCCCTGCGGGCCGAACTGCCGTGGGCCACCCAACTCCAGCGACAGGTGACCGGTTCCGATCACCGCGACCCGCAGGTGTGACGGCCACTGCTCGATGATCGTCCGAATGGTCTCGCCCAGTTTGACGAACCGGGACGGCTGCGGCAGCGGCGGCGCGAAGATGTTCGTGTAGATCGGCACGATCGGCAGGTCCGCCTCCGGCCGCAACGTGATGATCGGGCAGGTCACGCTGTGGTCGATCCGCAGCTCGTTGCTGAACGCCAGATCGAAGCCGGAGTCCAGGCCGGCACGCAGGATGTGCCCGGACAGATCCTCCTGGCCCTTGAGCCGCATCTTCGGCAGACCGAACTCGCGTTCCTCGTTGTACCAGTTCGCGTCGTAGAACGGCGCCTTGCCGACCAGGAACTGCGGCATGTTGTCCAGCCACAGCTGGTGGAAGTGGTCCGAGCCGACCATCACCAGCACGTCCGGTCTCGCCCTGGTCAGGGTCTCCCGGAAGGCGGTGATCTTGCGAACCCACTCGTCGGCGAACGGGGGCCGGTCGTTGCCGGTGGCGGTGCTGGCCCGGTAGTAGAAGGGGTGATGCGTCGAGGCGATGACCGCGACGATGCTGGCCATGGTCCGTCCTTAGGGTTCGAATACCGCGTTGCGATCAACCGTCATGTAGATGTCCCGAGCGACGGGCCGGTGGTGTTCCTCGGCGATCTGCCCGAGCAGGCCGGCCGCGCGGGCCAGCAGGGCGAAACCCCGCAGCATCTCGACGGGGAGACCGAGATCGGCCAGTGCCGCCCCGCAGACCCCGGCGCCGTTCAAGGGCAACTTCTTGGGGTGTACGGCGGCGATCCCCTCCAGCAGGGTGAGGTGGGGTCCGTAGAACCCCTCCTCCCTGGCGATCCCGATCAGCACCGGTGTCCGCGGGTCCTGCACCTTGTGCACCGGATGCCCGAGCCCGGGGATCCGCTCGCCGGAGCCGGCGATCTCCTCGGCCGTCCGGCCGTCCGCCAGCGCCGTGGCCAGGAATCGTCCACAGTCCTCGGTCACGCCCAGGAAACGGGAGCCGCCCCCGAGCAGCCCGGCGGCCATCGCGCCCTGGATCGAGTCGGGTGCGGACAGGTAGGTGAGCCGGGCCGCGATCGCCGTCGGGGTGAACCCGTGATCGGCCAGCGCGACCAGCACCGCCTCGAAGACGCGCACCTCACCGGGGCTCGGGCGGCGCTTGGCGACCAGCCAGAACGCCAGCTCGCCGAATCCCACCCTCCCCATCAGGTCAGCCGCCAGATCCTGACCGAGCAGGGAGATCGAGTCGGCGTCGGACGTACCCAAGCCGGTCGGGAATCTCAGTTCTGGGTTTGAATTCAGCTCAGTAGCCATGCTCGGATCTCCTCACCGTGTTCGTCCAGTCCCGGGGGCGGCAGTTCGTACCGCGGTGGGGTCGCGGAGAACGTGATCGGGTTGCGGACCGACGGGACCCCGCCGGAGTCGATCACCGGGTCGAGGCCCAGTTCGTCGGCGTACGCCACGCCCTCGTCGATGGTGTTGATCGGCGCGCACGGCACCCCGGCGGCCAGCAGGTCGCGGAACCACTCGTCCCGGGTGCGGGTGGCCAGCCGGGCGAGCAGGAGGGGCCGCAGCTCTTCCCGGTTGGCAGTGCGGTCCTGGTTGCGACCGAATCGGGGATCGTCGGGCAGTTCCGGCAGGTCGAGGACCTGGCAGAGCTTGCGGAACTGGCCGTCGTTGCCGGCGATGACGATCAGATCGCCGTCGGCGGTGGGCAGTGGCTCGTACGGGAAGAGGCTGGGGTGGGCGTTTCCCATCCGGAACGGCACGGTGCCGCCGGCGACGTAGCCGCTGGAATGGTTGACCAGGCCGGACAGTGCCGAACTGAGCAGGTTGACCTGGACGTGCTGACCTCGGCCGCTGGTCGCCCGGTGGTTCAGGGCGGCGAGGATGCCGATGTTCGCGTGCATCCCGGCCATCACGTCGAAGACCGAGATCCCGGCCCGGTACGGCGGACCGTCCGGGTCTCCGGTGAGGCTCATCAGTCCCGAGATCGCCTGGACCATCAGGTCGTACCCGGGCAGTGCCGCGCCTTGCCCGGACCCGAAGCCGCTGATGCTGGCGTAGACGATCTTCTGGTTGCCGGCCGCGACGGTGTCGTAGTCGAGCCCGAACCGGGCCAGTCCGCCGGGCCGGAAGTTCTCGATCATCACGTCCGCGCGGCGGGCCAGTTCCTGCGCGGCCTCCCGGTCGGTGGGGTTCTTCAGGTCCAGCGCGATCGACCGCTTGTTGCGGTTGATGCCGAGGTAGTAGGTGGAGACGCCGTCACGGACCGGCGGCATCCAGGTGCGGGTGTCGTCCCCGCCCGGCCCCTCCACCTTGATCACCTGGGCGCCGAGGTCGGCCAGGAGCATCGTCGCGTACGGACCGGCGAGGATCCGGGAGAAGTCGGCGACGAGCAGGCCCGCCAACGGTCCCGTCAGTTGCGTAGTCACTAACTACCGTCCGTTCTACGGACACCTGTCCGCTGAATCAGCGTCCACCCCGTCAGCAGCGATGTCAACATGCTCGAAACAAACGCTTGACCCGAAAGGTGACCGGGAGCACTCTAGAAAAATCGCGCTGCCCGTACAGCGGACAGGCGTCCGAAAGAAGGTGACGATGAGTGTGATCTTCCGAAACGGCCTGGTTCTCACCATGGACGACGAGCGCCGGGTCCTGCCCGGGGCTGACGTCCTCGTGGTCGACGGCCGCATCGCCGAGATCGGTCACGGGCTGACCGCCCCGGACGGCACCGAGGAGATCGACGCCGCCGGCGGCATCGTGATGCCCGGCATGATCGACACGCACCGGCACATGTGGCAGACCGCGATGCGCGGCTACGGCGCCGACTGGACCCTCACCCAGTACTTCGTCTGGTACTACCTGGAGTCCGGGAGACACTTCCGGCCCGAGGACGTGTACGCCGGCAACCTGCTCGCCGCGATCGAGGCGATCGACTCCGGGGTCACCACCACCGTCGACTGGTCACACGGCCTGCAGACCGTGCAGCACGCCGACGCCGCGGTGGACGCCCTGGAGGCGGTGCCCGGCCGGTTCGTGCTGGCCTACGGCAACATCCAGCAGGGCCCGTGGGAGTGGTCCGCCTCCCCCGAGTTCCGCGACTTCCACCGGCGGCGGATCGACGGCGGGAGGCTGGCCGGGTTCCAGCTGGCCTTCGACGTCACCGGCGACCCGGCGTTCCCCGAGCGGGCCGCCTTCGAGACCGCCCGTGAGCTGGGCGTCCCGGTCACCACGCACGCCGGGGTGTGGGGTGCCACCAATGACGACGGCATCCGGCTGATGTACGAGAACGGTTTCATGACCCCCGGAACCGTCTACGTGCACGCCGCCACGCTCAGCGCCGACTCGTACCATCGGATCGCCGCCACCGGCGGCTCGGTGTCGGTCTCCACCGAGAGCGAACAGAACGCCGGCCAGGGTTACCCACCCACCTGGCAGCTGCGCAGGCACGGCATCCCGGTGTCGCTGTCGATGGACACCAGCGTC
>DATMVU010000345.1:0-2782 GCA_035562875.1 Actinoplanes sp. | reverse complement strand
CACATCGACACCAAGTTTTTTGGGCACACCACCAGCGGCATGTAGCCGTGCTCGTCGCGCAGCATCAACGCGACCGCGATTGCCGTGAGCGTCTTGCCGAGGCCGACGACATCGCCGAGCATCGTTCCGTTGCGTGTCATGATCCGCCGGGCCAGGGTCTGGACCGCCGTGGCCTGGTATTCGAGCAGCTGCTGCCCGATCACGCTGGGCACGGAGTACTCGGCCAGGCCTTCGCGGACGTCGCGGGAGAGGTCGTAGCAGACCTTCAAGAACACCTCGTACGGACGACGGGGCTCGCGCCGCGCCCACGACTCGTCGAGGAGTTCGAGGAGATCCGCAGTGATCGGCCGGCTGAACTTGTCCTCCCACCTGTCGGTGAACCATTGCGCGAGGGTCTCGGCGGCGGTGGTGTCGAGGACGTCGACGTTGAGTTCGTAGTTCACCGTCAGACCGGGCCGGGTGAGGTTCGAGGAGCCGACGAAGCCGGTGATCGGATTGTTGAGATCCTCGCGGTGGCAGATGTAGGCCTTGCCGTGCAGTGGCCGCCGGGTGAACACCTTGATCTCGACGGCGCCGGTGGCGAGCAGGTCGCGCAACGACTGCAGTACCGCACGGTCCGCTGCGGTCGGTAGGCCACGCATCAGCTGCAGCCGGAGCTGTTCGATCAGGATCGCCTTGCGCTCCCGGGCGGCGTTGGCGTCGGCGTCGGGCTCGGCGGTGCCCTCCAGATCAGCCTGGAGAACGTCTAGCATCTCCTGCTGCATACCGGCAGTCACCATGCCGATGAGGATTCGGACGATCGGCGGATCGCCTTCGTTTCGAGTCTGAGCCTTGTCCCTGACCAGTTGGTCGAACACGGCCCATCCACGGAGGTCGAAGTAGCCGACGGCGACGTCCATGGTGTTCGACACCAGCAGTGTCTTCTCCAGGTGCGAGCCGAGGTCCTGCTTGATGTTGTCGAAGATCCGTGTCACCGCTGCGCCTGCCTCCCCCGTGATCCGGTACGTGCGAGGATTGTTCTTACACGACCATGTCGGGGGTTTCCCCTCTACGTAAATACTCCAGAAGGGCCTGCCAAACCCCAGGCTCGATTCAACGCCCACCCCCGGACCCTCACTTTCGGATCAGAACCGACATACGTAACGGGCTCGTGTTCCCAAAACGGTGGTTTTGGATTAGATGTCGATGCCGTAGTCGTTGCCGAGGTCTCGTCGGCGGTTGCGGTGATGCTCGGTGATGCGGGTGAGTTGGCTCCAGGCGTGTTGGTGGGTGTCTCGGCTGCGTTCGATCTCGGCGGCTAGTTCGGGGTCGGCGATGGTGAGGGCTGCGGCGCGGGCGTTGGGGTCGATGTCGTGTTGGTGGGCGGCCCAGGGCAGGTTGAGTCCGTCGAGGAGGCGGCGGGAGGGGCCGGGTTGGTCGTCGTCGACGAGCAGTAGCCGGGCGTGATGGGCGGCGGCGTGTTCGGCGATGCGGGCCAGGTCGGTGGGGCGCGCGGCTGCGGCGTTGTCGATGATGAGGACTGCGTTGCGGGGCATCGGGGTGGTGGTGAGGCGGTCGGGGTTGTAGCGGGCGATGGTCCAGCGGCGCTCGGCTGTGTGTGGCGGCTGGGGTGTGGGGGAGACGACGACGACGGCGCGGCCTCGGTCGGCGGCGGCGGTGTGGGTGTCGGTGATGAGTTGGTCGAGGTCCTCCCGGTTGCGGGAGTGCGCCATGGTGACCGCGTGACCGTAGGGCACCGCCAGCGGCCCGGCGGGCAGGGGTTCGCCACCGTGGCGGCCAGCCACAGCCAGGACGTCGGCCAGGGCGCGGTCAGCGGTCTGCTGCTCTTCGCGATGTCGGTCGTCGGTGGCGTTGGCGCGGTCGTGCCGGTGGGCCCGTTGTAGGTGGGTGACGACTCGGCGGTGGTGGTCGAGGTGGTCGGTGACCTCGACGGGCAGCTGGGTGTGTTCGGCTGCGGCGGCGGCGGTTTCGGCGATGGTGGCCGCGTCGCGGTCGCGGCCGAGGATGGTGCGTAGCGCGGCGGCGGCCTGCGCGGTGGTGCCGCGCACGCGGGTATGGGTGTCGATATCGGTGGTGGGTGCGTGTTCGTGGTCGCGTTCTCCGGTCGGCTGCTCGTAGAGGTAGACGGTGTTGGTGTCGCGGCCGCGGGTGAGGGCGACGTAGGCGGTGCGCCGGTTGGCCAGCCGTGAGGCCACTCCAAGTAGTGCGTGGGTGGTGTCGGCGGTGGCTCCTTGGGCGGCGTGCACGGTCAGGACGTAACCGAGATGCACCTGCTCGCGGAGGAAGTCACCGCTGAACACCGCGATCGCGTGGTCCCCGATGCGGCGGGCCGCGAGCCGGTTGTTGTCGGGGTCGACCTCGAGGACTTCCCAGCGGTTGCCGTTGCGGACCGGGGCGGGATCGGGTTGGCCGGCGCGGGCCGGGCGGATAGCGATGGTGGGGTCGCTGTCGCGGGTGACGATGAGGTCACCGGCGGCGATGCGGTGCCCACGGGCGGCGGTGACGGTGGGCGCATCAGGGTCGATGCGGTCACGGTGGATACGTTCGTTGAGCGGGTCGGCGACTTCCCACCGGTCGGCGATCAGCAGCGCGTCGCGGCCGGCGTCCAGATCGGCGCGCCAGCCCGCCAGCGCGTCAGCGGCCATCGTGACTTCGTCACCGACGTTGAGACGGCCGCTGCGGCGATACCAGCCCACCGCGCGGCGCACCGCGGCGGCGCCGCCGTGGCGTACCGCCAGGGAGGCGGATCGTTCGTCGGGGTCGTGCATACGCCAGACCTCGG
>DATMVU010000344.1:0-3603 GCA_035562875.1 Actinoplanes sp. | reverse complement strand
CGACGCGGCACGGGCCCGGTTGAGCGCGGAACGGGCCACCGCTGCGGAACTACTCACCCCGCCACCGGGGCTGGCGGGCGCCCGAGCTCAGGTCGCCGTTCCAGCCGCCGCGCCCACCCCGGTCTTTCCGGCGCCCACCCCAGCGGATTCAGCGCCCGCCCCAGTCTTTCCGGTGCCGGCGCCGGTGCCAGCGCCCGGTCCGGCGGCGGCGGTTCCGGCACCCGATCCGGCGGCGGCAGCGGTGCCGGTCAGGCCGACTACCGCCGAGCCCGCGCGGACCAGGTTGATGCCTGCTGAAGCGGCGCAAAACGGGCCGATGACCGTCGATTCGCCGCAGACTCGGCCGATGTCGGCTCCGACTCCGAACCAGGCTCCGATGGCGGCACGCACCAAGGCGGAACTCGCAAAGACGATGGTCGAGTTGTCCCCCGCTGACGCTCCCGTGCCGAGGCAGGAACCGAAACTCAACAAGACCCGGATCATGGAACCGGAGCCGGAGCCGGATCATCCAGTGCCGGTCGACCCGTGGGCCGGACACGACCTGTTCCCACCGGACCCACTGGCGATGAGCTGACGGCAGGCCCGGTGGGGAGCACACGATCAACGATCGCATGAGTTCACCGGGCCCCGGGCCAGACGGGCGCGCACACTGTGATGATCATGAGTCCGGGTCAGCACCACGGAGCCCTTCTCTTGACCGCAGCCGCCGACCGGGAAACGCCGATGCCCCGGCCGGCTGACCATTCACTGTGCCCACTCCTTCTGACCACTCCCTGCCCAGATCTTTGGTCAATCACCCACCGATCCCGGTGGTCGCTCGACCAAGATCGGCAGCCTCACCCCGACCACCCCGGACCTTGGTCGATCGACCACCGAAACCGGTGGCCGGCCCACCAAGATCCGAGCCCAGCAGGCACAGAATCGAACCCCAGCGGGACAGAAACGAGCCCAGCGAGCACAGAAACGAGCCCGGCGAGCACAGAAACAAGCCCGGCGAGCACAGAAACAAACGGCGAGCACAGAAACGAACGGCGAGCACAGAAACGAACGGCGGGCACGCCTGCTCGACGGTGGAGGCGGGCATCGACGGCCGGCCCGTACCGGCGGAAATGATCGTGGTCCGGGAGGTGCCGGACGGCGTGACCGAGCTGGTGATCGCCAGCGACGGCCATCCGGTCATCGGCGGCACGCCGGCCGAGAGCGAGTCGGCGCCGGCCGGGGCGATCCGGCGGGACCCCTGGTGTGTGGCGGAACTCGCCGGGACCAAAGGGGTCCTCGACGGCCAGGCCGGTTTCGACGACCGGGCACACCTGCACCTACGCATCGATGGATGCCTATTGATTTGACCGAGTTCCCGGATCACGCTGCTCGGTTCGCGGCGGCGGTTACCCCTGATGAAAAGGGGAATGCCGGTGATCGATGACGGCGTGAGGGGGCTCATGATGGGACTGTTCGCGATTCGGGACGTGGGGTCGCTGGTCGAGCAGACGAGTGAGGACGGGACCGCGCTCAAGCGGGCGGTCGGGCGTACCCAGCTGACCGCCATGGGGGTCGGGGCGATCATCGGGACCGGGATCTTCGTGGTGATCGGGAAGGGGGCCGGGATCGCCGGGCCGGCGGTGGTGCTGTCGTTCGCGCTGGCGGCGGTGGCCTGCGTGTTCTCGGCGCTGTCCTACGCCGAGCTGGCGTCGTCGATTCCGGTGTCCGGCAGTGCCTACACCTACACGTACGCCACGCTGGGTGAGGTTGTCGCCTGGGTGATCGGCTGGGATCTGATCCTCGAGTACGGGGTGTCGGTGGCCGGGATCGCGATCGGCTGGGGTGGCAACCTGAACGCGTTTCTGGACGCGGCGTTCGGGGTCGGGCTGCCGGACGTGATTGCGAAATCCCCGGAGGATGGTGGCGTCGTCAACCTGCCGGCTGTCTTCATCGTCCTGGCGATCACGTTTCTGCTGGTCCGCGGGGTGTCGGAGAGCGCCCGGGTCAACCTGATCATGGTGGCGGTCAAGTTGGCCGTGCTGGTGTTCTTCATCGTGGTGGCGTTCGCGAACTTCAGCACCGCCAACTTCCACCCGTTCGCCCCGGCCGGCGCCGACGGGGTGACAGCGGCCGCGGCGATCATCTTCTTCGCGTACATCGGCTTCGACGCCGTCTCCACCGGCAGTGAGGAGGCCCGCAACCCGGCCCGTGACCTGCCCTGGGCGATCATCGGCTCGCTCGTCATCTGCACGGTGTTCTACGTGCTCACCACGGTCGGTGCGCTCGGCATCGCCAGCCCGGACCAGATGAAGGACAGTGACGCGCCGCTCGCCGCCGCCCTCGACCAGGGTGCCGGGATGAGCTGGGCGGCCGGGATCCTCGCCCTGGGTGCGGTGGTCGCCATCACCAGCGTGGTCCTGGTGATCTTCTACGGTCAGACGCGGATCTTCTTCGCCATGTGCCGGGACGGTCTGCTGCCCCAGCGGATGGCGAAGGTCAATCAGCGGTACGGCACCCCGGCCCGGCTCACGATCACCCTCGGGGTGCTGATCGCGGTTCTGGCCGCGCTGGTCCCGCTCGGCACCATCGTGGAGTTGGTGAACATCGGCACGCTGTTCGCGTTCGTGGTGGTCAACATCGGGGTGATCGTGCTGCGCCGGACACGGCCGGAGATGCCGCGGCCGTACCGGGTGCCGTGGTCCCCCGTACTGCCGCTGATCGGTGTGGGTTTCGCCGTCTATCTGATGTCGGATCTGCCGCCGGACACCTGGCTCCGGTTCGGGGTGTGGCTGGTGGCGGGGCTGCTGATCTACGCGTTCTACGGTTACCGGCACTCCCGCCTCAGGACCAGTCCCGACAGTGCACCTTGATCCCCTTGTCGGCGGCGTTCCACTCCGGTTGCAGGGCTCCGGTCTCGTCGGCCCAGGCGGCCAGGTGGTAGTAGGTCGTGTCGAGCAGACAGTCGGAGGCGAACCTCTCGCCGTCCTCGGTCTCCGCGTCGAGGCGCAGGATTCCGGGGACGGTGACCTGGCCGCCGAAGGCGAGCCGCTGACCGGCCGCCGGCACCGTGACCCCGGTCAGGTCGACCGCCGGGTAGCGGATCACCTTCCACGTCTTCGTCCGCACCCGGAACTCGGGTATCAGATCACCGGGCACCCGGTAGTAGTCGCCGGCGGCAAGTGCCCCGCACGAGGCATCGGTCAGGCATTCGTCCAGATAGGCGTCGCTGACCTGCTGGAATCGTTGCCGGGTGACAGTGGTCGGGTCGAAGGCGCGGGTCACCGCCCGGCGGAACGGACTGATGGAGGGCATGACGGCCACGTCGGAGGTCCGGGTGAGCCGGACGGCCTCGGGCGCGAGTGCGGCGGCCCGGTAGACACCCGGCCACACCTTCCGCTCGCCGATCGCCCACTGGGGCAGCCGGATCGGCGCCTCCGGGACGGTGAGCGCCCCGAAGGGGTTGCCGATCCGCCAGCGCCCGCCGGTCTCCCGCAGTTCGAAGACGCCTCGGCCGGAGACCCCGCCTGAGGTGATCTCCACCTCGACGAGCGTCCCGTCGAACGTGTCGTACGGCTCGCTGACCGCGGACACCGTCCAGGGAACAGCCGCGAGCGCCGGTGACGG
>DATMVU010000343.1:0-5376 GCA_035562875.1 Actinoplanes sp. | reverse complement strand
CGTGCCGAACCGCCGCGCCTCGGTGTCCTCGCGGACGAAGGCGCGGATCACCCGGATGCCGGTGATCTGCTCGCGCATCACCTGGTTCACCCGGTCGATACGTTCCTGCATGGACCGGAAGAGCGGCCGCATCCGTGCGATGATCAGGCCGATCACGGTGACCAGCACCGGCACGACGACGAGCAGCAGCCCGGAGAGCGGGGCGTCCTCCCGCAGTGCCAGGACGATGCCGCCGACACACATGATCGGCGCCGACACCATCAGCGTGAAGGTGAGCAGCACCAGCATCTGGATCTGCTGGACGTCGTTGGTGGTCCGGGTGATCAGCGACGGCGCGCCGAACTGGCCGACCTCGCGGGCGGAGAAGCTCTGCACCCGGCTGAAGATCGACGAGCGAAGATCACGACCGACTGCCATGGCGGTACGGGCACCGAAGTAGACGGCCACGATCTGAGCCGCGATCTGCAACAGCGTCATCCCGAGCATGCCGGCGCCGACCTGCATGACATAGCCGGTGTCGCCCTTGATCACACCGTTGTCGATGATGTCGGCGTTCAGTGCCGGCAGGTAGAGCGTGGCGATCGTCTGGAGGAACTGGAAGAGCACCACCAGGGTGATCTCTTTGCGGTACGGCCGTAGGTGAACTCTCAATAACTTGATCAGCACGTCGGAGACTCCTTGATGTGGATGCCGTCCAGCAGCAGGGCCGCCAGGTCCGCACCACTGAACGAGTCGGGCTCCCCGTAGGGCCCGAAGGTGTTGGCGCCGCAGAACATCAGCAGGAGGTGGGCGGCCCGGTCCGGAGTCACCCGGAGAACCGCCGCGTCGGCCCGGAAGACGTCGGTGACCGCTTCGGCGATCTTCGCCCGGTTGGCCGCCATCTGGGCGACGGTGTCCGGGTCCTGAGCGCCGACCATGATGAGTTTGCGGGCGGCGTGCATCAGGTGCGCGCGTTCGAGGAATCGCCGGTGCACCAGCTCGGCCGCGGCGATCACCCGCTCACGCAGGGGCAGGGCCCGGTCGATGGCGCCCAGCCCGTCCAGGTCGGGCTGCGGGTCGAGGGCTTTGACCACCGAGCAGACCACCAGCTCGCTCTTGCTCTCGAAGACGCCGAAGATGGTGCCCTCGGCGACTCCGGCAGCACTGGCGATCTGCCGGGTGCTCACTTCCAGGCCGTGCTCGTGCAGTAGCGGGATGGTCGCCTCGATGAGGGCGGCCCGTCGTTCCTCCGGCTGCATCGCCGGGACGCGTCGGCGTCGTGGTTCCGTGCCTTCCATGCCCGGAACTGTACTGAGTGAGTACTCGCTCATTCAAACGAATAAGCCGATCGAACTAGAGTTACTCCAGTGGCGTATGAAGAGAACGTGAGCCCAACGAAGCCGTACCGCCGGGTCGTCCGGCACGTGACCACGGGATTCGCCGCAGTGCTGGTGTTCCTCGCCCTGATCGTCCCCGACCAGATCACCCGTCTGCCGCCCGGAAACTCCCCCTGGACGGCACTCCTGCGGATCCCGGCCGAGGCCCTGATCGCCGCGGCGATCCTGCTCCTGCTGCCGAAGAAGGGCCGCCGCGGCATCGTGATCGGGCTGGGTGTCACCCTCGGGCTGCTCACCGTGATCAAACTGATCGACGTCGGGTTCTTCGCCGTACTCGCCCGCCGGTTCGACCCGGTCCTCGACTGGACCCTCTTCGACGACGGTTTCAACTTCCTCGTCGACTCGATCGGCCAGGCCGCCACCATCGGTGCCAGCATCGGCCTGGTCCTGGGCGCGGTGCTCCTGGTCGCCGTGATGACCTGGGCCGTGCTGCGCCTCGACACCGTGATGCGCGGCCACCGGATCGGTGCCTGGCGCGGAATCGGCACCGCCGGAGTCGCCTGGGTGGCGCTGGCCGTGATGGGCGTACAACTCATCGGTGGTCTTCCGGTCGCCTCGCACGCCGCCGCCGACCTCGCCGGTCACACCGTGATGGCCCTGCCGCAGAACCTCGCCGACCGCAAGAAGTTCGCCGCCGAAGTGCAGGTCGACAACTACCGGGACCGCGACCCCGACCAGATGCTCACCGCCCTGCGCGACAAGGACGTGATCATCGGCTTCATCGAGAGCTACGGCCGGGACGCCATCGAGAACCCGGCCTACAACGGCGCCGTCCTGGCCAGTCTGCAAGCCAACGGCGACAAGCTCAAAGCCGCCGGGTACGCCAGCCGAAGCGGTTTCCTGGCATCACCCACCGCCGGGGGCGGGAGCTGGCTGGCCCACTCCACCTTCCTGTCCGGCCTGTGGATCGACAACGAGCAGCGGTACCGCAGCCTGGTCTCCTCCGACCGGCTCACGCTCACCCGCGCGTTCGCGAACTCCGGGCACCGGGCCGTCGGCGTCCAGCCCGGCATCGTCTTCGCCTGGCCGGAAGGCGCCTTCTACGGCTACGACCAGATCTACGACTCGCACACCCTCGGCTACAACGGGCCGTCGTTCAGCTGGTCGCCGATGCCGGACCAGTTCGTGATGTCGGCATTCCAGAAACTGGAGTACGGCAAGAGCGACCGTGGCCGCCTCCTCGCCGAGATCACCCTGACCTCCAGCCACACCCCGTGGTCACCGGTCCCGTCGATGCTCGACTGGAACGCGGTCGGCGACGGCAGCGTCTACGGCCCGGTGGTCGCGCAGGCCGAGAGCACCGCCGACGTGTGGAAACACGACGAGAGGATCCGCACCGAGTACGCCCGGTCCGTCGCGTACTCGATCGACAGCCTGCTCGGGCACCTGGCCGAGTACGGCAACGACGACACGGTCCTGGTCTTCCTCGGCGACCACCAGCCGGCGTCGGTGGTGGTCGGCACCGAGGCGACGAAGGACGTGCCGATCACGATCATCGCCAAGGACCCGAAGACCCTGGACCGGATCAGCGCGTGGGGCTGGACCGACGGCCTCAAACCCGACCCGGCCGCCCCGATCTGGCGGATGGACACCTTCCGGGACAAGTTCTTCGCCGCGTTCGGCCCGGAAGGCGACCCGCACTGATCCTCCTCTTCGGGAGGATCACGCCACCTCTTTCTGGAGGATCACGCCACCTCTTCTGGAGGATCACGCCACGTCGATGACCTGCCCGGCCGGGAGCCGGGGGGTCTTCGGCGGGGCCGAATGCGCCGGGTCCAGGGTGCCCAGCCGCACCGCCAGGTAGGGGAAGCCCACGTCACCGAGCATCCGGCGCAGCGTCTGCCGGGTGAACGGGATCTCCACCGGGCTGCTCAACGGCAACAGGCTGACCGCCTGCTCGGTCGCGGCCAGCCACAGCCGGCTCAGCGCCTCCCCGCCGCGCAACCAGTCTGCTGCCTCATCACCTTCACCCCAGAGCACCGCGTACGTCGCCGCCCGGTCATGCCCGTCCCCGGCGTCCAGCGTGCCCTTCGACGGGAATTCCCGCTCCGCCACGGTGGTCAACGGCACCTCCTCGGGCAGCACCGACGCCGGGATGCCGGTGCCGTCCGGCCGGTCGCCGCCCACCCAGGCCGCCGTCTCCGCCGCGATCCGGTCGTCGCCGTCCTCGGCATGCTGCGCCCGGTCGACCGCCCCGGCCAGCGCCAGCACCTGATCCCGGTCGAGCACGTGCAGCCGGGCGCCGCTCTCCTCGGTCACCTTCACCAGATGCCGCAACGTGTCAGCGGGCACCGGCTCGTCGGTGACGGTCCGCCGGTCGGTCCGCCGCACCTGCAACATCTGGAAATGCCGGGTGGCCTCGGGGACGACCGGCACCTGCTCCACCGGCCGCAGCACGGCGAGCGGATCCCCGGCCGGCCGTTCCACCTCGTGCCGCCAGCCCTCAGCCTCCAGCGCCACCGTCGCGTGATGCAGGGCAGTGCCACAACTCAGCAGCAGCATCCGCCCGGTCGGGTCCTGCTCCCGCAGCTGCCGCTCGGCAACCCCGAACAGCTCCAGCCGCCCGTCCCGGACCACCCACCGCCAAGGCTGAGTGTTATGAATCGACGGGGCGAACCGAGCCGCATCCGCCGCCTGTACCAAAGCCCGCTTGACCTCGTCTTTCGCATCCATGACCTCATCGTGCGCCCTCCGCTCGGCGGCGAGTAAGGCCTTTGGTCCCTTCCACCGCTAAGCTCTGCTCGTGTTCTCGATCGAACTGACTGACGGGGCTCAGCTTCGGCCGCTGGAGCCGTGGCAGGCTGCGGAGTTCCTGGCTCACATGGATCGGGCTCGGGAGAGCGTGGATCCCTGGATTCCGTGGGCCAGCGTCAGCAGCGATCTCGCCAGCGCCACCGCCACCTTGCAGCGGTATGCGGACGGGACCGCGCAGGACGGGAAGCGGCTGTTCGGGATCTGGCTGGACGGGATCCTGGTCGGCGGGACCATGTTCGTCTCGTTCGATGCCAAGGTGGGGAACTGCGAGATCGGGGTCTGGCTGGAGCCGGCCGCTACCGGGCGGGGGCTGATCACCCGGGCCGCTCGGGTGCTGATCGACTGGGCGTTCATCACGCGGGGCATGCATCGTGTTGAGTGGCATTGCAATCCCCTCAACACGAACAGTTCCAATGTGGCCCGGCGGCTCGGCATGACACGTGAGGGTGTGCTCCGTGAGGCCTACCCGTGGCAGGGGCGGCGGAACGACTCGGAGATCTGGGCGGTGCTCGCCTCGGAGTGGAAGTCACTGCCGCAGTAGACCGGAATCGATCAGGGGCGGGTTCGGCTGAGGACGGCACGTCGTCCATCGTCGGCACCGTCATGACCAGGGCGGTGTGACCTTCCCGAGCCGTCTTCGGGTCCAGTGATTAAACGGGACAAAACTGCACCTGACATGGTGTTGCGCGCGTCACAGCAGGCCGGTCATGCTGGGCTCGTGCCGGAACGCATCACCGAAGTCACCGCGCTGCTCGCCGAGGTTCTGGCGCCGCGTGCCCCGCTTACCGTGATCGTCGACGGCGGTGATCCGGGGGCCGCCGCCGCATTCGCCGCCCGTCTCGCCGCCGCGTTCCCGGCCACCGCGCGTGCCTGGAACGTCGACGCCGTCCTCGGACTCGTCGGCCCCGGGCGTGGCGGCATGTTCGACTCCGCCCTCAACGTGCTCGAACCCGCCACCGACCAGATCCTGGTCTACCTTCGCGGCGGCCCACGGCACCGTTTCGCCGACGGCGACGGTGAACGCCGGGCCCAGGTGGTCATCGACCACCGCGACCCGGACTGGCCGGTGATCCGTCACCTGCACCCCGACCTGGCCGACGTGGAACGCTGGTACCGCACCGAGAACCAGGCCTTCTTCGCCGCCCGGGCCGGCGAATGGGACACCCGTTTCGGCGACGACGGCCCGCGCTACCTGGACGCCGTCCACCGGGCCGGCATCCGACCTGGTGACGTGGTCCTCGACCTC
>DATMVU010000342.1:0-8637 GCA_035562875.1 Actinoplanes sp. | reverse complement strand
GACGACGATCACCACCCCGCCCGCACCGGAACCGGTAGCGGCCGCCGCGTCACCGGTCGTGCCCGGCACCCCGGCGCCGGCCCCGTCGCCACCGCCATCAAAGAGCCCGGCGAAACGCACCGAGAGCACCGGCAAGGCCCGTCCGGCGGGCAGGCCCAAGGGGAGGACCGGCCCGGCCGGGAGCCTGCTCGTCACCGGGACCAAGGGGGTGGCGCTCACCTTCGACGACGGGCCCGACCCCGATTACACCCCGAAACTGCTCAAGATGCTCGCCAAGGAGAAGGTGAAGGCCACCTTCTGCCTGGTCGGCACCCAGGCGCGCCGGCACCCCGACCTGGTCGAGCGGATCGCGGCCGAGGGACACAGCCTCTGCAACCACTCCTGGGACCACGACCTCAAACTCGGCAGACGCTCGCACCAGGTGATCCGCGACGATCTGGCACGCACCAACGCCGCCATCCGGGCGGCGGTTCCGGGCGCCGAGATCCGGTACATGCGCGCGCCCGGCGGCAACTTCACCCCGGCCCTGGTCAAGCTCTCCGCCGAGCAGGGCATGCGGTCGATCTACTGGAAGGTCGACCCGCGCGACTGGGAGCACAAGACCGAGTCGTCGCCGGCGCACCGCAACAAGATCGTTCGGATCGTCAAGAAGCGGACCAAGCCTGGTGCGATCGTGCTCTCGCACGACTACGCCCAGCCGGACACCATCGCCGCCTATCGGACGCTGCTGCCGTGGCTGAACAAGCGGTTCGACCTGGTGGCACTGGACTGATCATCCGCAACCACCGCATCCGGCCCGGCGGTCGCGGGGTGGCCGCGACCCGGCGCCCACCTCGCGCGACGCGGCGGGAGGTGTGGTTCGGCGGGAGATGTCACCCGTACCGGAGGAATTGTCTTTCAGTGCGGCGGCGGAATCACCCGGAGGTGGCCGCGACGACCGGTCTGGTGGCCCTGGTGGTGATCCGTCTCGTCCGGGCGGGCGGTGAGCGGGCGGGCGGCTTCGCGGACGGCCTCGGCGAGGGCCACCAGGTCGTCGGTGGTGGGGGGTGGGGGTGCGAAGTCACCGTCGTGACGCACCAGCTCCCAGCCCCGGGGGGCGGTGAGGCTGCGAGCGTGCGTCTCGCACAGGTCGTAGGTGTGCGGTTCAGCGAAGGCGGCGAGGGGGCCGACGACGGCCGTCGAATCGCCGTAGACGTAGGTCAGGGTGGCGACCGCCTGTCGGGGACAGCCGTTCCGGGAGCAGCGCCGTGGTGACCTCACGGGCGCAACTTATCGCTCCGTTCGCGATTCTGGGTCGTGTTGCCTCGCGACACGCCGAGGGCGACCACGTCACGATTCGGCGATGGTCGTTATAGATGGCCGTTCGACACGCCACCACGTTGGGGCGAATTAACGGCACGGACACACGCGGACCACGGGCTGACCACGTCCGTCGCCCGAGTGGGGATACGCTGGCGGCGTGACGACCAGCCCCGAACGCCGACGGACGGACGGCAAGGCGACCCGCAAAGCCGGACCGGGTCACCCCGCGAGGCGCGATCGCCACGGCCGTGGCCTGCGCGGCCGTCTCGTGCCGGCGACAGTGCCGCTGGCCCGCACCAAGGCGGAGATCTTCGACGACCTGGTGCTGGACACCGTCGAGAGCCTGGAGCGCCGCTATGCCAAAGAGCTGGCCGGCGTCGAGTTCGCGGTGGAGGACGTGCCACCGGAGCTGAACGTCTACGACTCGGATGTGCTCGAGGACGGCGAGGTCCCCCTGGCCCGCCTGCTGCCGGGACGTCCGGGCCGGCACGAGCTGCCGCCACGGATCGTGCTCTACCGGCGCCCGCTCGAGTTCCGGGCGATGGACCGGGAGGACCTCGCCGACCTCGTCCATGACGTGATCATCGAGCAGGTTGCCAACCTGCTCGGGGTCGATCCGGACGAGCTCGCCTAGATCAGATCAGGCCACCCGCCGCTTCAACTTGCGACGTTCACGTTCGGACAGTCCACCCCAGATTCCGAATCGTTCGTCGTGCCCGAGCGCGTATTCCAGACACTCGGCTTTCACATCACAGCGGCCGCAGATGCGCTTCGCCTCACGCGTCGACCCACCTTTTTCCGGGAAGAAAGCCTCGGGATCGGTCTGCGAACACAGCGCCCGCTCCTGCCACTCGGGCGCGTCCCCGAGCAGGTCTACCCCTTCAACCTGCGCTTCCATCGGCGTGCCTCCATTTTCCGCGCCAGCATGAAGCCAGCGCTGACCCCCCACGCACGCGGCGTGTTTTTGTGGGTTCGACGCCATATGTTGCACATCGTCCCCACAACCCCACCAAAATTACACGCGTGTAAGACGTGCGTCGTCAAGCCGAACCTGCTAAATGGGCCCACTTCCGCAGCACTTACACAGCGGCGGACAGGCCGCTTGCAGCCCTATCTGTCCAAGCCGTCGGAAGGTAACGCGAACGCGGACCTGCAGGTCCAATTTAACCCGTTTTGTAATCTGAAGGCAGGGGGGTAGACCGAACGGATCATGTCCACCTAGCGGCGACCGTAAACAGTGGTCCTCTCCACAGCGGGCCGTCCCGCGGAAGCGGCGAGTTCCTTCAACTCGGCGACCGTCCGAGCCGAACCGTGCTCGGAACCGGCCATCCGCGAGATGGTCTCCTCCATCAGCGTGCCGCCCAGGTCGTTGCAGCCGCTGTTCAACATGATCCGGGTGCCCTCGTCACCGAGTTTCACCCACGAGCACTGGATGTTGTCGACCCGGCCGTGCAACAGGACCCGCGCCATCGCGTGAACGACCCGGTTCTCCCTCCAGGTCGGACCCGGACGGGCGATACCGGCCAGATAGATCGGCGCGTTGGTGTGGATGAAGGGGAGCCCCACGAACTCGGTCAGGCCGCCGGTCCGGTCCTGGATGCCGGCCAGCACCCGGAAGTGACCCAGCCACTGCCGGGGGTGGTCGACGTGGCCGTACATCATCGTGGAACTGGACCGGATGCCCACCTCGTGCGCGGTGGTCACCACCTCCACCCAGGTGGAGGCGGGCAGCTTGCCCTTGGTCAGCACCCAGCGCACGTCGTCGTCGAGGATCTCGGCGGCGGTCCCCGGAATCGTGCCGAGACCCGCCTCCTTCAACTCGGTCAGCCACTCCCGCAGCGACACCCCGGCCTTCGCCGCGGCGGTGACGATCTCCATCGGCGAGTACGCGTGGACGTGCATCCCGGGCACCCGCTGTTTCACCGCACGGACCAGATCGGCGTACGCGGTGACCGGCATCTTGGGGTCGATGCCGCCCTGCATGCACACCTCGGACGCGCCGTCCCGCCACGCCTCCTCGGCCCGGTCGGCGACCTGCTCGACCGACAGCCGGTACGCGTCGGCGTCCTTCTCGCGCTGCGCGAACGCACAGAACCGGCAGCCCACGTAACACACGTTGGAGAAGTTGATGTTGCGGTTCACCACGTACGTGATGTCGTCGCCGTTCACCTGCCTCCGCAGGTCGTCGGCGATCTTCGCCAGTTCGTCGAGGGCCGGGCCGTCGGCGTTGAACAGCGCCATCGCCTTGTCCTCGTTCGCCTCCAGGAGAAGCGCGGCCGGATCCTCCGAGGCCAGCTTGAGCGCGGCGACCACGTCGGCGGGCATGCTCTTCGGGGCGCTCTTGACGTGCGCGGCGACCTCGTCCCAGTCGCCGTAGACGTGGTCGAAGTCGGAGCGGCGATCCTCGGAGCGACCGTCCGAGTCGATGCTCTTGAACAGGTCGGTGCGGCCGCCACCGAACGCCTCGTCGGGTTCCTGCCAGGGCAGTCCGGTCACCGTTGCGTCCGGGTTCGCCAGCCCGGTCTCGAGTGCCAGCGCCGCGACGTGCGTCTTGATCCGGGGGTCCAGCCAGCCCTCGTCGCCACGCCGGACGTACTCCGGGTAGATGGTCAGTCGCTCTTGCAGCTCAAATCCGGACTTTTCGGATTTTTCGGCAAGTAAGTCGATCTGTGGCCACGGACGCTCCGGGTTCACATGGTCCGGCGTCACCGGGGAGACCCCGCCCCAGTCGTCGATGCCGGCCCGCAGCAGCAGCGGGAACTCGTCGTCGATCAGGTTCGGCGGGGCCTGGATCCGGGCCCGTGGGCCCATGATGATCCGCGCCACAGCCACCGTCGCGGCCAGCTCCCGCAACTCCGCGTCGGGCATCCCGCGCATCGCCGTGTCCGGCTTGGCCCGGAAGTTCTGGACGATCACCTCTTGGATGTGCCCGAACTCGCGGGCCGCCCGGCGGATCGCAAACAGCGACTCGGCCCGCTCGGTGGCGTTCTCCCCGATGCCGATCAGGATGCCGGTGGTGAACGGCACACCCACCCGGCCGGCGTCGTCGAGCACCCGCAGCCGGACCGCCGGCTCCTTGTCCGGCGAACCGAAGTGCGGGCCGCCCTTCTCCGACCAGAGCCGGGTGGCGGTGGTCTCCAGCATCATGCCCATGCTCGGCGCCACCGGCTTGAGCCGCTGCAGCTCGGCCCAGCTCATCACGCCCGGGTTGAGATGCGGCAGCAGGCCGGTCTCCTCCAGCACCGCGATGGCACAGGCCCGCACGTAGTCCAGGGTGGAGTCGTAACCGCGCTCGTCCAGCCACTGCCGGGCCGCCGGCCAGCGCTCCTCCGGCCGGTCGCCGAGGGTGAAGAGCGCCTCCTTGCACCCCTGGGCGGCACCCTGCCGGGCGATCTCCAGGACCTCGTCCCGCTCCAGGAACGCGGCCGGCAGCTTGTGCGGCACTGTCGCGAACGTGCAGTAGTGACACCGGTCCTGACACAGCCGGGTCAACGGGATGAAAACCTTGCGGGAGTACGTCACCACACCCGGCCGCCCCGCCTCGCGCAGGCCCGCGTCACGGATGCCACCGGCGATCGACAACAACTCGTCGAACCGCTCCCCGGTGGCCGCCAGCAGGGCTGTCGCCTCGTCGACGTCGATCGTTTTGCCGTCGGCGGCGCGGCGCAGTGCGCGGCGGATGCTCGCCTCGGTCGGTACGGGTTCCACGTTGACCTCTACCACGCAAAGCAGCCTAGGCCGGAATCGCTCCGCCCGCCGCCACGGTGCCCGGCCCGGAGCGTGTCATGAAGAACACCCCGGGACCGGGAATCAGATCACTGGCGTGGCGGATCCTGGTCGGCCGGGCCGAATCCGGGCCGGTCGGGAGGCAGAACCGTGGTGCTCTCCGGCGACACGACCTGGGTCTCGGCGGGAGCCGGGGCCGTCGGCACCACCTGGGTCTCGGCTGGAGCCGGGGCCGGCGGCACCACCTGAGTCTCCGCCGGGGCCGGAGCGGGCGGCACCACCTGGGTCTCGGCCGGGGCCGGGGCCGGGGTCGGCTGCGGGCCCCAGGCCGGCGGCGGCACCGGCGGGTAGGCCCCGTACGGCGCCTGCGCGGGCGGGCCACTGAACGGCTGGGTCGACACGGGTGCGCCGTAGGGCTGTCCGGGCGGGCCACTGAACGGCTGCGCCGACACGGGTGCGCCGTAGGCCTGTCCGGGCTGTGCGGCCGGCGGCACGGTCCCGGGCTGGTACTGCGGGTACCCGTACGGCTGCTGAGGTTGCCCGTACGGCTGTCCGTAGGGCTGCCCGTAGACCCCGGGCTGAGGTTTCGGCTTCGGCACGGTGAACAGGTTGAGCCAGATCTGCAGCACGCCGTACGCCGGGACGGCCAGCAGTCCGAGCCAGGCGACCCGGATGAGCAGCTGGGTGAAGGCGACCGCGAGGTCCTGGGCGGCGAGCCCGCTCACTCCGAAGAGCAGCCCGAAGACCACTCCGAAGAAGGCCACCACCCCGTACTCCGCCAGCGCGACCATGGTGATCAACCGGGCCTGCGGGTGGACCGGTTTGACGCCGAGCGCGAGAACGACTGCGGCGATCGGGAACCCGACCGTCGCCAGGTTCACAAAACTGCCGAAGCTGATCCGGGTCTGTAGCGCGAAGTCGCTGCCCAGCAGGTCGATGAAGGCCGCGAAGAGGAACACGGCCGGCGCGCCGACGAGGGCCCAGGCCGCCAGGTCGCGCAGAGGGCGCAGGTACTGCCCGATGGGCTTCTCGGCGGCCGGATCCGGCTGCGGTGGTGTGGTCACGGTTGCTCCCGGTGCGGTGATCGAGGTCGGCCCAGAGTAAACCGATACCCGCCACCCGAGGTTGTGCCGCCGGTGCGCGAGGATGGGTGCATGCGGATCGTGGTCCTGACCGGGGGCATCGGCGGTGCCCGTTTCCTACTCGGCGTTCGAGCGCACGCCCGCGCCATCGGCGCCGACGTCACGGCGGTGGTGAACGTCGGCGACGACGTGCGCATGCACGGCCTGCAGATCTGTCCCGACCTGGACAGCGTGATGTACACGCTGGGCGGCGCCGCGGACCCGGAGCGGGGCTGGGGCCGGGTCGGGGAGACGTGGGTCGTCAAGGAGGAGCTGGCGAAGTACGGCGTGGAGCCCTCGTGGTTCGGCCTGGGTGACAAGGACACAGCGACCCACCTGGTCCGGACCACCATGCTGAACGCGGGCTACCCGCTCTCCGCGGTGACCCGGGCCCTGTGCGAGCGCTGGCAGCCGGGCATCACCATGCTCCCGGCCACCGACGACCGGCTGGAGACGCACGTGGTCGTCGACGTCGAGGGCGAGCGTAGGGCGATCCACTTCCAGGAGTGGTGGGTGCGGTACCGCGGTGACGTACCCACGCATCGTTTCGTCTTCCGGGGTGCCGAGTCGGCGAAGCCGGCCGACGGTGTGCTGGAGGCGATCGCCGGTGCCGATGTGATCCTGATCGCGCCGAGCAATCCGGTGGTGAGCATCGCCCCGATCCTGGCCGTGCCCGCCCTGCGGGAGGCGGTGTCGACGGGCCCGGCCCCGGTGGTCGGGGTGTCCCCGATCATCGGCGGCGCACCGGTCCGCGGCATGGCCGACAAGTGCCTGGCCACCCTGGAGACCGAGGTGAGCGCGGCGGCTGTCGGCCGGATGTACGGCCCGCGCGCCGACGGCGGTCTGCTGGACGGCTGGCTGGTCGACACGTCCGACGCGGATGCGCAGGTGCCGGGGGTGCGGACCCGGGCAGTCCCGCTGTGGATGAAGGACGAGTCACTCACCGCGCAGATGGTCGCCGACGCGCTGGAGCTGGCCCGATGACCCTGGAGATCCTCCCGGTGCACGGCATCGGCGACGTGACGGCCGGCGACGACCTGGCCGAGCTGATCACCCGGGCGGCGCCGTGGCTGGCCGACGGCGACGTGCTCGTGGTGACCAGCAAGATCGTGTCCAAGGCGGAGGGCCGCCTGGTCGAGGTGCCCGCCGACGGCCCGGAGCGGGAGGAGGCCCGGCAGCAGGCGCTGGCCGGGGAGACCGCCCGGGTGGTGGCCCGCCGGGGTGCCACCACGATCGTGCAGACCCACCACGGTTTTGTGATGGCCGCGGCCGGCATCGACGCCTCGAACGTGGACAAGACCCACCTGGTGCTGCTCCCGGTGGACCCGGACGCCTCGGCCCGGGCACTGCGTGCCGGTCTGGCCGACCGTGGCCTGGACGTGGCGGTCATCGTCTCCGACACGATGGGCCGGGCCTGGCGCAACGGCCTCACCGACGTGGCCCTGGGTGCGGCCGGCATCGGTGCGCTGCTCGACCACCGGGGCCGGTTCGACCCGTACGGCAACGAGCTGAGCCTCACCCAGATGGCCGTCGTGGACGAACTGTCCGCCGCCGGGGAACTGGTCAAGGGCAAGACGGATCGGGTCCCGGTGGCGGTCGTGCGGGGTTACTCGTACCACGACGGTCCCGGGGTGTCGGTCCTCATCAGGGATGCGGAAAGCGACATGTTCGGCTTGGGTACGGCCGAGGCACGTGCCGCGGGCCTCCGCGAGGCGGCCACTCTCGCCGACACCGTGCCCCTCGCTCCCGCGGACCCGGCAGTGATCGAGGCCGTGCTGGCCCGGTTCCCCGATGCCGTCGCCACCCCCGGCGGTGTGCGCCTCACCCCGGTCTCGGGCTCTCCCGCGGACCTGATCCGGCTGGGCACCGACGTGCACCGCCTGCGCGCCGCCCTGGCCGCCGAGAACGTCTCCACCGCGGTCGCCATCGACGACGACGGTGCGACCGTCACCTTCCTCGCTTTCGGAGCCTGAGCATGACCGCGTTGTACGAGAACACTGTCGACGTTCTGACCAGCTGGAACGCCACCTCCGGCGACGCCGAGCTGGCGCGCAAGCGGACCCTGGCCCTGCTTGCCGACGGCCCGGCCGCGATGACCAGGGCCCACCGGGCCGGTCACGTGACGGCGAGTGCCCTGATCGTCGACGACGAGCGCCGGTTCCTGCTCTGCCTGCACGGCCGGCTGAACATGTGGATGCAGCTCGGTGGCCACTGTGAAGCAGGCGACGAGTCGCTGGCCGCGGCCGCGTTCCGGGAGGCGACCGAGGAGTCCGGCATTCCCGGGCTGATCCTCGACCCCACTCCGATCGACATCGACATCCACGACGTCCGCTGTGGCGCCGCCGACGGCACCCCCGCAACCCCGTCGACCCACTTCGACGTCCGTTTCCTCCTCCGTGCCCCACTGGGCAGCCAGACCCGGATAAGTGACGAGTCCGCAGCTCTAGCGTGGTTCACCCCGGAAGCCTTACCGTCTCCCCTAGCCTCC
>DATMVU010000341.1:0-14365 GCA_035562875.1 Actinoplanes sp. | reverse complement strand
TCATGTTCGCGATGAGTCAGGTGGACATCGCCACCGGGCACATCCGCCGGTACACCAAGAAGACACTCGGCGCCGCCTTCACCGAGGCCGGGCTGGAGATCGAGAAGCTGCACTACGCGAACGCGCTGGGTCTTCTCGGCTACTACACCGCCACCAGCATCTTCAAGCTGGCCCCGAAAGAGGGGCCGATGGTGAAGATCTACGACAGTGTGGTGCTGCCGGTGACCAAGGCCGCCGAGCGGGTCGTCCGGCCGCCCTTCGGCCAGTCGGTCTTCTGCGTGGCCCGCGTACCGAACTGATCCTTGGAGAAAGGCCGCCGACCGATGTCGGCGGCCTTATCTGTGCCCGAGGTCAGCCCCGGACCTGGAAGGTCGGACGGATCGTGGCACGGGCCAGGGTGTGGAAGGCGAGGTTGAACCCGACATACGCCGGGGAGGCGTCCGGGGTCACCTCGAGCGCGTCGACGTCGATGGCGTGCACCGCGAACACGTAGCGGTGCGGCCGGTCGCCGGGCGGCGGCGCCGAACCGCCGTAGTTCCGGTCGCCGTAGTCGTTGCGGACACAGAACCCGCCCTCCGGCAGCGGGTCGAGACCGCGGGCCAACTCGGTCACCGAGGACGGCAGGTTGACCAGCACCCAGTGCCAGAAGCCGCTGCCGGTCGGTGCGTCCGGGTCGAAGCAGGTGACCACGAAGCCTCGCGTCTCGGCCGGGAAACCCGACCAGGAGAGCTGCGGCGACAGATTCTTCCCGCCCACGCTGGTGTGCGCGTAGAGCTCGTCCAACGGTTGCCCGTCGGTCACGTCCGCGCTGGTCACCGTGAAGGACGGGACCTGCGGCAGGAGATCGTAGGGATCGGGCGCCAGGGCGCGGTCAAGACTCATGGTGGGGCCTCCGACGTGGTGATTCGGCTGATCACGTTTTCCCACGATGAGCAGAGACTAACCGTTCAACGTGACGATCGCCTTTCGTCCCGCTTGCCACACGCCGTCACACGATCGGGTAAACGCACAGGTGGTGCGAATACCTGCGGTGTACGTCGGCAATGCTTCGTGTCAGACATCCGACCGGGTGTGTGCGGCACAGATCCCCGCGTCTGGTCGTGATCGGCCGCCGTATGACACGGTGGTCAGCGAGTCGGCACCCGTCGGATCCGGCGGGTGCTGACTGCTGTCCGGGCACTCATCCCACCCTCGACACCGACAAGCCCTGATAGACCTTCCGGTAGACCACACCGGTACGGCTGTTCCCCGCGTCGATCATCATCCCCTTGCCCATGTAGATGCCCACGTGCCCGCGGCCCACCACCAGGTCACCGGGACGGGCCGAGGAGCGCGACACCTTCCGGGCCCGGCGGGCCTGCGCCCCGGACGAGTGCGGCAGGCGCACACCGGCCTTCTCGTAGGCGCGTTTGGTCAGGCCTGAGCAGTCGAACCCGCCCGAGCCGTCACCGCCCCGCACGTACCGCTTGCCGACCTGCGACCGGGCGAACGCGATCACCGCGCTCAAGTCCCGGCCCTGGGTTCCGGTGGTCCGGCTGACCCGCCGGATCTCGCCGCCGGCCCCGAAGGAGACCCGCTTGCGGTGCACCACGGAGCTCGTGCGGATGGACCGGACGGATCGGCCGGCCCGAACGGCCCGCTGCTCCCGGACGATCCGGCGCTCGGCCTGCCGGGCGGCATGCCGTTCCGCGCGGGCGGCCCGTCGTTCGGCCCGCTCGGCCGCTCGCTGTTCGCGGGCCTCCTCCCGGTGTGCCCGGGCCTGTTCGCGATCCGCTTCCCGGTCGGCCCGGGACGCCTCCCGATCGGCGCGCTCGGCTTCCCGGTCGGCCCGGGATGCTTCCCGGTCGGCACGCGCCGCTTCCCGGTCGGCCCGGGACGTGCCCCGGAGCCGACGGTCCACCTCCGGGCGCCGATCGGCGCCGGCGCGGTTCCCGGCCTCGGGATGATCACCGGCCGCAGGCTCGATCACCTCCACCGGCCGGCGCAGGGCGGGCGGTACCGGGTACGCCGCCGGCCGCATCACCGTGGCCCGGCGGAACATCGCCCGGGAGGCGCGCTCCCCCTGGTCCTGCCGACTACGCAGGCCGGTGAGCAGCGCGGCCGGCTCAGCACCGGCATCGAATTTGAACTCCAGGAGCCGTTCCCGCAGCGACCCCGACTTCGGGGCCAGCGGCTTCACGACCTCCTCGTCGAGTTCGGGCGTGACCGGATGGGCCATCGGCGTCAGAACAGCCTCGTGCTCGACCGGCTCTAGCGCAGGCGTGATGACGGCCAGCGCGAGCGCGCCGACGGTCAACACCCGGCGGGTGGACGAACCGTGCAGTGTTGCCTCCGAAATAGGCCCGGGGCACTCGCGCGAATCCCATCCTCTCGTGACCGAGGGTTCCGGTCACGTTTAGGCCGCCGTTGAAGGTGGGCAATGGGAACCCGGACAACCGTGCATATTCCGTGGACCATGCCAACACAACATCGAATCCTCCGGGGCCAGATTCACATAATTGATCCCCGATCACGAACCGATAAACACCACGTTCAGCGCGGATCCGGGAGATTTACCCGTACCCCTGAAGAGGTAGTCCCGTCACTCAGTTCGGCGTCGCTCGGACGAGTGCCGGAGGGCATGTCGAAGGGGAGGACACCGGCCACGGTCTCGCCCGGGGGAATCTCGTTGAGCAGCGTGGAACCACGATCGTTGAGAAACACCGCGGCCTGTTCCGCAACGGCGTACGCTACGCCGTCAGCATCCCGGACACGCTGTGCGGCGTTGTCGAACAACATCGGTTCCCGGCCGTTGTTCGTCACTTCGACATCGAGCAGACAGAATTGTCCGTCGGCTTGTTGCTCCATACCACTCGGGCCGACCGAAGACACCCCACAACGCACACCCGTCACGTCGACACCGAATCCACCACCCGGGGAATCACCCGGTGCCACCGTGACGATCTGCGCCGGCGGCGGGCTGGTCACCACCGCCCACGCGCCGAAGGCGATCAACCCCGCCGAGGTGAGCACCCCGCCGGTGATCCAGTTCAGGGACCGGCGGCGGGCACCCGGCTCCGTGTCGTCGGGATGGGCCCGGCGCGGAGGTGCGTGCCGGGCCGGCTCCCTGCGGGTGCGCCCGCTCCGAACGGGCTCGGAGCGATGCGGTGTGTACGTCACGATGTCCCCCAGGCGGTCGCCAGCCGACGCGTCCGGGCCGGACGCGTTGTGCGTCCATGCTGGGTTCGGCATGACCGGATAGGGTCGCGACTCGCCGCATATCAGACGTTAACGGTCATAACACTTCGTAACGGTTCACTCGAAGGTGTGATCAGCGCTGTAGGACGATCTTCCCGAAGTGGTCACCCGACTCCATCAGGGCCTGCGCGGCCGCCGCCTCCGCCAACGGGAACGTCCGATCGAGCACCGGTTTCACCAGCCCCGCGACCACCAACGGCCACACCTGGTCCCGGACACCCGCCACGATCCGGGCCTTGTCCGCCGCCGGGCGCGCCCGCAACGACGTCGACGACACCCGGCCGCGCTTGGCCATCAGCTGGCCCAGGTCCAGCTCGGCAGTGGTGCCGCCCTGCATGCCGATCACCGTGATCCGGCCGTCCGGTGCCAGCGCCGCCACGTTACGAGCCAGGTACTTCGCACCGATGATGTCCAGGATGACGTCGGCGCCACGGTCGCCCGTGTGAGCGAGCACCGCCCGTACAAAATCGTCGCTCCGATAGTCGATCGTCAGCTCGGCACCCAGCGCGCGCAGCCGCTCGTGCTTCTCCGCCCGCGCGGTGACCAGGACCCGCGCCCCCATCGCCGCACCGAGCTGGACGGCGAACGTGCCGATCCCGCTGCCACCACCGTGCACCAGCAGGGTCTCCCCCGGCCGCAGCCGGTCCCGGTCCACCACGTTGGACCACACCGTGCAGGCCACCTCCGGCAGCGTCGCCGCCTCGACGAGCGACAACCCGGCCGGCACTGGCAACAGCTGACCGGCGGGCACCGCCACCCGCTCGGCATAACCACCGCCGGCAAGCAGCGCACAGACCCGCTCACCCACGTGGAACCCGGTCACCCCGGCACCCACCGCACTGATCACCCCGGAGCACTCCAGCCCCGGATAGGCGGGCGCGCCCGGTGGCGGTGGATAGAAGCCCTGACGCTGCAGGACATCGGCCCGGTTCACCGCCGAGGCCGTGACATCGACGATCACCTCACCGGGCCGCACTTCCGGATCCGGCACTTCCACCCAGCTGAGCTGCTTGTCCTCGATAACGATCGCGCGCATGAGACCGACTCTGCCCCACCGGTACGACAAGTTCCCGGCGAGGGTGGCAAACTAGAGCGGCACCACGGGAGGACTCGCCTAGTGGCCGATGGCGCCGGTCTTGAAAACCGGTATGGGGAAACTCATCGTGGGTTCGAATCCCACGTCCTCCGCAGACGGGCAGCCGGGTCGCTGAGAGATCAGCGGCCCGGCTGTTTTTATGCACACAGGACGGCACAGCCTGTGGATAACTCTGTGGAGAACTCTGTGGGGCTGTGGATAAGTATGTGGATTCAGCGCGTCCAGTCGTGCTTCGCGGCTCGGATCAGGCGGTCCTTCAGCTCTCGGGTGTGCCGGCGGCTGACCGGGAGTTCAACCCCGTCGACCGCGACCACGTAACCGGAACCGGTCAGGCGCAGCTCGGTCACCAGGCGCAACTGGACCAGGTAGGAGCGGTGGATGCGAACGAAACCGGCGTTGGCCCAGCGTTCGGCCAGGGTGGCCAGCGATACCCGTACCAGATGGGAAGTCTCTCCTGTGTGTAACCGTGCGTAATCGCCCTGTGCCTCCACCCACCGCACCGACGATCGGGGCAGCATCCGGGTGGTGCCGGCCAGCTCGACCGGGATGGCCGGCTCGTCGACCGGGGTGGCAGGCAGCGCCCGCAGCCCGGCCACCCGCCGCAGCGACTCGCCCAGGCGCTCGGCCCGGACCGGTTTGCGCACGTAGTCGGTAACCCCCAGGTCGAAGGCGTCGACAGCACCGTCGTCGTAGGCAGTCACGAACACGATCGCCGGCGGCTGAGCGAACCGCCGCAGTATCCGGGCCAGCTCCATCCCGTCCAGACCGGGCATCCGGATGTCCAGGAACACCGCGTCCACCTCGGTGTCCCGCAGCACCCGCAGCGCCTCGGTGGCGTCACCGGCCCGGTGCACGCGGGCGACCCGGCCGTCCGCGTTCAGCAGATAGGCCAGTTCGTCCAGGGCGGGTGGCTCGTCGTCGACCGCCAGCACGATCAGGCTCATGCCATCACCTCCGCTGCGCTCCGGCGCCGCCATGAGTTTCGACTGGGCTTGATGATTCGCCAGCAAGCTCGCTCATGCCCGTACCTGGGGATGGAATTTGGGAACCCGCATGCTCACCTTCGTCCCCGCGCCGGGAGCCGTCTCCACGACCAGCCCATGATGATCGCCGAACACCGATCGCAGCCTTTCATCCACATTGACCAGACCGATGTGTTCCCCGTCCTCACTTTCGTGGGACGGTGCCCCGAACAGCGCCGGATCCATGCCGACCCCGTCGTCCTCCACCGTGATGTGGCACTCCGCTCCGGCGTCACGAGCTTCGATGCTCACCATACCGACGCCGGGCTTACGGGACAGGCCGTGCCGGACCGCGTTCTCCACCAGCGGCTGCAGGCACAGGAACGGCAGTCCGACCGGCAGCACCTCGGGGGCGATCTGGAGCCGCACCTGCAGCCGGTCACCGAACCGGGCCCGTTCGATGGTCAGGTACCTGTCGATGGACCGGAGTTCCTCGGCGAGCGTGGTGAACTCGCCGTGCGCCCGGAACGAGTAGCGGGTGAACTCGGCGAACTCCAGGATCAGCTCCCGGGCCCGCTCCGGATCGGTGCGCACGAACGAGGCGATCGCGGTGAGCGCGTTGTAGATGAAGTGCGGGCTGATCTGGGCACGCAGGGCCCTCACCTCGGCGCGGGCCAGCCGTTCCCGGGACGAGTCCAGTTCGGCCAGTGCGAGCTGGGTTCCGGCCCACCGGGCGGTCTCCAGGGTCGCCTGCACCAGTCCGGGGGCGGGCTGGTCGTCGCCGATCGCCACCAGGGCGGCTGCGGCGGCACCACCGGGCTTGGTCAGTGGTGCGACGACAGCGCCGCGGACCACACAGTCAACCCGGTCGCAGGGGAGATCAGAAGCGGTCAGGACCACTGATCGTTCGTTCTGCACGGCCCGCCCAGCCGCGGCGATCAGTTCAGCCTCGTGATGTGCCCCGCGGCCGTCGTAGGCCAGGCAGCGCTCCCCGTCGACGATCGCCAGCCCGACCGCCCCGACCAGCACCCTCAGGTGCCGGACCGCCTTGGCCGCGGTAGCCGGACTGAGCCCGGCCCGCAGGGGTTCCGCCGCCAGCGAGGCGGTGTGCAGCACGTCGTAGGTGGCCCGCTGCATGGCCGTGGCGATCCCGCGCCGGGCCCGCAGCCGCAGCACCGCCACCACGGCGGCGGAGAGGGCCGCCAGCACGGCGACCACCGCCAGCACACTTCCGATCTGCCCGGTCACGGAACAGATCTTTCAGTAGGCGCCCTTACGCTTCAAGACGACGAAGATGGTGCGCCACAGGATGCTCAGGTCGTACGTCAGCGACCAGTTGTCCACGTAGTAGAGGTCCAACCGGACCGCCTCGTCCCAGGACAGGTCGGAACGGCCACTGACCTGCCACAACCCGGTGATGCCGGGACGCACCAGCAGCCGGCGCCGGACGTCACCGAGGTAGTCGCCGTCGTCCGCGGGCAGCGGTCGCGGGCCGACCAGGGACATCTCGCCCTTGAGCACGTTGACCAGCTGAGGCAGCTCGTCGAGGGAGGTGGCCCGCAGCTTCTGCCCGAAGGCGAAGATCCGCGGGTCGTGCTTCATCTTGAAGAGCATGCCGTCGGACTCGTTGAGCTCCTCCAGCGTCGCCTTGCGCTCCTCGGCGTCCTGGTACATGGTCCGGAACTTCCAGACCTTGAACGTCCGCCCGTCGTGGCCCACCCGGGTCTGCCGGAAGAAGACCGGCCCGGGGTCGGACAGCCGGATGCCGATCGCGATGACCGCCAGGATCGGGCTGATCAGCAGCAGGCCGAACGCGGCAGCAGCCCGGTCCATCAGGTTCTTGATCAGCCAGCCGGGGCCGGAGAGGGTCGGCTCCTCGACGTGCAGCAGCGGCAGGCCCTCGATCGGGCGGATGTGCACCCGCGGGCCGGCGATGTCGGTGAGCTGCGGTGCGACCACCAGGTCGATGCCGGTGCCTTCGAGCTGCCAGGCTAGGCGGCGCAGCTCGCCGGGCTCGGCGCTGGCCGAGCCGCAGACCGCGATGGTGTCGGCGCCGACCTCACGGACCAGCGAGAGCACGTCCCGGCCGGCGTAGACCGGAACAGGCGTCTCGATCCCCCGGGCGGCCGAGAAGCCGTCGGTGAGGTGGATGGCGACCGGGATCAGGCCGGCAGCCGGGCTGCGGGTGACCGCCGTGTAGACCTCCAGGGCCTCCGGCAGCGTGCCGACCAGGACCATCCGGTGCGCGCCGTGACCGGTGTGCCGACGGGCCAGGTGCAGCACCTGACGGGCCAGGACCCGGCCGAGCAGGATCAGGACCACAGCGCTCAGCGACACCGTCGCGACCGTGCCACGGGACAGGTCGGTCTTGGTGGCGAACGCGAGCAACGAGACCGCGGCGACAACGGTCACCGAGGTACGGATGACCCGTTTGAACTCCTCGCTGCCCAGACCGAGGTAGCGCCGGTCGTAGGTGCCACTGGTCCAGAGCAGGATCAGCCAGCCCAGGGGCAGCGCGACGTAGGCGAAGAAGAAGAACAGGTCGGTGCCGTCGAAGAAGAGCCACGGCTGGTTCAGGCCGGCACGCGCCTTCTCCAGGGAGCTGGCGATGTAGCTGGCGCCCAGCACGGAGAGCAGGTCGAACAGAACCAGCACCAGCGTGTACGGCCGGTGCCAGCGGGAACGCCGACGGCTCTGGCGCCCCCAGGCATTACGGGGCACCCCGTTGCTCGGTGGCGGCTGTTCCTGCCACTCGAAGCTTTCGTACCGCACGGGTCCGCTCCGGCTGCTGTCGGTGGTTGGGCGATGCAGGCTAGTAGTCACTCCGCCTACGTCCTCCCGCATCCGGAAAAAGATTACGCACCGCCACGACCTCGGGATCGTCGGTGGACCCGCTGATACCCGTACGCGTCATAACGGTTGCCAGGGACCGGGCCACTATACCGATGGATCGCCGGTAAGAAAGGTGACGCGAGGTCCCAGATCCTGATGTATACGTACCGTTATCAGTCGGTAGCAATTCACCGGACCAGCTTGGACAGCCGACGGTCCGCGAGCGGTTTCCCTCCGGTCTGGCACGTCGGACAGTACTGCAGGCTCTTGTCCGCGAAGGAGACCTCACGCACCGTGTCGCCACAGACCGGGCACGGTAGTCCGGTACGGGCGTGCACCCGCATCCCGGCCCGTTTCTCTCCTTTGAGTTCGGCAGCCCGCTGCCCGACGGACCGTTCCACCGCATCCGTCTCGATCTCGCGCATCGCGGTGAACAACACCCCGATCTGCTCGTCGGTCAGTTTCCCGGTGAGTGCGAACGGCGAGAGCCGGGCCGCGTGCAGGATCTCATCGGAGTAGGCGTTACCGATTCCGGCAAGTACCTCCTGATCCACCAGAACGCCTTTGATCTGTCCTTTCCGGCTACGGATCCGGTCGCTGAACTCGTCGGCGGTGACAGCCAGCGCGTCCGGTCCGAGCCGGGCCACGCCGGGCACCTCGGACGGGTCCCGGACCAGGTAGGCGGCGAGCGACTTCTGCGTCCCGGCCTCGGTCAGATCGAACCCGGAACCGTCGTCGAGCCGCATCCGCACCGCGATCGGGCCGCTGCCCGGTTTCAGCGGAGCCGGTGATTTGAACGAGTCGCGATAGTGCAGCCAGCCGGCCCGCGCCAGATGCACCACCAGGTGGAACTCCGGGCCGATCCCGATGTCGAGGAATTTGCCGTGCCGGCCGGCGTTCGTGAGCACCAGCCCGGTGAGCGCCGACGGCGCCGGATCGTAGGTCTTCAACGCTGCGAACGACGGCACTTCGAAGCGTTCCACGGTGTGGCCGACGGCCCGCTCGCGCAGGTACGCCGCGAGCGCCTCGACCTCAGGAAGTTCGGGCACCTCCTCACGGTAGCGTCTCCCCGCATGAAGGTGGTGGTAGCGCACAACCGGTACCGCGAGGCGATCCCCTCCGGTGAGAACGTCATCGTCGACACCGAGATCGGGCAGCTCCGGGAGGCCGGCGTCGCCGTCGTGCCGTTCCAGCGCAGTTCCGACTCGATCGCGGAGATGTCGGCGGCCCGCAAGGCGCTGCTGCCGATCTCCCCGGTCTACGGCGTCGACGCGCAGCGGGACCTGGCGGAGTTGTTGAAACGGGAGCGGCCGGACGCGCTGCACCTGCACAACCCGTACCCGCTGCTCTCGCCCTGGGTGATCCGGACCGCGCACGCGCACGACGTCCCGGTGGTGCAGACCGTGCACAACTACCGGCAGGTCTGCTCGTCCGGTCTCTACTTCCGGGACGGCCACAACTGCCACGACTGCCGCGGCAAGCTGCTGGGCTGGCCGGCGGTCAAGAACCGCTGCTACCGGGGTTCCGCAGCACAGAGCGCGATCATGGCGACCACCCTGGCCGTGCACCGGCCGACCTGGCGTTCGGTGGACCGGTACATCGCCCTCACCGACAAGATCGCCGCGCACCTGACCGACTACGGCATCCCGTCCGACCGGATCGTGATCAAACCGAACGGCCTGCCCGACCCCGGCACTCCCGAGCCGCTCGGCGACGGTTTCCTCTACGGCGCCCGGCTCTCCCCGGAAAAGGGCCTCGGCCTGCTGCTCGACGCCTGGCGCCGGCACCCCGACGGCAGCCTCGGCCCGCTGCGCATCGCCGGCGACGGGGAACTGCGCCCACTCGCCGAACAGGCTGCCGCCGAACGCTCCGACGTCACCTACCTGGGCCCCCTGGACCGCGCCGGCATGATCGCCGCCCGCCGCGCCTCAGCCGTGGTCATCGCCGTCCCCACCTGGGAAGACGTCCTCCCCACGGTGATCTTGGAGGCGATGTCCACCGGTCGCGCGGTCCTCGGCACCGCGGTCGGCGGCATCCCCTACATGATCGGAAACGGTCCCGAAGCCGCCGGCTGGCTGGCCCAGCCCGACCCCGCCTCACTGGCCGCCGCCCTGCCACTGGCCCGCGCACACGCCCCGCAGGCGGCGGTCGCAGCCCGGGCCCGCTACCGACAACACTTCCACCCCGACGTCCTGACACCCCGCTTGATCTCCATCTATGCGGATATGTCCAGGCACGCCAACCGATAAAATCACTGCTCGGGTACGCCTACCCCGCCCGTGAACCCACACCGCCAGTGGCTAAACGCGAGGTAGGCGTCCGCACCGGACCGCCCAGCGCCCGCCGGGCCGAATGCGGCCCGCACGGCACAGCCCCCGCCGATCCGAAACGCACCACAGGTCACCACGTCAGGCCGATGTGGCACCCGCGTGCCGAGTCGAGGTTCGGTTTGTGCTGCTTCTCGGCACGCGGGGCCGTCGTCGGGCTCGTGGGGTGGGATAGGGCGGGGTGGGGTCAGGGCTTCAGGGCGGCTCGGCCGGTGAAGGCGATCGACGCCGCCAGGAACCCGCCGTTGACCAGGGTGAACAGGCCGACGAACCAGACTGCCAGCTGGGGCGCCACCAGCAGGACCACGCCGGCCAGGGTGATCACGGCACCGTAGTCGCGGACCAGCTTGACCACGCGTACCGGCAGGGACGTGCTGGTGACCATGCTGGACGCCTGGGCACCGGACTGCATCACCGAGGTGACCAGGTTGACCATCCAGGTGGCGGCGAACGCGGCGAGCAACCAGGCCGGGGTGGCCGGTTCCTGGGCCTGCGCGGTGGCGGCCAAGGCGGACACCAGGGAGGCCTGCACCGCCACGTCGCAGAGCACGTCGAGACGGCCGCCGGCCGGGCTGGACTGGCCGGTGACCCGGGCCAGTTGACCGTCGGCGCAGTCGAAGGCGTAGGCCGCCTGCCAGCCGATCAGTGCGATCAGGCCGATCAGCGGGGCCCAGATCCGGCCGTCGGCGACCGGGGTCGCGGCGGCGATGACGATGAACGACGTCAGGACGCCGAGGCCCAGGTTGAAGACGGTGAGCACGGTCGGGGTCAGGTGGTGCTTGTGGGCGAAGACCGAGATCCGAGAGCCGAGACGCTGGCTGATCGCCTCGCTGAACAGGCCACCGCCACGGTTGACCGCGTAGTACTCGGCTGCGGTGGGCGTACCGGAGATCGGGTTGCCGGAGGCCGGGAAACCGCCGGCCGCTGGCGAACCGGAACCGGCCGCACCGCCCGGCGTGGAGAAGCCCGAACCGGAACCGGCCGCACCGCCCGGCGTGGCGGCGGCCGAGCCGGCTGGTGGGTCGATGCGGGTGCTGGTCAGCGGCGGATTGTCCGGGGAGCCGGGGCCGCGGGCGGGGTCAGAGGGTCGTGAGGACATCGTTGTATTCGGCCAACTTCTGCCGGGTCTGCTCCGGCGTCAGGGCGAGGTGCTCGATGATGGTGTAACGATCCGGGCGGGTCCGCGGCGCGAAGTCGATGACCTGCACGAACTGCTCGATGGTGAGGCCGACGTCGGACGGTGTCCGGGGGAGCAGGTGCCGGGCCAGGGTGTCCGACATCTGTTTGAGACGCCGCTCGTCGCCGCGCAGGAAGGTGCAGAACAGCGCGCCCAGTCCGGCCAGTTCGCCGTGGGAGGCGGTGTCCGGGAAGAGCGAGTCGGTGGCGTGCATGATCTCGTGGCAGCCGCCGCTGCACGGGATGCTGGTGCCGGCCACCGCCATCGCCAGACCGCTGGAGATCAGGGCTTCGGCGAGGGTGGTGACGAACGCGTCGTCGGACATGTCGCCGGGCATCGAGAGGATCGCCTCGGCACCCATCCGGGACAGCGACGCCGCGAGCCCGTCGACCGATTCGCCGCGGATCTCCCGGGCCAGTTCCCAGTCGGCGAGGGCGCTGATGTTGCTGACCACGTCGCCGATGCCGGCCCGGTTGACCCGGTCCGGCCCGCTGTCGACGAAGTCCAGGTCGACGATGACACCGAACGGGATGTGCACCCCGTACGACCCTTTGATGCCGTCGTTGACCAGGCTCGCCACCGGTGACGCAATGCCGTCGTTGGCCAGGCTGGTGGCGACCGACACCATCGGCAGGCCCCACCGGCTGGCCGCGTACTTCGCAGTGTCGACGGTTTTGCCGCCACCGATGCCGACCACCGCGTCGAAGTGCCCGGACCGCAGTTTGGCGGAGAGTTCCAGGGCGGCGTCGAGGGTGCCGCCGGTGGTCACGAAGACCTCGGCGGAGTTGAGGGAGGGGCGGAGCAGGTCGACGATCTGCTCGCCGAGGCCCGGGCCGACCACCACCGCGACGTCCCCGCCGGACGAGATGCGCCCGTCCTGGAGGATCTTGCCGAGGTCGGCCACCGCGCCCCGCCGCACTTCGATGTGCAGCGGGGTCTGGACGCTACGGGCTAGTAGCGGCATGCGATCTCCCGGGCCTTCGCCAGGTCCTCGTGGTTGTCGACCTCGACCCAGGAGACCTCACCGATCTCGGCGGCCCGCACCTCGTTGCCACGGTCGGCGTAGAGCTGGAAGCCGTCCTCGTAGAACTGGTTCGGGTCCTTCTCGAAGGTCGCCTTGAGCGCGTCGGCCAGTTTGCCGGCCGCGGACGCCTCGATGATGTTGGCGCCGATGTACTCGCCGAACGCCTGAGCCGGGTCCATCAGCTTCGTGATTTTGGTGAGCTGTCCATCTTCATTGAAGACGGTCTTCATCTCTTCGTCAGCGAGCTTCTTCACGCTGTCGATGGCGAGGAGGATGCTCGGCCCGCGCTTGGCGAGCAGGGTGTGCTCCACGCTGACCGGGTGCACGGTGTCGCCGTTCACCATCAGCGCGCCCTGGGCGAAGTGGTCCCGGGCGAGCCACAGGGAGTAGGCGTTGTTCCACTCCTCGGCCTTGTCGTTGTGAACCAGGGAGATCTTCACGCCGTACTTCTGCTCGAAGCCTTCGACGCGCTCCTCCACCGCACCGGCGCAGTAGCCGACGACGATGGTGACCTCGGACAGCCCGGCTGCCGCGAGGTTGCGGAGTGAGATGTCCATGATCGTGGTCTCACCATCCACCGGGACCAGCGCTTTCGGCAGCGTGTCCGTGTATGGGCGCAGTCGGCGCCCTGCTCCGGCGGCGAGTACCAGACCGATCATGAGGGTGGTTCCTTCCAAGCGCGATGAGGGGTGCCCAGCGAGGATAACGGCATGCGTCCCATCCGTAGGACTCGCGAGGGGCGCACCGAAAATGGTATAGACCCGGCTTCTAAGCTGGGGACCATGACCGCTGAGCAGCTGATCTCGTTCGCCCGTGGAGCTCCGTCGCTGGACATCGTCGACGTCGAGGGTTTGAAGGCCGCCGCCGTGCGCGCCTTCGACGCCGATCCGGCCGGGGTGACCGCCTACGGCACCTCCGTCGGCTACCTCCCGCTGCGGAAGTGGATCGCCGACAAGCACAACGTCTCCCCTGATCAGGTCATCGTGACGAACGGTTCGCTGCAGGCGGACGCGTTCCTCTTCGGCCACCTGGTGCAGCCGGGTGACGACGTGATCGTGGAGAAGCCGACCTACGACCGGACTCTGCTCAACCTGCAGAACCTGGGCGCCAAGGTGCATCAGGTCACACTTCAGCCGGACGGCATCGACATCGACGAGCTGCGCGCGCTGCTCGAGTCGGGAGTGCGGCCGAAGCTCGCACACATCATCCCGAACTACCAGAACCCGGCCGGTCTCACGCTCTCCGCGGAGAAGCGGCAGGCGCTGCTGGCCCTGGCCGAGCAGTACGAGTTCCTCATCTTCGAGGACGACCCGTACGTGGACATCCGGTTCCGCGGCGAGGCGCTGCCCTCGATGCTGTCGCTGGACTCGAACAACCTGGTCGTGCACGCTTCCAGCTTCACCAAGACGGTCTGCCCCGGTGTCCGGGTCGGTTACCTGGTCGGCCCGGCCGCGCTGATCGACGCGATCGCGAAGAAGGCCACCAACCTGTACATCTCCCCGGGCATGGTCTCCGAGGCGATCGTGCACCAGTTCTGTGTCTCCGGTGACATCGAGAAGTCGGTCCGGACGGTCAGTGCGGCTCTGGGCGAACGGGCCCAGGTGCTGGCCGAGTCGATCCGCAAGCACATCCCGGGTGCCACCTTCACCGAGCCGGACGGCGGCTACTTCCTCTGGGTCGACCTGCCGTCGGACGTGGACGTGGACAAGC
>DATMVU010000340.1:0-2888 GCA_035562875.1 Actinoplanes sp. | reverse complement strand
CCGCCCGGACCGTCCGGCGCGAACCGGCTCGACCGGATGCTGCTCGGCCCCCTGCTGCCGTTGATCAAGGACGCCGGCCTGGTCATCGTCGCGTCCGGCCGGCTGCACGGGGTGCCGTGGCGGATGCTGCCGTCCTGCACCACCCGGACCGTGTCGGTGGCACCCAGCGCCGTCGCCTGGCTGCGCGCGGCGAGCACACCCCCGGCAGGCGACGGCACGGTCCTGGTCGCCGGTCCCGGTCTGCCCGGCGCGGCCGACGAGATCAACACCTTGGGCGTACGGTACGGCGACGCGCACGTCCTCCACGGCGACCGGGCTCGCGTCTCCGGCGTGCTGCACGCCATGGACGGTGCCGCCCGTGTCCACATCGCCGCACACGGCACCTTCCGCGCCGACAATCCGCAGTTCTCCACCCTCGGGCTGGCCGACGGCCCGCTGACCGTCTACGACCTGGAGACCCTGCACCGGCCGCCCGGTCTGGTGGTGCTCTCCGCCTGCGACTCCGGGCTGTCCACCGTGCACCGCGGCGACGAGATCATGGGATTCGCCGCCGCCCTGCTCGCCCTCGGCACCCGCTCGGTGATCGCCACCGTGGCCCCGATCCCGGACGGGGCGGCCCGGGAGGTGATGGTGCGCCTGCACGACGGGTTACGGGCCGGATCGTCCCCGTCCGTGGCGCTCGCCGAGGCACAGCGGGCGTCCAGCGGCGATCCGGCCGCGTCAGCGTTCATCTGCTACGGAGCGGGGTGACTTCGTTCCCGCCGCCGGCTGCCTCGCTCATGCCGCCGGCTGCCTCGCTCATGCCGCCGGCCAGGTGAAGTCGCCGGGGGCCGCCAGGTAGCGGCCGTACCCGGGGAACGGGTCGGGCAGGCTCTTCAGCAGGATGTCCGCGGCGTCCCGGCAGCTCTGCCCGGTGGCGGTGGCGGCCGCGATCCGGGCCGCGACGTACGGTGTCGCGAACGACGTGCCACTCCACGCCACCTGCCCGGTGAAGGTGAGCGGCTGAGCGCCGTGTTCCCAGGTGCCGGTCACGAACGGCAGATGGACCCGGACCCCCGGCGCACAGACCGTGATCCAGTTGCCGGTGTTGCTGAACGCGGCGGGCGCCGGGCTCGTCCCGGTGGTGTCGACGGCGGCCACCGAGATCACCCCGTCCCGGCTGGCCGGATAGAAGTTCGGCACCGGGCTCTCCACGTTGCCGGCACTCGGTCGCCCCGGCCGTCCGCGGCTGCTCGGCCACCGGCAGCGGCTCGCCGGCCAGGCCGCCGTGCAGTTTCGGCTGCCCGGTGATCGGCGCGGCCGTGTTGGCGGCGAACGCGTGGTTGAGCCCCACCCGCGGACCGCCCCGGCGCAGCCCGCGCATCGACCGCAGCAGTGCGGGCAGATCGGTCTCCACCCCGTCGTCGCCGTCCGGCACCGCCACCCGCGTCACGATCCCGGCGAGCAGGTCGTCGGCGGAGGCGCGCAGCGTCCGGACCGGCCCCAGCAGCGAGTTCACGGCCGGCATGTCCTGGGACGCGACCAGGAGCTCACCGGCGAAGTAGTAGGTGTCACCGGTTCGGCGGATCCGCGGGTCGAGCGCCCACGGGTTCGGGAACGCGGTCGGTTCGGGCATCGTCGTCTCGCTTTCGCGTCAGCCGACCGCCACCCAGGCGGTGACGATCGGAGGGGAAACGGCACCCCGCAGCCGCAACCGGATCGACCGCACCGAGGGGAGGTCGGCGTCGAAACGGCCGTCCCCGTCGATCGGCCGCAGGACGGTACCCCCGTCGTGGAGCAGCACGGCCTCGGTGTGGCCGGTGGGTTCGACCAGCCCGTCCACCTCGAACCCACCGGCCACCCGGGTCATCCCCAGGTGCACCCGGACCCCACCGGGACCCGCCGGGCCGAACACCAGCATCCGGCCGTCGTCCGGCCCCCGGGTCAGCACGCCGTCGTCGATCAGTGAGTCCCACTCCAGGTCGGCGAAGTCCTCGCCGGCATCCCGGAATCCGAACGCGGCAATCGCGTACTCGCCGGCCCGTGGTGGCATCGGGTCCACCCGGCCGATCAGGTCGCGCAGTGCGGCATCCAGGTCCATGTCGCCGGTCTCCTCCTCGCGGGGCATGTCACCTGTCATGAGCCTGCTCCGCGTTCCCTGATACGAGACGCCGTAACTTTTCCAGACAGCGGCGGCGGGTCGGCCCCCGATAGCCGATCGACACGTCCAGGGCGGCGGCCGCCTCCGCGTACGACGGCGCCGGTTCGGCCATCATCACCCGCAGCAGCCGCTGGCAGCCGTCACCGAGCCGGTTCAGGCCCTCCCACAGGCGGGTGGCCAGCTCGTCCCGGTGCAGCCGTTCGTCGGCGGCGACCACGATCTCCTCCGGGGACTCGTCCTCCCGGGCCGCCCCGATCCAGGCCATGTCCCCGGCCGGTGGGGTGCGGTTGCGGGCCACCAGAACCCGCAGCGACTCCCGGCGGGCGGTGGTCGACAGCCAGGCCCCGGCCCGTCCCGGGTCGCTCAGGGTGCCCAGCGACCGGGCGAACTTCTCCCAGGTGGTCTGACAGACGTCCTCGGCGTCGGCAGTACCCAGCCGGTGGGCGCGGGCCACCGCCCAGACCAGCGTGGCGTACGCCCCGACCAGGGTCTCCCAGGCGGCCGGGTCGCCACGTGCGGCCCGGTGCACCAGAGAGGCCGTCTCCAACGGATCCATCACGGACTCCTTCGTCGATTCTGAGTAGTCCACTCGTCCGCTTCGCACCAGTTTCTGTCGCGTAGCCGACATCAGCGTGGGCACTCGCCACCGCGATCAGGAGTCAGAACCGGCCCTCGGCGGCAGTCGTGTCTCCGAGAACCCGCCCACGTAGTGGGGAAGGATCCGGGCGCCCACCTCGAGGAACCGTGT
>DATMVU010000339.1:0-2765 GCA_035562875.1 Actinoplanes sp. | reverse complement strand
GGCGAGGTCGGGGAACTTTGGCGCAAGATCTTTTGAGGGGGACGTCGATGTACGAGGAATCTCCCTGGAAGGGGATGGGCCCCGGCACCGGGGCGAAAGTCGCCTTCGGGCTCACGGCCGGATTGGCCGGCGTCTCCGCAGTCCTCGGGGCCGTCTCGGCTGCGGACAGCGATACGCTCGGCGCCCTCGGTTTCGGCTCCGCCGCCGTCTTCCTGGGCCATCTCGTCGGCTTCGGCGTGCACATGTGGTGGCGTCCTCGGAGGTCGGCGCCGACGGCAACGCTCACCGACGGGGCCGTGACGTTCCGCTACTCGGGCTGGACCTACTACTGGCTGGGGAGCTTCACCACCCTCATGCTCTTGGCGCTCCTGCTCATCGGTTCGAGCGGTCTAGTGGCTGGAGGCAGCACGGGCATAGTCGTGGCGGTCCTGGCATTCGCCGGCGCCGCGTTCTTCGGCTGGCACCTGGTGCGGCTTGTTCTCGGCGGACGCGGTTTTCTGCGGCTGACCCCCACCACGCTGGAACACCACGGTCTGGGGTTCACCCACCGTCTCCCGTGGGACTCCGTCACCGATGTCCGGGCCGCCGAGGTCAACGAGGCGCCGCTCATCATCCTCACACCGAGCCTGTCGGCCCCGGTGGACGTCACCTTCACATGGATCACCCGCGGCGGGGGGAGAAAGGGCCTCCTTCTTCCGTCGATGACGATCCGCAGTGTATGGCTTGCGGATGATCCGGTGACCGTCTATCGGACTCTGCGGCACTATCACGCTAACCCGGAGCACCGGGTGGAACTGTCCATCGAGGCCTCGACAGACCGGATCCACCAGCGCCGTTTCTGACCGGATGATCCATTCGGGCAGACCCTGGAACAGTCAGTTCAGCAGGGCGCGCCCTGCCAGCGCGCCATCCCCGGCTTCCTCCTGCGTGCGGGCTCCTTCAGCCCGCATTGTCGCCACTCGACCTCGGATGCCTTTTCGTGGTGCCCACGGAGCATCCCAGCTCATGCGCCGTGTCCTGCTCGGACAGATCCTCGTAGAAGCGCAACACCACGGCGGCGCCATGTCGCGCCGGCAGTGTGCTCAATCCCTGTCTGCCAAGGTGAGCTGAGTCCAGCGGTCCGTGGCAAGTCCGCCGGACAGGGTGAGTTCAGGATTGAAGCGTGCCCCACCGGCTCGGACGCTGGCTGCCTCGCCTTCCACGGCCTGCTGACGCCTGCGCCGGACACCGCTCTCCCCAAGATCGTCGTTTCGGTGGACGAACTGCGATATGTGCCGATGAGGAAAACGATGTCCAGCCCGAGCCGGGGCGGGGTGGCCGCTGCACGACGGGGATGCCAGGCGGGCGAAGCCGTTTGAGTAGCGCGCCCTCGGCAGGCAGAACGGCAGACCGGGCCGCGGACCGGACGGTCGACCGGGGCCTCGGCCTATCGGGCGGAGACCTGCCACCGGCCAGCGTGGACATTCCCCACCGCCTGCTGACTGCCGAGGCCGCACCGGAGGGCTGCACTGCCGTGAGCAGCTCCCACCGGACGGTCCGTACGCCCGCACGGTACCGTCCGTGAATGGCGACGATCGTGGTGACCGGCGGCAGTTCCGGAGTGGGGCTGGCGGCGGCGAAACAGTTCACGGCCCGCGGCGACAAGGTGATCCTGGTGGGCCGCGATCCGCGGCGTCTGGAGGCCGCGGCGCAGGCGACGAAGGCGGCGGCCCGGTTCCGCACGGATTTCGAGAGCCTGTCCGAGGTCCGGGAGCTGGCCGGCGCCTTGGCTGGTGAACGGATCGACGTGCTGGCGAACAACGCCGGCGGCATGGTCGGGGAGTACCGCCGCACGGTGGACGGGCTCGAGGCGTCGATGCAGAGCAACCATCTCGCCCCGTTCCTGCTGACCTCTCTGCTGCGGGAGGAGTTGCGCGACGCCCGGGTGGTGAACACCGCCTCGCAGGCGCACCGGCGGGCCGCCCCGGATCCGGCGAATCTGAACGGCGACCCGGCCCGGTACAGCTCCTGGACGACGTACAGCGCGGTGAAGTCCTGCAATGTTCTGTTCGCCGCCGAGGCCGCGCGCCGTTGGCCGGACATTCTGAGTGTGTCGTTCCATCCGGGGGTGGTCCGCACCAATTTCGGGACGGGTGCACTGACGCGGTTCTTCTTCCGGTACGCGCCGTTCCTGTCGACTCCGGAGGAGGCCGCCGAGCGATTGGTGTGGCTGGCCACCGCCCCGCGGGAAGAGCTGGTGAACGGCGGCTACTACGAGAACAACAGGTTGCGGACCCCGGCGAAGCACGCCCGCGACCCGGAGCTGGCCGCACGATTGTGGGCGGCCAGCACCGAGGCGGTGACGGAATAGGAATGCACAGCCATCCGAATGTGATCGCGGTCCGTGACGCGCTGAGGAGCAGGGACTACGACGCCGAGATCGTCATCCTGGACGAGGCGGTGCACACCGCCGCACTAGCTGCCGCCGCGCTGGGTGTCGAGGTGGGGCAGATCGCCAATTCGCTGGTCTTCGACGCCGGCGGGGAGCCGTTACTGGTGCTGACGTCGGGCGCGCACCGGGTGGACACGAAACGACTCGGGAACATCAGACGGGCCAGCCCGGAGTTCGTCCGGCTGCACACGGGTCAGCCGATCGGCGGGGTCGCCCCACTGGGCCACCCGAAACCGGTACGCACCCTGGTCGACGTCGATCTGGAGCGTTTCCCGGTGGTCTGGGCGGCTGCGGGCGTACCGCAATCGGTTTTTCCGATCTCCTTCGCCGAGCT
>DATMVU010000338.1:0-1981 GCA_035562875.1 Actinoplanes sp. | reverse complement strand
GCCGGTGGTGGGCCCGGACACCTGGGCGACGAAGTCCACCACGCCGTAGCCGGCGGCGACCGCGCGGGCCGTCCACCGGCCGGGCGTAGCCACTACCTGATCCACCCGGTAGACGCCCGTGGTGACGACGTCGACGGACGGGGTAGTGACGACACCCGCCGGCGAGGTGACCGTCACCACCGGAGGCGCCGCGACCGCCAGGCCGTCTGCATCCAGCACGATGGCCGCGATCGACCACATGCCGGCCACCGGCAGGTCGACGATCGCGGCACCAGCCGCCAGGACGGTCACGTCAGGACCGGACCGGCCACGACCATTGGCCGTCCTCGTCACCCAGGGCCCGCGACGTCGCCCAGTAGGTGTCCGCACCGTCCAGGAGGACATGCAGGTTGACGGTGTCGCCATCGCCGAACTTGCGGACGACGACGGCCGGATACTGCTGACCGGCGGCGACCTGATTCCCGACGTGGGACTGCGATCCCCAGGCGTGCGCCGGGGCCTGGAACGCTTCACTGCGACGCTTGTTGATCTCCTCCGCGTCGGCGGTGCCGAGGCGGTAGAGGACGATCCGGCCGATGCCGGGGCCCGGCTCCGGGGCCTGGTCCGGGGCGACGTTCTTGCTGACGGGCATGTGCTGGCTCCTTACGCGACCGGGTCGTAGGTGACCTGGCGGACGCCGTTGATGTCGAGGTTCGCGAACGCCACGTCCCCGTAGATCCCCATCGTGACGTGGGACAGCTGCGGGATGTTCGCGGTCTGCACGGTGGCGCCGAAGTCCCAGAACAGCCGCTCCGGAGCGGACGCCCAGCCGCGGACCTTCGCCGGGTCGAACAGCCAGCTGTTCGCGGCCGCCGTCCCGGACGCGCCGAGTGCCCAGGCCGGAACGAGGCGGGTCCCGCCGGCGTCGATGTACCGCCAGAGTGCCTGCGCGGTGCCGTTGGAGTTCATCGGGTTGATCTGCGGGTAGAGCGGACGCCCGGAGCTGTCCTTGACCCGGGCGAACACCTTGTACAGGTCGACGTGGGTCGCCATCGCCGTGAACCGGTTCCCGCCGCGGACGAATTGCAGGAGCGTCACCGCGTCCTCGAAGTTGGCGACGGAGATCAGGTCGGACGCGTTGGTGCCGGCACCCGCGGTGATCGCGATGTCCGTGGCCGCGGTGAGCGTGTTCAAGAAGGTGGCGGCAGCCGCTTCTCGGTCCTCGTAGTATTCGCGGAGCATCTGGTCCCACAGGATCCCGGAAAGCTGCGGGTTTCCCCCGGCACGCCAGGCCTGCCGGGTGATCTCCACCTTCCCCCAGACCTGCGTCGGGGTGATGGTCTGCAACGTGGCCGTGAAAGCGCCGGCTGCCGGTTCGGTGCCTTCGGTGGCCGGGCCGACCAGTCCGGAGGCGCTGTTGAACTTGGGGACCTCGAACTTGGTGCCGTCGGTGGTCCCAGAGTTGATCATGTCCCACAGCGGGGTGATGAAATCCATCTGTGGCTGCCACAGGTCCGGCCGGTAGCGGTTCGGGACCGTGATGTCGGTCGTGTCCACCCGGTCGACGTCGAACGCGGCAGCGATCAGGGCGTTGACCCGGGTGGCCTCGGCGGAGTAGTCGCGGCCCTCCACACGTGCCCGGATCATGCCGTACAGGTCGGTGGAGAAGTCGTGTTCGGCGAGGCCGGAGAACACGGTCCGGCCACCGTGGAAGCTGAACCGGTACGGCAGCGGCTCGGTCACCACCGCGGTGGCCGCCGGGGCGGCGCCGCGGGTCGGATCCACCACCGGCCGGTCCTGGACGGCGGTGGCCGTCGACGCCGGGCCGAGCCGGTCGAGGAGCTGCCCGAACTGATCGGCGGAGAACGTGACTCCGGCCGGGGCGGCGGCGGCCACCTGATCGGCCGTCGGGGTGACCGTCGGGGTGACCGTCGGGGCGGGATCGACCGCGGCGGGGGCCGGGCCGGTGTTGGGCAGAACGGGTTCCGGCATCGCGGATCCT
>DATMVU010000337.1:0-8040 GCA_035562875.1 Actinoplanes sp. | reverse complement strand
GTCTCCGCTCCGTAAAGGTGAGGCAACACTTAGTATCATACGGACGTCCATCGTGGAGGCCTCATGACCACAACGACCCCGGCGAAGGCCGCCACGGCGACTGCGCCGAGGCGTACCGCTCTATTGATCACCGCCGTTGTCGTCCTCGCGCTCCTGTGCGTTCTCTCGCTCGCCGCCGGAAGCAGAGCCGTCCCCCTCGACGAGGTGTTCCGGGCGGTCGCCGACCGGGCGTCCGCCCGGGTGACCAACCCCCAGGTCGAGGCGATCGTGTGGGGCGTCCGGGTCCCCCGCACGATCTGCGCGGTTCTGGTCGGGCTGGCGCTCGGGCTGGCCGGCGCCCTCATGCAGGGCCTCACCCGCAACCCCCTGGCCGACCCGGGCCTGCTCGGCGTCAGCGCCGGCGCGTCCTTCGCCATCGTCACCGCGGTGGCCTTCCTGGGCGTGACCGCCGCCTCCGGGTACGTCTGGTTCGCCCTCGCCGGGGCACTCGCCGGCGCCGTCGCCGTCCAGGTGCTGGGCAGCCTCGGCCAGGGCGGCGCCACCCCGGTCAAGATCGCACTGGCCGGCATCGCCCTGACCTTCCTGCTCGGCTCCTGCACCAGCGCCATCGTGCTGCGCCACCCCGAGGCACTCAACCGCTTCCGGTTCTGGTCGGCCGGCTCCCTCACCGGCGCCGACCCCGCCCTGCTGTGGCGGATGACGCCGTTCCTCGCCGCCGGCATCCTGCTCGCCGTCACGGCCGGCCCCGCACTCAACAGCCTCGCCCTGGGCGACGACACCGCGATCGCCCTGGGCCGCCGCATCGGCCTGATCCGCCTGCAGGCCGTCCTGGCGGTCACGCTGCTGGCCGGCACGGCCGTCGCCATCGCCGGGCCGATCGTCTTCATCGGACTGGTGGTGCCCCACGTGGCCCGCCTGATCACCGGTTCCGACCACCGCTGGCTGCTGCCGGCCACGGCCCTGCTCGCGCCCTGCCTGCTGCTGTTCGCCGACATCCTGGGCCGGGTGATCACCCGGCCCGAGGAGGTGCAGGCGGGCATCGTGGTCGCGTTCCTCGGCGGCCCCTTCTTCATCGCCCTGGTCCGCCGCCACCGGGCGGTGGAGCTCTGATGACCACACGGACCACTCACGACGCCACCCTGCGACCGGGCGCGTTCCGGCTGGCCGCCCCATCCGTCTCCGGCGTCGTCGCACCCCGTACCGTCGTGGTCTGCCTCGCCCTGGCGGCGGCGACGTTCGCCGTCCTGTGTGTCAGCCTGGCCCTGGGCGACTACCCGGTCAGCCTGCCCGACGTGCTGCGTGCCCTGGCCGGCTCGGACGACCCCGGCCCGTCGTTCATCATCCGCGAGCTCCGCCTGCCCCGGGCGCTGACCGGCCTGCTGGCCGGCGCGGCGTTCGCGGTCTCCGGCGCCGTCTTCCAGACCATCACCGGCAACCCCCTCGCGAGCCCCGACATGATCGGGATCAACGCGGGCGCGACAACCGCGGTGGTCGCCGGAATCGTGCTCGGTGCAGGCGCCGGCCCCGCGCTGGGGGTGTTCGGCGCACTCGCCACCGCCGTGCTCATCTATCTGCTGGCCTGGCGTGGCGGGGCCAGCGGCCACCGCATCGTGCTGGTCGGCATAGGCGTCTCCTGGATGTGCACCAGCGCCACCGACTACCTGCTGACGCACGCCAAACTGCACGAGGCCCAGGAGGCGTTCGGCTGGCTGGTCGGCAGCATCAACGGCCGCGGCTGGGAGACCGTGCTGCCACTGGCGATCGCCGTCGCCGTGCTGCTGGCGCTGGTCCTGCCACTGACCCTGTGGAGCCGGACGCTGTCGCTCGGCGACGACGTGGCCCGGGGTCTGGGCACGCCCGTGCAACTCGCCCGGTTCGGCCTGCTGCTGGCCGGTGTGGGGCTGGTCGCCTTCGCCACCGCGGCCGCCGGGCCGGTGCTCTTCGTCGCCCTGGCCGCACCCCAGGTAGCCCAGCGCCTGGCCGGGCAGGCCACACCGCCGCCGGTCACGTCCGCACTGACCGGCGCTCTCATGGTGCTCGCGAGCGACCTGCTCGCCCGCTATCTCATCCCGGACGCCGACCTACCGGTCGGCGTCGTCACCGGCGCGCTGGGCGCAGGGTTCCTGCTGTGGCTGCTGGCGCGCGCCAACCGAGCCGGCTCTGGAGGCTGAGCAATGACCTCTGACCGCCCCGAACTCCGGGCCGAGAGACTCCGGCTCTCCTACCCGGGCCGGGTCGTCGTCGACGACCTCGACCTCGAGCTGCCGACCGGCCGGATCACGGCCGTCGTGGGGGCCAACGCCTGCGGCAAGTCGACGCTGTTGCGGGCCCTGGCCCGGCTGATGCCACCGGCAGCCGGGTGCGTACGGCTCGACGGCGAGGCGATCCACTCGCTGCCGACCCGTCAGGTCGCCCGCCAAGTGGGCATCCTGCCCCAGTCCCCGGTGACGCCGGCCGGCCTGACCGTTGTCGACCTGGTCAGCCGGGGCCGCTCACCGCACCAGAGCTGGTGGCAGCAGTGGTCGGCGGCCGACGAGGCGGCGGTGACGGCGGCGCTGGCCGCCACGGACATGACCGCTCTGGCCCAGCGCCCGGTCGACGAACTCTCCGGTGGCCAACGGCAACGGGCCTGGATCGCCATGGCGGTGGCCCAGGAGACGCCGGTGCTGCTGCTGGACGAACCGACCACGTTCCTCGACCTGTCGCACCAGATCGACGTGCTCGACCTCGTGGTCGACCTCAACCGGCGCGACGGCCGTACCGTGGTGATGGTGTTGCACGACCTCAACCAGGCCGGCCGCTACGCCGACCACCTGGTGGCGATGAAGGCGGGCCGGATCGTCGCGCAGGGCGATCCGGCCACCGTCATCACGCCCGAGGTGGTGGCCGACGTCTTCGACGTCGACTGCCAGGTGACCGTCGATCCGATCAGCGGCACCCCACTGGTCATCCCGGCCGGCCGGCACCACCTGGCCACATCGGCCACCCCACCGTGAGGGGCGGCTCGTCAGCCTACCGGCGCCGGGCGGCGAGCCGGGACCCCGCTCCGCACCACCGAACCGAGGATCTCGGCCGACCGGATCGCCGTGTTGGACAGCAGAGAGGACGAGATGCCGTGGGTGTGCTCGGTGCCGCCCTGCAGGTACACGCCGGCTGTGATGTGCGGTGCCATGTCGATGCGATAGTCACGGGCGACGACCACCTGGCCCGCCTCGTCCCGCCGGCACTCGGCGGCCAGGTCACCCAGCAGTACTGACGGGTCGGGCTGCCGGTAGCCGGTGGCGAACACCACGGCGTCGGCGTCCAGCGTCAGGCGCTCGCCGGTGATCATCGACTCGACGACCGTATGGACTCGCTCGCCGGCTCGTACCGCCTCGGTGACCCGGGAGACGTTGAGCAGCCGGAGGCGTTCCTCGCCGCGCACCTTCTCCTGGTAGACCCGGCGGGACAGGTCCTCGATCAGATCCTGGTCGACAACCGAGTAGTTCGTGTTCCCGTGGTAGACCATCATCATCTGCTTCACGTGGGCCGGTGCCGCGAAGTATTCGTCCACCGCGGCCGGGTCGAAGATGCGATTGGCGAAGGCACTGTCGTCGGCCGGGCTGTAGCCGTAGCGCGTGATCACCGCGTTCACTTCGGAACGAGGGAACTCCCGGTGCAGGTAGTCGACTGCCTCGGCGGCGCTCTGCCCGGCGCCCACCACCACGAATCGCCGGGGTGACGGGGCATCCCGCTTCAGGCGTTCGGCGTTGGGCAGCAGATCGCGGGTGTGCCAGATGCGGTCGTCGGCGGTCACACCGTGGGGCAGCCGCGGCACCAGACCGGTGCCGAGCACCAGGTTCCGGGCCCGCTTGACGAGCGGTTCGGCGATGCCGTCGACGTCGGCAACGACCACGTCGAAGCAGGTCACCTCGCCGTCTCGGAGCACCGGGTGGATCGCGACCGCCTCACGCCCGTACGTCACATCGCCGTCGACGAGTTCAGCCGCCCACTGCAGATAGTCGTGGAATTCCATCCGGGACGGGAAGAAGTTCTTCTGGTTGATGAAGTCGACCAGGCGATCCCGGCTCTGCAGGTAGCACAGGAAGCTGAAGTCACTCTTCGGATTACGCAGAGTCACCAAGTCTTTGAGGAACGAGACCTGCATGGTCGCGTCCTCGAGCAGCATCCCCCGGTGCCATCCGAACCCCCGCTGACGCTCCACGAAGGCCGCGTTCACGGGCCGCGCGCCGGGCGTCCGCCCGAGTTCCGCATTGTGTTCGGCGATCGCGATCGCCAACGCGAGGTTGGACGGCCCGAACCCGACACCGACGAGATCATGGACTGATCCGTGGCCGCCGGAAGGTTCCTCAGACATACCTGTCCCATCGGATGAGCCGGGGCGAGCCCCGAGCGGGGAACGATCAATACCGACACCAGGAGTACGTAGATGATCACCCAACGTTCACTTAGGCAAGGCTAACTATAGTACGATCGGCGTCCACCGTGAACAGCCGGAAGCATCGGCACACGTCGAGGTCCATTGAGGACATCGCGACCAGAGGAGGACACCGCCCATGCGGGTCATCATGTTCGGATATCAGACCTGGGGACACCGGACCCTTCAGGCGCTGCTCGATTCTGAACACGAGGTGGTACTGGTCGTCACCCACCCCAAGAGCGACCACGCCTACGAGAAGATCTGGGACGACTCCGTAGCCGACCTGGCCGAGAAACACGGCGTTCCGGTCCTGCTGCGCAACCGCCCCGACGACGAGGAACTGCTGGAACACATGCGCGCGGCAGCACCGGACATCATCGTGGCCACCAACTGGCGCACCTGGATCCCGCCGCGCGTCTACACCCTCCCCCGGCTCGGCACGCTCAACGTGCACGACTCGCTACTACCGGCGTACGCGGGATTCTCGCCGTTGATCTGGGCCTTGATCAACGGTGAGAAGGAGGTCGGCGTGACCGCGCACATCATGGACGAGACCCTGGACGCCGGCGACATCGTGCTGCAGCGAGCCGTCCCGGTCGGCCCGCGGGACACCACCACCGACCTCTTCAACAGCACACTCGCGCTCTTCGGGCCGATCACCGTCGACAGCCTGGCCCTGATCGCGTCCGGAAAGACCGACTGGACCAAACAGGACCGCACCCGGGCCAGCTTCTTCCACAAGCGCGCCGACGAGGACTGCCGCATCGACTGGACCTGGCCGGCCGAGGACCTCGACCGGCTGATCCGAGCCCAGTCGTCGCCCTACCCGAGCGCGTACACGTACCACCGCGGCCGCCGGCTGGAAGTCCTGGCCGCCGAGGTGTCGCAGAACCGCTACGGCGGCACGCCCGGCCGGATCTTCTATCGCGAGGGCGACGGGGTGGCCGTCGTGGCCGGCGCCGACGCCCGCCGAGGCCGCAACCCGGCCCTGCTCATCACCCGGGTCCGCACCGAGGACGGCACGGAACTCGCCGCGCAGGACTACTTCACAACGATGGGCGGATATCTCACCCAGCAACGGTGACGGCAACCGCCCCTCGGAGACAACGGCCCTCCGATGAACTCGCCGTCGGGGCCGGCCGGCGGCGACGTTGGTCTCCGGCTCTGCACCCGGCCCCGGCGTCGGCCGTCTGAACTGTGTGTCTGTCGCGGAGTCTCCATGGGTTCTCCACATCGGTTCCATCCGGCCCGCACAGCGCGGGGTCACGGTAGGGGTGTCAGCTGGAACGATGAGTGGAGGAAACGATGAGGACGACGACACGCCGGGCTGCGATTCTGGTGGCCGCCGGTGCGCTCGGGCTCAGTGGAGTCGCCGCGGCGTCGGCGATGGCCGCGGCGAGTCCGTTCGCCGGCCACCCGGTGGTGGCGACAACCCCCGGGCCGGGATGGTCCGACGGCATGGGCAACGGACACGGCATGGGAGGTTCCGCGATGATGGGGATCGGTGCCCGTGACGGGTACTGCCTCGAAGCATCGATCGCCGCCGCGAAAGGCACCCTCTCCGAGCCGCAGAAGACGACGCTGGTCGCCATGACGCAGAAGGAGAAGGTGGCGTACGACTTGTACACGGCGTTCGCCGGCAAGTATGACGCGGTCGTCTTCGACCGGATCGCCGCCTCGGAGGCCCGGCACCTGACCGCGGCGCGGACGCTGTTGTCCCGGTACGGCGTCGCCGACCCGACGACAGGCGAGGCCGCCGGGCAGTTCAGCGACCCGGCTGTGCAGGCGAGCTATGACACGCTGCTGGCGCGGGGCCAGGTCGGCCAGGCCGCCGCGCTGCAGGTGGGCGTGACGGTCGAGCAGACCGACATCGCCGATCTCACCGCCGCCCTGGACGGGCTGAGCGTCCCCGACGTCACTCAGGTCTACACCCGGCTGCGGATGGCTTCGCAGCATCACCTGGCCGCGTTCCAGAACTGGTCCACCCGGTGACAGGGTGCGCCGCCACGGCGGGGTTCACACCCCGCCGCACGGCCGGCCGTGCGGGGCGATCGGCCATCGCAGAAACGAGTTCACCCGGTCCGTGATCCGGTGCACGGACTTGCCGATACGCGCGGTCGAGTCGGGCTTCTCCAGGTTGGAGAGGCGACACGTGCGTAGGCCACTGTGAGTTCGATCGCCGCCTCGGTGAGCCGGAGTCGAGCGAGTACGACGGCTGAAGGGCCGGCGCCGACCAGGTGGGTGGCAGCGACGGTAGGAACCGCCGGTCCAGCCGGGCGGCTCGTTCCCGGCGTTTCCATCGGGTGTGCCGTGTCACCAGGGCGGTCAGCCTGCCTGGGGCTCCAGGTCGTGAGCGGCGGACTAACGATCTGCCCGGGCCGTGCGCGCGAACGGGAGTTGGATGGTGATGGTGGCGCCCCCTACGGGTGGTGAGGCCGCCGAGACGGTGCCACTGTGGGCGGTGACCAGTTCGCGGACCACGGCGAGGCCGATTCCGGAGCCGGCGACGGACCGGGCCCGGTGGCCGCGCCAGAGTCGTTGGAAGACGTGCGGGAGGTCGTCGGCGGGGATGCCGGGGCCGGTGTCGGTGACCTCCAGGACCGCGAAGTCACCACTGCGACGACCGCTGATGGTGACGCGGTCGCCGGGGCGGCAGTAGCGGGCGGCGTTGGCGAGCACGTTGGTCACGGCCTGATGCAGCCGGTCCGGATCGGCGTACACGGGCAGTGCCACCGTCAGGTTCGTCTCGGCGTGCAGACCGGCGGCGTCGAGCAGGCCCCGGTACGCGGCCAGCGCGGTGCGGGCGATGTCGGCCAGGTCGGTGTCGGTGCGGTGCAATGACAGCGCGGCGGACTCGGCCGCGGACAGGTCCGCGAGGTCCTGCACCACCCGGCCCAGGCGCAGTGTCTGGTCGTGCAGGGCGGCGAGGCGTTCGGTGCCCGGTTCGCGCATGCCGTCGCGGAGTTCTTCGAGGCCGGCCTGCAGGGCTGCGAGCGGGGTGCGCAGTTCGTGGGCGACGTCGGCGGCGAGGCTGCGCCGGACCTGATCGGCGCGGACCACGTCGTCGGCCATGGTGTCGAACGCGTCGGCGAGTTCACCGAGTTCGCCCGGGCCACCGGTGCCGGCGCGGGCACCGGGTTCCCCGGCGGCGAACCGGCGCGCGGCCCCGGTGAGGGCCATTAGCGGCCGGGTCAGTCGCCGGGTCACGTAGCCGGCGGCCAGCAGTGCGGTGAGCAGCGCGACGGCGGCGGCGCCGAGCACCCAGGACCAGGCCACCGCCCGTCCGGCGGTGGCGGTCGTGGTGAACGCGAGCCGGACGTCGCCGACGCTCTGCCCACCGGCGCTGACGGGGGCCTCGAACACGGCCGCGGTCGCCGCAGCGTGCATCCCGTTCATCCCCGGCCCCATCCCCCGGCCCGGCCAGACCATCTGGCCGTCGTCGTCGCGCACGACGAGCCCGGCACCGGCAGCACCCGCGATCGCCGACGCGGCGGTCAGGTCGGCGCCGGCCCAGCCACCGGCCCGCTGGTAGGCGACGGCCACGGCTTCGGCGGTACGGGCCGCGGCTTCCCGGCGGTCGTTCTGCTGGGCGCTGGTCAGCCCTCGGGCGGTGCCGACCA
>DATMVU010000336.1:0-11121 GCA_035562875.1 Actinoplanes sp. | reverse complement strand
TGAAGGGCAGCTCCCGGAGGGGCTGCGACTTGATTAGGCCGGACTGGGTGAGTGCGTCATAGACGTTGCGCCTCAATGAAGGGCAGCTCCCGGAGGGGCTGCGACTGGGGTCCGATCTTACCCCCGCTGAGCTGGGATTCTGCACCGCTCGCGCGAAGGGTGCCGGGACGGAAGCCGTCCACTCCGCGACAACGCCCTCAACCCGCCTTTTTGAAGGGCGGAACTGCTGTTCAGAGCCTTGCGAAGGGTGAGCGCTCAACGGCGGTACGACGGAGCCTTCGCACGTGGGCCCCGGGCCCCGGACAGCACTGCTGGCGAGCGTACGCGCTGCCGTCTGTCAGGTCACAGGATCGCCGGGCCGTGACCGGTGAGCGGGCGACTGCGCCCGATGACGTCGAGGGATCGGGTCCGGCTTTCCCGAAGCGCACCGAGGCTGGCGAACAGCACCGAATCGGTGGCCTGGTCGATGAGAGCGACCAGGTCGGCTCGCAGCCTCACCAGCTTGGCCGGGCGGACATCCACGACGAAAACGCTGTACTGGACCCGGTCGCCGTACGATTCGAGCTTCTTGGCGACTCTGGTACGGCGTACGTCATCAGCCACGTCGTAGGCGATCAGATAGCGCCGAACGTCGTCGGCGCTCACCGGATCTTGATTCCCTGGTAGCGGGGCTGGGTGCCGTCGATGACACCGAGGACCAGGCGTGCCTGGATCTCCATGGCCCGCCGCCAGGTCACGTCGTAACCGAAGACGGGATGCCGGAACTTTCCGGTGACACGACGCTCGTAGCCAGCGATGAGCGCCTTGCGTCCCCGCTCGCCGAGCCGTGTCGTGCCCAGAGCCGTCGAGAAGTCCCGGGTGCGGATTTCGCCGTTGTTGAAGGCGTTGACCACGACCGAGTCGGCGACCGGTGCCCGGAACTCCTCGACGAGATCGAGCGCCAACGCGGGCTTGTTCCGGCCGCTGCTGTGCAGGAATCCCGCATTCGGATCGAGCCCACACGCGACGACAGCCCGCAGCGCATCCGCCACGGCCAGTCCGTAGCAGAAGTTAAGGGCGGCATTGACGGGATCGCGGGCAGGGCGCCTGGTCCGGGTGGCAAAGCTCAGCTCTTCCCGGTCGATGATCTTCGCCCTGATCATGGTCAGGAAGTTCTCAAAATAGCGTGCCGCGGCCTCTCCTTCGATGCCGAAGAGGTCGGTGAGTGACGGAGCGTCGAGGGCCTGTCGTTGTAGGTTGCGCAGTCGAGCGACAGCATCTGTTCCCGTGCTGTGACGGCGCAGGAGTGTCGCCTGGTTGGCGATCTTCGCGGCGATGAACTGCCGGGCCAGGTCGATGCGGCCGTTGTGGGACGCGACGTGCTGCAGCAGGCGGGGACCACCGTTGGGACCCTGAGCGGGTTGGGCCCAACCGGTGACCCGGCCGGAGCTGCTGCACCAGACGATGGACAGACTGCGCCACAACAGTTCGCGGATGAGCCCGCTGGAGAGGTCGACGTTGCCGTGGATCACGAGGCCCTGAACTCGTTCGATCGGGAAGGTACCCAGCTTCTCGCCGCTCTTGCTCACCTCGATCCGGCCACGGCTGGTGTACGCCCGTGAGCCCGCCGTCGTCAGGTGCAGCACCTGGGTGTCCGGGTCGGCGACGACGATGCGGCGGGTGATCGGTTCCAGCGAACGTTCGTCGGGCAGGCAGACCGAGATGTGCGAGCACCGGGAGCAGCGCCGGTCGTCCTCCAATGGTGGCGGCGCCGTGTCGGACGCGAGCGTGCGGGCGGTGGCGGTCACCATCTCCCGAGCCCGCAACTTGTCGTCAGCGGACAGGGGCACCTCGACCCGGGTTCGGTGGTTGGTGAAGTAGACCGCTTGTCCGGCCACCGGGTATCCCATGTCGGCCAGTGCTCCGGCCAGGAGCGCGACCTGGACCCGCATCGGCTCGGTGACTTCAGGGCGCCGGCGGACCGGTGTGGCCTTGTGCTCGACCACCGTCATGGTGGCGTCGTCGTCCAGTTCGACGGTGTCGCAGCGGCCGATCACGCCGAGGTCGTGACTGACCACGTCGACGGCCCGGTGTCGCCGGGAACGCGAACCTGCCGGATCGTCGGCCGGGGTATGTGCCTGGATCCCGGCCGCCACCTGGTGGGTGTCGGTTGTCTCGCCCATCGCCTCCAGCCAGGCCCGGCGGGGGCAGAACGCCTGGTGGGCGACTAGGCTGATGGGGATCAGTTCGGGCATCAGGACCGGCCGGTCTTCAGGATCGTGCCGCGGGCCGCCCGTCGTTCTGGGGCACTGGGGCTGCCGAAACGCCGTACTTCGAAGCGGACGACACCGGTGACGCCTCGGGCGGCCAGCCACTCCCGGGCCGTCCCGTCCCCGGTGGCGCTCTCGGCGAATCGGGTGAGGTGGGCGCTGACCGCGACGCTGCGATATCGGGCGGTCCGCCACCGGCCGGACCAGACTGGCAGGGCGTAGTGTCCGGCGGTGCCGCGGCCGATGTGGGCGGTCGTCCGGGCGAAGGCGTCGCGGCGATACGCGATGGGGAACTGTGCGATACCCCAGAGCGCGCACCAGGCCAGCGCGTTGTCGGTGGGGCCGGGATCGGCCAGGCCGGTGGGTGTCCGGCTCTGGGTGTCGTCCTTGCCGATCTCGTCGCGGCTGGTGCGGCCACGCAAACCGTCACTGATCTGGATGGGGGTACGGGCGGCGACCGCCGCGGCCAGCGGGCGTAGCCGGTTGCCGACGAACTCGGATCCCTGGTTGCGGGGTTGCATCTCCATCCGGCTGGCGCCGTCGTCCTGCAGGCGGTCGCCTTTACTGTTCCGGCGCCAATAGCTGGGTTCACCGATCGCGGCGATGAGCCGGAGGTCGAGCAGCGCCCGCGCCTCGGTGAGCTGATCGAGGACGTCGTGGCGCCGATCCTGCAGCGAACGCCACCCGCCGAGGTCGGCTATGAGGCTGATCCGCGGGCTCATCAGCGCCCGCTTCTCCATGTCACGGTTCAGCCAGCTTTCGGCATCGGTGAGCCGGGCGGCGTGCCGCTGGACGACCGCCCCGATCATATCGGCGGTGGCGTCGTCTGCGCTGAGGACCGGCCGCGCGCGCATGCCGGGAGTCCAGGACAGCCGCACGTCGCGCAGCCCTTCCTCCTCGGCGATGGCGGCGAGCCCGCACAGCGCCAGGTGCGACAGCATCGTGTGCGGGTCGGCTCCGGCAAGTACGAAGTCGGTCATGATCCCTCCGCGGAGACTTGCCCGTCGGCGGCCCGGAGCAACGCCTCCAGATAGGCGCAGCCCCACACCCCCCAGCGCAGATGTGTGCGTTCGATCAGCTCGTCCCACAAGCCCTCGTCGAACAGGGTGGTGGCGGTCTCGCCGGGTCGGCTGGTGAGGTCCTTGCTGGTGTGCGGGAAGCCGTGCCGGCCGTACCCGTGGCTGGTGCCGACCAGCCGGGCCGCGAGCTCCTGTTGGGGTTCGGCCAGCCCCGACAGCTTGTCCCAGGCTTCGACCACCGAGAGCTGCTCGTGGCGCCACCCGGGCGGCAGCCCCATCTCGGTGCGGAGTTGCCGGTTCCGGCGGGTGCTGCGCACCAGGCTCTTGGCCAGCGGCTCGGGCTGTGCCGAGGGGCCACGCAGAAGGCGCTGGAACCGTTCATCGGACTTTCCGTCGTCGTGGTGCAGACCGGCGTGGCGCAGTACATGGACCAGCTCGGCGTCCAGCCGCAGACGGTCGGCGACGATCGCGGCCCGGTCGGCGACCGCCTCGGCGTGCCGCTGCAGCGTGACCGGCGTACGGCTGGGGGTCCAGGTCTGCCGCAGGTCCTCGTCGGCAGCCGCCCGGTGGAGCCCGACGACGAGGAGCCGGACGAGCCGTTGCGGGCCGTAGTCCTCGTGGGAGATCACCTCGGCGGCGGCCATCTGATCGCCGGTCAGTCCCAGGCGCTTTCCCAGATCGTTCAACTGTTCGGTGAGGTCCTGGTCCGGATCGATGACGTCGAGGATCCGGCGGTCGTCATCCCACTCGATACGGAACACGAAGGTGCCCGAGTCCGGATCGTTGACTGCTTCGAGCACGTCAGCGGCCCGCTCGGTACCGTCCTGGTCGACCACGTCCGCGACGAACAGCGGGGTGGCGGCGTCGATGACGAGCAGGTCGCCGGGGCGGATCGGTTCTTCAAGGCTGAGATCCAGGGCACGAGGACGCTCCTCGGTGGGACGGACCAGGATCACACTGCCGGCCAGCCGACTCCGGATCTTCGACGCCTGGCGGATCGAGACCGGGAACACCTCGTGTTTGCGGGGCGGCAGGGCCTGAATCAGGCGTACGGCGTCAACGCTGTCGTCTGGCAGTGCTCGCCGCACCACGATGCCGAATTCGTGATCGGGCTCGTCCAGGTCGTCGCTGAGCCACAGGTCCAGGTCGTCCTGCCGGGCTGCGAGCTCGTCACTGGTCCGGGCCAGGTGCCACGCCTGGGCCAGCTCCAGTCGCTGCCATAGATCCCGCCGCGCAGCCGGAACCGGAGGACGGTGCTCGCGCAGCGCCCAGGGTGCCAGGCCGGCCGGATCGGTGGACCTGTCCAACAGCCAGGAGTGAGCGGCCACCAGTTCGTCGCGGCTGTACGGACCGGACATGGCATCGGCTGCCAGCTCACCTGCGGGCACCACCACTGTCACCTCGGTCGCCCGTTCTCCGAGCCGGTTGACCCGGCCCGCTCGCTGCACGACGGGGCCACCGGGCGCCAGCTCGGTCACCGCGGCGGCCAGGTCGAGGTCTACGCCGACTTCCAGGCTCTGGGTGCTGACCAGGACATCGACCGTGTCGTCGCCGTCGATGGTGAGAAGCTTCGATGTGGGCGGGCGTAACCGGCTGACATCGTACGGTCGCATCCGCCCGCAGATCAGTCTCGTCTCCAGCCCTCGGCCCCGTAGTTCGGTAGCGACGGCCGTGGCCACCTTGACGCTGTTGACGAAGCAGCCGACCGTCGGGCCGTACTTCTCCCGCAGCCGCACCGCCTCGTCCGCCAGTGCGACCACACCGCTCTTGTTCGCCGGGCCGCTACGCGGGATCGGCCACACCGGTAATGGCAGCAGGGCGACCGGTTTCGGCGTGGTCAACCGCTGCCGCAGGGCCGTGTCCACGTCCAGATCCGCCGGTTCGACGCCGACCGCCACCCCGGCGTCGGCGCGTGGGGTGGCGGTGGTCTCCACGACCTGCAGCGTCGGCACGCCCAGCGGTTCCTCAGCCACCTCGGCGAGATCGGCGACCCGGCGGGCCGTCGTGACCAACTGCTGTGACAGATGCGCCTCGTCGACCACGACCACCGAGTCGTACGCCAGCAGCCCGGCCTCCCGCGGCCAGGCCTGCGCCCGCGAACCGTACCCGGACAACAACAGCCGTGATCCCCACATGTCCGGCGTGGCACAGACGACAGCGCAGCCGGCCGGATCCTCCAGCCACTGCCGGGACGGAGGCGCACCCCCACGCAACAGAGCGGTCGTGAGCGGACGGCCGCCTTTCGCCGTACACAATGATCGAAGTGCATCGGCCATCCGGCCGAGCAGACTCCCGGCAGCAGCATCGTCCAGCAGACCGGCTATCCGCTGGGCGTGCTCGTGCTGGTCGTCGACCAGGGCCCGGCGGTCCACCACGAGGGAGAGCCGCCGCGGCACCCGGACCGGGTGGCCACAGGCCATCAGCGTCACGGCGAACACGTGCACGTCGACGACGCTGGTCTTGCCCGCGCCGGTCGGAGCGACCAGTTGGTCCGGCCACCGTCCGGTGCGCAGGATCTGGTCGAGCAGCCGCTCCTGCCAGCGAAAGGGGCGGTGTCCGCCGCGTACCTCCGCGAAGAAGTCGCCGAACTCGGCCCGGTCGACGGTCATCGGCCCATCCTCTGCGCGATGGCGGCCGGTAGGTCCCGGGGGACGAGCAGGCCGCCGCCCAGGTGCCGGCTCTGCCCGATCGCCGTGATGGTCCGGGAACCAGCCAGGCCACCGAGGTCGAGCACCGCCGTGTAAGGCTGGATCACCGTGTCCGGGTGAACCTTGTGCACGTACCGGCCGAGATCGCCGGTCATCAGCCGGGATGCCGACCCGACCTTGATCCGTTGTCCCGCCGCCGCAGCGAGCGCCCGGTAGCGGGTATCACCGCGTCCAGGGACGGGGAATTCGTCACGCCACACCAGAGCGACCGACAACGCGATCGCGTCGGCCAGTGACCAGGGCGCGCCGCGCGGCGGGCGGGTGTCCGGCACCGCGACCGGATCGGTCTGCCACCATCGCCGGGTACCGGGAGCCGGTTGCGGCCAGAACTCACCGGCGGGGATCTCCACCGGCTCCTCCAGTGAGAACGGCCCGGACGCGGCCCGGACTAGTTTGAGCTGTTGTGCCGCCATCCGCACCAGGGTGAGATCGACCTCGTCCGCGCCGGACGGCAGTAACACGGCCATCGCCTGACCGCCGATGTGCGGGGTGTCCGGACCGAGGAAGTGGATCGCACACCGGTTGGCGGGCCGCGGCACGCCGGGCTCGTAGGCGCCGGTCAGGATTGCGGGTGCGCCGTCTCCGATGATCGCGACGAGCGCTCGGTGGGCAGCCACGGCGAGACGGACCCGCGATTCGGCCGGAACCGGGTCGGCCCGTTTCATCCGGAACAGCAGCACCGATGTCCACGGCGTCGGCGGCGGTGGTTGCGGCGGCCGGGTGTACCGGCCGAGTTCCAGCCCGTGCGTCACCACAGCGACGGCAGCGATCTTCTCGCTCGAACGGTGCGCGTCGTTCTTCAGCGGTGGCGCCTTCGCCGTGTCGGCGTGAGCCGTCTCCAGCGCCTGCAGCCGACCCTCGACCGCCACTTCCAGGTCCAGCCCCTCGCCGGTGAACAGGTCGGCGTCACGGTCCAGCAGGTGAGTGGGCTCCGCTGCGTCCACCGTCAGGAGCACCGGCGATTCGCTCGTCCCCAGGTACGGCACCTCGGGACAGAGCTCGGACAACGCCGTCACCACCGACTCGGGCGGAGACTGCTTCCACCACCAGGCGAACCGCCCTGTCACCGCCACACCGGTCACCGCGGGCTTCCCGGCCAGCTTCTCGGCGAGCGGGTTGCGGCCCTCCTTCACGATCAAACCCTCTTTGCGGTACGCCGTAGCAGCACCACCGTTACGTAGAGTGCCCGGGATCGCGACACCGTCCGGCGGGTTCTTCTCCAGCCAGCGCAACGCCGCCCGATCCGCGTCACAGGGTTGCAGCCCGTCCCCGATTGCGACGGCACGCACCCCCTGCGCGGCCGCACAGACGAGTGCCGCGTGCAGACGCGCCGGAGACGGCAGCGGGTCGACCTCTCCCACGCCGACATGCCCCTTGTAGACACCCAGCAGCGGTTCGGCGACGATCGCGAAGCTCACGCCTTGCCGTCCTCGTCGACCGCACCGGAGACGATGTCCGGATTGCCGGTCACGCGCATCGCCAGGCCGTTCCACGTTACGCCCGCGACCTTCTCGGCGTGGGCCAGCGCTTCGGACAGCAAAAGGTCGGCGGCCTCGATGCCGAGCGGTTCGACCTGCAGGAACTCACCGCCTCGCCGATCGAGCCGCACTCTCGGCGACTCCGCCTCCACCAGGTCGCAGTTCGCCCGCAGGTAGAGCTCCGCATCGGAACGGGCGAGCGCGTCGAGTGCCAGCGCGGCCAGCAGCGCCCGGCAGGCGACGTCACCGTCCGGTCCGGCTCCGAAGCGCATCTGGCGCAGGGTGGCGAAGGACAGCACGTGCGTACGGATGATCGTGTCGCAGGCGACGCCGGTCAACTGGTCGAGAGTCGGCGGGATGCCGCCCAGTCCCAGCGCGGAAGCGGACTTCGCCTCACCCGGCTTGATCCCACCGGCCGTCTTGATGATCGAGCCATGGGTGGACGGGCTCAGCTCCGCCCGCTGCTGATCCGCCACCTCGGTCATCACCTTCTTGCCGAGGTTGACCTGCATCCCGACCGGGTCGACCCGGGCCCCACCCCGCAGCCCGGGCACCGGCTTCACCAGAAGCCCGGCCGGATCCCGAACCGCAGCGACGAACCCGACGATCTCACCGACCAATGCGCTGCGCCAACGCCCCTGCCGGCTGCGGCGGCTCGCGTCCCAGCCCCCGAAGAGCAACGTCACCGGACTCGTCTCCAGCAGGGCACGCGCGTTGGCCGGGCCGGCGTCCCGCAACGCCCGGTACTCCGGCGTCTGGGTGGTGGGCGTGCCGTCGATCGTCCCCGCACGGATGTGACCGTCGAAGACCCGGTGCGGCAGGGTCAGGTCGTAGTAGTGCTCGCTACCCTCGGGCCGCTCATAGGTCAGCCGGACATGAGGCACCCGTGACAGCAGCGGGTGACCGTCCTCGATAGCCTGAGCCAAGGCCTGCTCGGCCCGGTTGAGCTGCGATTGTTTCGAGTCGATCATGACCGCGTATCGGCTCTCGTCACCGAGGAAACGCTGCTCGTAGGCGTACACCCCGCGCTTGTTGTTGCTGTTCGCATCAGCGAACTTGGCCGGCGCCACCGACGCGTGCCGCCCACCCGCCGGCTCCAGCACCGTGGTCGACGTCAGGCAACTCGACCCACCAGCCGCCCCGGCAGCCAGCAACACCTCAAGATCCAAAGAAACCATTCGACCTTCCCTTCGTACGCAACATTCAGCGCCTGCACCGACTTCGACATCATTCAATGCCATCAGTGGTCCGCCCGGACCGGGCGAGCACCTCATCGGTGGACAGCGGGCCGGCCGGGTGATGGCTGAGGCAGAGCGGAGTGCGGACCTTTCGGAACGGCTGGCCTTCGGCAGCCATATAGAACTGACCGCTGGTAAGGCGGGAGATGTCCGGCATGTCGCCGCCCTCGGAACGAGCCATCTCACGGGCCGCGTCAATGTGCACCGGAGCATTCAATAGCCCGAAGACCTGCGTCGACGCGTTACCCGTGATCTGGTTGTGCAGGCCCTTCGGCATCTGCGTGGCGAAGATCAGGCCGAGGCCGTACTTGCGGGCCTGGGAGACCAGCATCAGGGCGCTCCGGGGACACGCGGTGACCGAGCCGGAAGGTGCCAGCGCCTGTGCCGCGTCCATCACCAGCAGGCCACCCAGCGGCCGGTCACCGGCGGGATTACGCTTGATCCAGGAGAACAGCGCCATCTGGAGTCTGCTGACGAAGCTTTGCCGCTTCTCCTCACTGGACAGCCCCTGCCGACAGATCGGCCAGGAACGGCCCGTACTGTGACGTCTCCATAGCGTGCCTGATCGCCAGAGTCCGCACAGCCGTCACTGCGGCACATCCCGAGCTGGTGATGCCTTCAGCCCCCGGAAGCCACGCCGGAAACAATGTCCCGGCAAGGGTCTCCATATCGTCCAGAATGACGGCAACCGTTTCGCTCCGGCTCAGCGATCCCAACGTTCGTACTCTGATGACTGCCGGCGCCCCTGGCGAAGTACTCGCTATTGCCTCGTCTGCCCTGATCGACGAAGTCGGTTCGATCCAGACAACTCGGTCAGCGCGCATTTCCGAAAACACAAAAATGGCCTCCTCACAGGAGCGTCGGAGGGCCCTATTGTTGCGTTCTCCTCCCCGAGGCAGCAAGCATCCACAAGGACGATCAGCGCCAACCAGTCGGCACCACTCGGCAGAAGATCGAAACTTTCGACGGAATCCCTAGTCGACCCCGACGAGCCAACCATCCACAATCGGCTTAAACCTGACATCGGGCGTCGACGCTAAGGAGAGGGCACGGTCACGATCGGCCGTAGGGTCAACCCGATCGCCCTACCCCGAAGGGCGTACCGAGGGCCTGCATCGCCGCAGCCCCAGCAAAACGTTCTCGTCGTGGATGTCCGCCGGCCAAGCTGGCACGGCTGCGAGCCGAGCTGATCGCCCTCATCGACCGGTCCACCGATTCGGTACTCTTCGGGAACCTCGGCGCGCTTCGGGAGAGCAGGATCCGGTCTCTCGACGTCATCGGGCGCAGCCGCCCGGTCGCCGGTCACGGCCCGGCGATCCTGTGACCTGACAGACGGCAGCGCGTACGCTCACCCAGGAGTGCTGTCCGGGCCGGGTCCCGTGCGAAGGGTCCGTCGTGCCGCCCGTTGAGCGCTCACCCTTCGCAAGGCTCTGAACAGTAGTTCTGCCCTTCAGAGCGACGGGTTGAGGGCGTTGTCGCGGAGTGGACGGCCTCCATCCCGGCACCCTTCGCGCCAGCGGTGCAGAATCCCAGCTCAGCGGGGGTAAGATCGACCCCCTGTCGCAGCTCCTCCGGGAGCTGCCTTTCATTGAGGCTCGGTGCTGGATCCGGCGAGGGCTTTGTTGAGGGTCGCAGCTCCTCCGGGAGCTGCCCTTCACTGAGGTGCCGAGCGTCAGCAGCTTGGTTCCTGGGCGGTGTCGCAGCTTCTCCAAGGGCTGCCCTTCATTGAGGCGCGGTGACCCGCTGGGCGGCGCTCCGGCGACCGGCGTCGCAACTCCTCCCGGAGTTGCCCTTAATGGAGGCGTCGTGGCCCTGATCGCCTGCTTTTCCGGCCTCATCGTCACGGTTCCTCCGGAAGTTGCCTTTCATTGAGGCGCGCGCCAGCAGTGGCTCGGTATGGGCCTCGGATCGGTTCGTATGCCGCTGGCACGGAACGTTCACGGAGCCGGGGAACGACAGTCATCGCGTAACCGGCTCCGAACAGGAGCGCCGTGCCTACAGCATGAATTCACCGCGCGGGCACGCGTCTCCTGTTCGGTTCGCCTTCGTCCGGGTCTGGACAGGACAGTGATGACGTCAAGTAGGACGTCACCGCACTTATTGACTCAGGATGACGTGCAGGTCAGTGACGCGGGTGTGGCTGACGGGCCGTTCGCCACGAAACCGAACGTGGTGCTCGCTCCTGGGGTCAGCGCGCCGTTGTGTGCAGCGTTGCGGACCGTCACCGCCGGTGTGGCGAGGACGCCGTTCCACAGGGACGTGACGGTGGTCGTAGCCGGGTAGGTCCAGTTCACCGTCCAGGCGGCGGCCGCCGTGGTGCCGGTGTTCTTGACCGTCACCTCGGCCTGGAAACCGCCGTTCCACGAGCTGACCGCCGCGAACGTGGCGGAACAGCCCTGCTCACCGCCTCCTCCACCACTACTGGTGGT
>DATMVU010000335.1:0-1654 GCA_035562875.1 Actinoplanes sp. | reverse complement strand
CTCGCCGGTTGAATGTGTCCCTCAACACGGTGCGGACCCACACGAAGAGCATCTACGCCAAGCTCGGCGTCGGCAGCCGACGGGCCGCGGTGCGCCGGGCCACGGTGCTGGGCATCCTGCACTGCACCCGATGTGGTGATGGCGGCTCACCACATCGGTTCGTAGCTTGCGGACACGACATTGCCCGCCGACATCCCGTCGCTGTACGAGTTGCGCATCGCCGGGCACTTCGAGCCTCGCTGGTCGGTCTGGTTCGACGGCCTGACGTTGACCGCCGAGCCCGACGGCACCACCCTCCTGCGCGGCGAACTCGCCGACCAGGCCGCGCTGCACGGCGTCCTGCAGCGGATCCGCGACGCCGGCTTGTCGATCCTGTCCATCACCCTGGTCCAGCCCTGAGGAGCACACCATGACCACTGCACCCACAGCGGAGCAACCGGCTCTTCGCAGTTGAGGGTGTAGCCGGGGTTGTGGTCTGACCGGCGCGTCGGCTGGGGATAGGGGTCGGGGCCTCCCGATGATGGGTGGTGTTCTAAGCAACCCGATCCGGAAGACCCCGACGTGTCTGACGCTACCTTCTCGTGCCCTGATCTGGACACCTTCTGTCGTCTCGACGAGCTTGGCTGAGTATCCGCGCTTCTGAGCGCCATCTGTATTGCGGTTGAGCGCCATCTGCTGCGATGCGGGTTCGTGGGGTTGAGCGCCACCGGATCGTAGCGGTGAGCGCCAGGGTGTGGGGTTCGTAGGCTCCTCCTGCCGTGTGGCCTATCACGCGGCAGAAGGAGTGATTGGGATGGTACGCAAGATCAAAGCGAAGCTGGTGCTTCGGCTGCGCGAGGAGGGGTTCTCGGGCAGGCAGATCGCCGCGCAGGGGATGTCGCGTCATAGCGTGACCGCGGTGATCGAGGCCGCTGACCGGGAGGGTGTCGGCTGGGACGATGTCGCCGAGCTGGACGAGGCGGCGGTGTATCGGCGGTTGTTCCCGGGCCGAGGGGAGCATGAGAGCGTGCATGCGCAGCCGGCCTGGCCGTCGGTGCATCGGGAGCTCGCCCGGGTCGGGGTGACGTTGAAGCTGCTCCATGGCGAGTACGTCGACAAGTGCCGGACGGAGGGGTCGACGGCGATGGGCTATGACCGGTTCTGCAAGCAGTATCAGCAGCATGTCCTGGTCAGTGGGGCGGCGTCGCGGATCGGTCACAAGGCGGGACAGAGCATCGAGGTCGACTGGTCCGGCCCGACGATGCAGTTGACCGATCCGGTGACCGGGCAGCAGCGGCGGGTCTACTTGTTCGTGGCCACGTTGCCGTTCTCCCGTTACGCGTTCGTGGAGCCTGCGCTGGACATGCGGCAGGACACGTGGCTGCGGGCGCATGTGGCGATGTTCGACTGGTTCGGCGGCTCCGTCCCGCGGATCGTTCCGGACAATCTGAAGACCGGCGTGATCAAGCACCCCGCCGAGGGTGAGGTGGTCCTCAACGACGCCTACCGGGAGTTGGCGGCGCACTACTCGGCTGCGGTGCTACCCGGCCGAGTCCGGAAGCCCAAGGATTATCCCGAGGATTCGGTTATCCCGAGTCTGGAGCCGATGGCCGGTGTCAGCCGCGGGATGGTAGCCGTTTCCTCGGGATAACTATGTGAGTCCGGCGAGTTGGAG
>DATMVU010000334.1:0-5423 GCA_035562875.1 Actinoplanes sp. | reverse complement strand
CGGAGGCTCTGGCCGGGCGGCTACTGACGGCGCTCGCCCAGCCGGTCAGCGAGCATCGGCTGCTGGTGCAGGCGAGTATCGGCATCGCGGTGGCCGGCCCGGGAGCCACCGTCGACTCGCTGCTGCGGGACGCGGACGTCGCCAAGTACACCGCGAAGCAGCGGGGTGAGGCCGGGTTCGTCAGGTACTCCGACGGCATGGGCGAGCCGGTGCTGGCACACATGCAGCTCGGCGGCGAACTGCGGCGGGCCCTGGACGACGGCGAACTGCGGGTGGTCTACCAGCCGATCATGCGCCTGGAACAGCAGCGGGTGATCGGTGTCGAGGCGCTGGTCCGGTGGCATCATCCGGTTCGTGGGGTGGTCAGCCCGGCCGAGTTCATCCCGGCCGCGGAACGGACCGGCCTGATCGTGCCGCTGGGCCGGTTCGTGCTGCGGGAGACGTGCCGGCAGGCGGCCGCGTGGCTTGCCGAGTTCGGGCCGGACGCGCTGGAGGAGACCGGGCTGAACGTGTCCGCCCGGCAGCTGCACGACCCGGACTTCGTGACCGACGTGGCCGCCGCGCTCGCCGACAGCGGGCTGCCCTGCGAACGGCTGATCCTGGAGGTCACCGAGTCGGCGGTGCTCCGCGGCCAGCAGGTGTCCCGGACGCTCGGTGAACTCGACCGGATGGGCATCCGCCTGGCCCTGGACGACTTCGGCACCGGCGAGTCGTCGCTCAGTCTGCTGCGGGCGTTCCCCGCCTCGATCGTCAAGCTGGACAAGTCTTTCGTGGACGGTATCGAGATCGACGACGGGCGGCCCGCCGCGGCCGAGGCCCGGCAGGCGGTGGCCCGCGCGGTGATCCAGCTCGCGCACGCCCTCGGCCTGGGCACCGTCGCCGAGGGCATCGAGAACCCCGAGCAGGTGGCAGTGCTGCGGGACCTCGGTTACACCCTCGGCCAGGGTTTCCACCTGGCCCACCCGATGACCGCCGACGACGTCTCCCGGATCCTGGCCGAGCAGGGCGGGCGCTACCCGGAGACGCCGGTGACCGCGTCCAGCACCGTGTCGCAGTCGGCCGGTGGCGCGTCGGCGCACCAGGCCACCCGCTGATCCGGGCGGGTCAGCACGAACCGGCCGGGCCAGGAGCCGGGCACCGATGCGCCGGCCACCGGCAGGTGCCGCATCGGGATGCCCCGGGCCCGCGCCGCCGACACCAGCGGACCCCCGTCCCGTCCGGTACTCAGGTCGACCAGGGTGAACTGGGGGCCCAGCCGGTCGAAGACGTGGTCGCCGCCGGCCAGCCGGAACGCCGGCGGACGTGACCCGGGTGGTCCGGTGCGGGCCGGGTCGACCTGTGGAGCCTCCTGCCGCAGGGCCGCCGCCATCGCCTGCGGGTCCGCGCCCGAGTCGACGAGCCGCTGGAACCGGCGGCGGGTCTGGTACGCCCGGTGCGCCAGCTCCCGGTCCAGCAGCGCCTGCGCCCGGCGTTCGTCCTGGTAGCCGGCGAGTAGCCGGTCACCGGCCCAGCGGCACACCACAGCGGCGAGCCGCCAGCCCAGGTCCACCGCGTCCCCGATGCAGGTGTCGACCTCCTCAGCCGGTGTCTCCAGCTGGTGGGCGGCCCGGCCGGCCAGAAAGATCCGGCCCCGGCGGTACGACCGGGCGATCGACGACGTGCCGGTCCGCTGCACCACCGCGACGATCTCCGGTACGTCCTCGCCCAGCCTGGCCCGCAGCAGGTCCACCGGATCACCGACGTCGGCCTGACCGTCAGCGGACGCCGGCAGGTGGGCGACGCAGACGTCACCGTCGTACCCGGCCACCACCGTCACCTCGGCGGTGATCAGCGCGGACGGGTTCGCCCACCGGCCGGCCAGGGCCGGGCTGCGGAAGTAGACGGCGACGTGTGGGACGGGCGGGCCCAGGGCCTCCATCATCAGGCCGGCACAGCGCCGGACCGTGCTGTCCGCCCCGTCGCAGCCCACCAGGTAGTCCGCCTCGATGACGTGCCGGGTGCCGGCCTCCGCGTCGATCACCGTGGCCGTCACCAGGTCCGGCCGGGCCCGTACGTCGGTGACCGTCCACCGGGTCCGCAGGTCGACGAGTGGTTGCCGGCGCAGGGCCCGGTGCAGCAGCCGGGTCAGGTCCGGCCCGGAGATCAGCAGGTACGGCTCGATGGGGGCGGTACCGTCCGCGACGCCGGCGTACGACCGGCGGATCTCGGTGACCGACGGCAGCCGCCAGCTCAGGTCCGGGGACCCGCCGGCCGCCCGGCTCCACAGGAAGTCGACGGGCCGGCCCGGGTCCACCCCGTCCCTCCGCAGTTCCCGGGTCAGGTCCAGCCGCCGCAGCAACTCCATGCTGCGGCCGCTGATCAGCATCGGATCGGGGAACCGGGCGGCCCGGCCGGCCCGTTCCACCACGATGCTGGGCACCCCGTGGTGGGCCAGTTCCAGTGCGGTCAGCGAACCGGCGACACCGGCCCCGGCCAGGAGCACGGGGGTTCGTGTGGCGGATACGGTCACTCCGCCATGCTCGACGCCGGGACGGTCGCCGGGTATCCCGTATTCACGTGGTTGATTCACCGCCGCGGGTGATCCAGACGGCCACCTCGGACCGGCGCCGGACGCCGAGTTTCGCGAAGATGTTCCGCAGGTGGGCGTCCACGGTGTGCCGGGAGAGGTAGAGCACCTCGGCGATCTCGATGTTCGTCCGGCCCTTCGCCACCTCGGCGGCCACCCGGTGTTCGGCGGCTGTCAGTTCCGGTCGCGGGGGCCGGGCCGGAGTTTCCGCACCCAGGTCGTCCAGCAGCCGTTCCAGCTGGAGCCGAGGCTGGTCGGCGCCGGCGGTGGACACCAGGGTCAGCGCCTCCCGGCAGTGGTTCAGGCGCTCCTCGCCGCGGCTCAGCCGGGCCGCGTCGGCCAGCGCCGCGGCCTGTGCGAGCGGCCGCCCGGCCTGCCGGAACGCGGTGGCGGCGCGGACCGTCTCGGCGAGGTCGCGGTGATGGATCCCGGCGGCGTGCGCGGCGGCACCGGCTGCCGCGTGTGAGCCGGGGTTGCGGGCGGCGTGTGCCCGGGCCGCGGCGACCACCGCCGCCGCCTCCGCGGGATGCCCGGTGTCCCGGGCGAGCCGGACCAGGACGGCCGCCGCTGCGGGGTCGCCGGCCAGCAGCGCGGGACGTTCCGGCAGGGTCGCGACGATGCCGCGGAGCACGGTGAACGCGGCTTTCCGGTCGCCTGTCGCGTCGAGCAGGACGGCTTCCGGCCAGAGGACGTCCTCGGGCACCGCTGTCACCCCGTCGGTGGCCAGAGCACGGATCCGGTCCAGTCGCTGCCGTGCGGTGTCCAGGTCGCCGCGCAGCACCGCCAGCCGGATCATCGTGCCCAGCAACGGCATGGCGAGCGCGTGTGCGGAGTGCTGTTCGGCGACGGCCAGCCCGGATTCGGCTTCGACGGCGGCCTCCTCGAGCCGGCCGGTGGCGTGATGGAGTGTGCTCTGGAAATGGTGCCAGAGCGGGTCGGCCCAGCCGCTGCCGAACCGGTCGGACTCCCGCCGGCCGGCCCGGATCGTCTGCTCGGCCTCCGTGAACCGGTCCAGGGTGATCAGGGCGGCACTCAGCCAGATCCGCGGATGCCGGTGGGCGGCCTCGCCACCGTGTTCGGTGACCAGATCGGTGGCGGTCCGGGCGTGGGCGTACGAGTCGTGCAGCCGTCCGGTGGCGAAGGCGACCAGGCTGCGCCCGGTCAGGCCGTACACTGCCGCCCCGTATTCGGCACCGGCCCGGCCGAGCCGGTCGGCCCGCGCGCCCGCGTCGTCGGCCTGGTCCAGTTCGCCCAGGTAGCAGAGGGCGTGTGCGCGGACCGCGTGCAGGCGGGCCTGCACCGCGGTGGGGAGCCCGGGAGAGCCGAGGGCCTCGGTGGAGTAACGGACCGACAGCTCGTTGCGGCCGCCGTGTTTGCACGCCTCGGCCAGGCCCAGCCGGAGCAGCGCGGCGGTGCCCGGTTCCAGTCCGGCGCCGAGCACCTCGCCACCGAGTTCGTGGGCCTCGGTCAGCCGGGCCGCGGAGGCGAGCAGGCCGACGGTGTCGGCGATCAGGGCGGGCCGGCCGGGGTCGCCGGGCTCGACCGAGCCGAGGGCGCGCAGCATGACGTCGGCGGCGGCACCGGGTGCCACCCGGGCGATGGTCCCGGCCATCGAGCGGACCATCCGTACCGCGTCGGCGGTCCCGGCCCGGCCGCTCTTCAGCCGGTGTTCGGCGATCTCCAGTGCGGGTCGCCCGGTGTCCCGGGTGATCGCTGCGGCCTCGGCGTGCAACTGTTCGCGGATCGCCCGCGGCACCATCCGGTAGACGGCCAGCCGGACCGAGTCGTGGGCGAACGCGAACCGGTCCAAGGCGTCCTCGACCAGGAAGTCGTCGAGCAGTTCGCGGATCAGCGGATACACCTGGAGTACCGGCCGGCCGGTCAGGCGGGCTGCCTCACCGGCGCTGAACGGCCGCCCGAACACCGACACCGCCCGCAGGATCCAGCCGGCCGGTTCGGCGCGGGTCTCCACCACCTCGCGGACCGCGTCGAGGAAACTCGGCGGCAGGTCGTCGCCGACCACCGAGCCGACTCCGTCGGTGACCACCAGCTGCCCGGTGGCGAGCAGTGCCTTGATCAGCTGTTCGGTGCGCAGCGGGTGACCGCCGCAGGAGGCGGCGAGCGCCACCACCGTGTTGTCCACCGGGGTGCCGGCCACGTCCGCGGCGAGCCGGGCGATGTCCGGTTCGGTCAGCACCCCGAGCCGGATCGGTGCGGTGCCGTCCCGGGCCAGCCGGTGTAGCAGCCGATGGCCGGGCCGGTCCCGGTCCTCGGCGGTCGGTGGCCGGTGGGCCAGCAGCCAGCGCACCGGCGACGACTCCAGGGCCGGGATCAGCTCCCGGACGGCGAGGGCGCTCAGCTCGTCCATCCACTGTGCGTCGTCGATCACGATCAGCACCGGGTTCTGCCGGGCGGCCTCCTCCAGCGAGGCGCGCAGCCGCTGCAGGGTGCCGAACGGGTCGGAGCGTTCCGGTTCCCGGTGTGCCAGCCAGCCGAACGCCCCGGTCGGCGGGGTGCAGTCGCGCAGCGCACCGGCCAGGGTGACCAGTGGTGCCGCCTGATCGAGGTGGAACGCCTCCCGGGCGGCGACGGTCAGGGACCGGGCGGCGGCCTGCCCGGTGATCTCCCGCAGCAGGCGGGACTTGCCGATGCCGGGTGGCCCGGTGATGGTGTGCCGGCCGCCGGCGCCGGCGGCGGTGTCGTCCAGAACGCGGAGGAGCAGCGCGACCTCGGCCTCCCGGCCGAGAAGTCGACGGCTCGAGGTCATGAGGATCCCGTCGGTGTCGAACGCGGACGGCCCTGTGCCCCCGTGCGGCCCGTGTCGATCTCCTTAAATATTTACCACAGCCGAAGAAGG
>DATMVU010000333.1:0-7894 GCA_035562875.1 Actinoplanes sp. | reverse complement strand
CGAAGCCGGTCAGGCGCTCGGCATCCGCCGGGTGTCACTGAACTTCGCGGTGCTGCGGTCGGTGTTCGCCCGTGCCGAACAGTTGGGTGCCGGCCCGGTGCTGCGCCTGTGGCACCGGGTGCTGCGGCTGCTGTCCGGGGTGTGGCAGATCGAGTCGCTGTACCGGGCCAACGCCAAGTACCTGCCCGCCTGGCAGCCCCGCTACCTGTGTTTCCCCACCGCCCGGGACCTGCCACGGATCGCCGTGGCGGCACTGACCGCGGAGGCGTTCCTGCCCGCCGACCCGGCCCTGTCCACCCGGTGATCCGCCGGTCGACCGCTGCCGTGGCGGCCCTGTCGCTGCTGGCCGGCTGCGCGGCGCCGGTGCCTGGCCGGTCGCCGGTGGTGGTCACCCTGGGCGATTCCGTTCCGGCCGGAACCAACTGCGGTTGTACGCCGTTCCCCGACCTGTTCGCCGGACAGCTGACGCCACCCGGCACGTCGATCAACCGGGCCGAACCCGGATACACCACGGCCGACGTGCAAGACCAGATCAGCGCGGCCGGCGTCCGCGCCGACCTGCGCCGGGCGGCCACCGTGATCGTGATGGCTGGCGCCAACGACATGGCCGCCACCTTCGACGACCGGGACGACTACGCGGCCACCGCCCAGCGGATCGGCGCGACGATGACGGCGATCATCAACCGGGTACGCGCCGAGCACGGCACCGCCCCGGTCGACATCGTGGTCCTCGGCTACTGGAACGTGGTCAGCGACGGCACCGTCGGCCTGAGCCGCTACGGCGCCGACGGCCTGGCCGAGGCGCGGCGGGCCACCGCGTACTGCAACGACGCCCTGCGCCGGGCCGCGGACCGGGCCGGCGCCCGCTATCTCGACACGTCGGTGGTGTTCCGCGACGACCCGACCGCCCTGCTGGCCCCCGACGGCGACCACCCCGACGCGGCCGGCCACCGGGCGATCGCCGGCCTGCTCAGCGACTGACCTTGCTACCCTGCGAGCAGGTCAGGAATCCGCAATGGACACGAACCGAACACGGGGAGTGAATCGACCATGACCGATGACGTCCGGGGCGTCGCCTTCGGTGGCCCACTGGAGCGGCTGCGCCAGGCCGCCCGCGTCGACCTGCCACGGCTGGCCGACGAGTACGCGCAGATCCGCAACGCCTGCGAGGCCACCACCGGCGAGGACACCAGGCTCGACCGGCCGGCCTACTTCGGTGCGCCGGCCCTCAGGGACAGTTGGACACGGTTGCGCGACGTGGTGTGGTCCGCGGCCGGCGAGACAAGCGACAACCTGTGGGAGCTGTCCCGGGGGCTCGACGCGGCACTGACCAGGTTCGTCCAGGAGGACGCGGCCGCCGCCGACGAGATGTTCCAGATCCGGGACCGGATGCAGGGCGACAGATCCACCGGCAACGACGAATGGACGGTAGGACACGACGACGGCCACTACCCGAGGTAGGTCTGCACGGTGTCGGATTTCCCGGAGAGCCTCGAAGTCGCGATCAACAACCTGATCAACACGCTCGTCTACAAACTCCTCGTGCTGGAGACCGACACCGACTCGCGTGCGGAGTTCATGAGCGCGACCGGGGTGCCGTACGTCAGCGACGTCACGGTCCAGGACTACGCAAGGCAGAAGGCCGACGAGATCTGGGGCCCGTTCAAGGAGCTTCCGGCACCGTCCTCGCTCGACGGCGTCATCGAGACTCTGACCGGCGCCCACCACCGCCTCACCACCACCGGCGTGACCGATATCTTCGACGCCGAGGAGTTCAGTCTCGGTGCGCTGATACCGGGATTCATGGTGGACTTCCGGACCAACCAGGCCGGCTGGCGCGGCGCGACCATCGACGCCGTCCGCAGCAACTATCTCGACCGCTGGGGCCGGATGGTGTTCCTGCAGGCCAATACCATCGCCCTGCTCCTGCTGGTTCTGAGGGCGTATCAGGAGCAGCTCAGACAGGCTCAGAACGACGTGGTCGCGCTCGTCAACCTCGCCGAGGAGGTCCTCTCCTCCTACACCGGGGACTCGGTGTGCGGATCGACCGAGAGTAAGAGCCTCTCGTTCAACATCGCCATCGGTGTGCTGGGTGTCCTCTCCGCAGCGGCTGGTGTTGCCGGTATGGCGCTCGCATCGATCGTCACCGCCGTCGGTACTGCCGGGCTTGGTATCACCAAAGACGCCTACGACCCACCGGTGCCCAAGGACGGCGGGCAGATCGGCGGTGACAGTGTTACCCAGATCTGGGAGAGCATCGTGAGAGCTACCGAAAGCCTCCGGCAGGAGTACTCCGAGTCGGAGAAACAGTTGCACGACATCATCGACGGCTTTCAGCACGATGTCATCAGCGGGAGCATCGGCGTCGGAAAGTCGGGACAACGGGACCCGCGGAGTCTGCCCGCGATGGAACTCCTCCGGTCGAAGCCGCTGGGCTCCGGTACCAGCGATGTGGCGCGGCCCTTCGCGACCTCGTTCAGTCCGGATCCGGCCCACTCCCCGGAATGGTGATCCATAGCGAAGAGGAGAAGGATGTCCGCCATCGCGAATGAACTCAACGCCATCGTCGTGACGGCCACTTCACCCGATCGGCGTATCGAGGGTCGTGTGGAGTCCATGCAGTACATAACATTGCGCTTCCGGCACGACAGTTACGAGCAGCATTATCGGCACCGGGATGTCGAAACGCTGGCTCATCAGCTGGCGCGCGGGGCGACATTGATGGCCACGACATATCAGAAGGCTCGCCGGGAGGTCATGGCCGCGCACGGCTTCGAGCGGTACAGCACGCGGCGTCCACCCTTCTCGTCCCGCCACCGCGAATACCTCGAGCGGGGCGCACGGCTCACGGCATACGGCAGCTCATCGGAGCAGGAGGTCCGGATCATGGCCATCGGTCTTCTCGACTTCGATGTCCGTATCGCGCCAGGTGTTCTCGACCGGTGCGGGGAACGGGATTTTCTGCGGCTCGCCGACAGCGCAGCGAAGGATCTTCAAGCGGAACATCGGCGGGTGCATGCCGAACTGCGACACGAACTTCATGCCAAATACAAGGACAGAATGTGGTGAATCATTCGCGGAGGCGTCTGCTTTCGGCGGTTGCCGGTGTGGCCGGGATCGTCGTCACCGCCGCCTGCACCGATTCACCGAAGGACATCGGCACTCCCGTGCCGTCACCGAGTCCGGACCCGGCGGTACTGCGTGACGACCTGCATACCGGGCTCACGATCGAGGATCGCGGCTTCGCGACCTTTCCGGTGCGAGGTGGTGACGGGACGAGACGTATCGTCGGTGCCGCGGCGGTCTTCCGGAACAATACGGACGAGCCCATGCGGATCCATATCCGTTACCGCTTCGTGGACGTGGCGGGCCGGGGGTGGTGGCTGGCGGAGCGGAACGACTGGGCGGCCGTGGTCTCCGTCGGCTTGGCGACCGTGCCGCCGGGTCAGGCAGTCGAGTTCGGGGACGCTCAGCAATTCGACGTTGATCAGGCGGAACGAGTCGCGGGAATCGTGCTGTACGTGATCGAGGGCACGGTGCGGCCCGAGCCGTCGGTGTTGCTACCGGCGAGGATCACTGCATTGAAACCGGCAGCGACACCGAAGGACGAATGGGACTACGTGTCGTTCGAGGTGGAGAACCCCGGGAACACGCTGCGGGAACCGGATTACGGCATGGTGTACCGGTCCGCCGGGGGACGCTTGATCGGAGGCTGGTTCGGCAGCCACGCACTCTGGTCGGACATCGCGAAGGCGCTGCCTGCCGGCGAGAACGAGAGATATCCCCAGGGGCGGAGCCGGCACACGATGCCTGCCTGGCTTCCGCCGGGGATCGAGGCGGGGCGGGTGAGTATGCACGTCTGGCGGTGATCAGGCGTGCAGGCCCGTCAGGACGATCTCCAGGTAAGTGTGGGTCAGGTCGGCGCGTTCGGCCGGTGTGGCGTGCACGCTTGCGGCGAAGACCACCCCGCACATCAGCCGGACCAGGTCCTCGCGGGTGAGGCCGGGGCGGATCAGGCCGTCGGCGCGGGCCCGGTCCAGCAGCAGGCCGGTGGCCGTGTGCAGGCGGGTGACCAGGGTGGTGGTCTCCGGCAGGGCGTGTGATGAGGCGGCGACCACCGGCTGGACTGCCGCGTCGGCCAGCTGGGCGTTGATGCCCGCGGTGAGGAATTCGGCCAGTGCCTGCCACGGGTCGCCGGCGGTCAGGGCCCGGTCGGCGTCGGCGGCCAGGCGTTCCAGGGCGGGCCGGGCGAGTGTCTCCAGCAGTGCCTCCGGGACCGGGAAGTGGCGGTAGACGGTGGCCACGCCGATTGTCGCGGCCCGGGCCACGTCGTTGAGCCGCAGCGGGCGGCCGTCGTCGACGAAGCGGCGGGCGGTGTCGACGATCTGCTGCTGGTTGCGGGCGGCATCCCTGCGCTGCGGTGAAGCTGTCACGTGACCAGAGTAACCGGATAGCTGATCCGGATCGTGTTAGGTTGAAACGGATAGCCAATCCGTTTAAAGGGGAGTGCCCGATGCAGTCCATCGACGTGGCCGGACGTATCCGTACCTACACGCTCGTCACCCCGCCCGGCGGTGACTTCACCCGGTTGCTGCTCGTCTTCCACGGCTCGACCCAGCGCGGCGAGGTCTTCCGGCGGTTCACCGGGAACGCCTTCGACGACGTGCCCGGCACCGCCGTCGCCTACCTCGACGGGTTCCGTGGCAACTGGAACGACGCCCGGGCCGGCAGCCGCTTCCCGGCCCGCACCCACGACGTCGACGACGTGGCGTACGCCGAGGCGGTGGTGGCGCGGGTGGCCGAGGGGCGGGAGACGTTCGCGGCCGGCTACTCCAACGGCGGTGGCATGGTGATCCGGCTGCTGCACGAGCGCCCGGACCTGCTCGCCGGTGCCGCGATCATCGCCGCTCAGCAACCGGCGCCGGACAACTTCCTGGTCCCGGGGCTGCCGGTGGTGCCGAAACCGGTGGTGATCCTCCACGGCACGAAGGACCGGATCGTGCCGTACGGCGGTGGTGAGATGGCGCCGTGGGCCCGGCTCGCGTTCCGGGTCGGTGGCGGGATGCTGTCCGCACCGGAGACAGCCGCCTACTTCGCCGGCCGCAACGGCATCACCGTGCCACCCGTCGAGACCTCGCTGCCGTCTCGTGGTGGGCCGTCGGTGACCCGGATCGATCACCGGCAGGACGGGTGTGCACCGGTAACCCTTTACACCGTGCACGGTGGCGGACATACAGTCCCTGGGCCGAAAGCATCACCCGCATTGATGGGCCGTACTGCCACGGACGTGTTAACCGTACCCGCAATGGTCGATTTTTTCGGTTTTGCGGTATTGTCATAAAGCTATAGTCATGTGTATGGCTGGTAAAGCTGTCTACTACCTGATGGGTGCGCACGAGGTCCGGGTCCGGCTCGGCGGCATCAGCCGCCAGCGCGTCCACCAGCTCACCACACGGGCCGACTTCCCGACTCCGGTCGCCGACTTGATGCAGGGCAAGGTCTGGCTGGCGTCCGACGTGGAGCAGTGGATCAAAACGCGCCCATCGCGTCGGCACGACGTGACCGACGAGGCGCCATGACCGTTACTGATCAGGGAGCGGTGGCTGTCACCGTGGTGCCGCCCGGCCCTGTCGCGATGACCTGAGCACCGGCGACGGTGGCGTCCGGCGACCAGATCGCAAAAACGTCACCGTCGTGGACCGCGGGCACCACCGCGCCGCTCGTCAACTTCGCCTCGATCGTCGTCGCGCCGGTCGGCACGTGCCCGAGCAGCAGATCCGTCCTCAGCGTCGAAGCAGGCGAGTCGAACAGGCGCAACTGGTCGGCGGGGCCGTCACTCATCCGGGAGCCGGCCACGGCGTCCAGCCCGGTCGGCCCGCTCCGGCAGACACTTACCCAATCGTCGAGCGGGGCGACGTACACCCGCAGTAGCTCGTCGCCTTTGCTCATCTCCAGGCGCTGCTCCGGGAGCGAACGGAAGGTCGGATTGACCTCCTCGGTGTAGACCCGGCGGCACTCGGCGGCCACCGACTCCGGCGTCACCGGAGCCGGCGTGCCGGCACGCTCCTGGATCGCCATCGCCGACAACAGGAGCACCAGGGCGCCGCCGGCCATCATGGTGGAGCGGGAGCGGGGGTCGCCCCCGAGCGAGATCGGCACGGCCGAACCGTACCCGCCCTCGATCACGATCCGCTATCGGGCGTCAGGCCCGGCCTTTCGGGCGTCATGCCGGGCGTGTTCGTCCCGTCCGGCCTTTCGCGCGCCGGCCTTTCGCGCGCCAGCCGCCGGCCTTCGCGCGCCAGCCGCCGGCCTTTTGTGCGCCGGGCGCCGGGTGGGGGAGCCGCGCCCGGTTCGGTCATGGCGGGACTGAACGGTGGCTCCCCGACCTCGGTGTCGTCTGACGGGCTGGTCATGATGTGGTTTCCCTCTCCTGCGGACACGAATACGTGGGCGGAGAGGGGTGGGCCGGGGTGTTGACCGGATTCTGCCCGGTTCGTGGATCAAGCTATGTGTGGGTGGCGTGTTCGTGACCCGCGTGCGCCGCCGGTTCCAGCTGGAACGTCGAGTGCTCCACGTCGAAGTGGCCGGCCAGGCACTCCTGCAAGGTGTCCAGCAACTGCGGCGCGTGACCGTCGTGGAAGCAGGAATCGTCGACGACGACGTGCGCGGTCAGCACCGGCAGGCCCGACGTCACGGTGTGTACGTGCAGGTCGTGCACGGTGTGGACATGGTCCAGCTCGGTGATGTGGGCACGGATCGCGTCCAGGTCGACGTCGGCGGGGGCGGCCTCCAGCAGCACGTGTGCGGCTTCCCGCAGCAGGTTGACGGCGCGCGGCGCGATGATCAGGCCGATCAGGATGGAGACGATCGCATCGGCCCGGGTGAACCCGGTCAGCGCGATGACCGCCGCCGCGACCAGCACCCCGACCGAGGTGACAGTGTCGGTGGCGACCTCCAGGAACGCGCCCCGCATGTTGAGGCTGTCGGCCCGGGCCCGGAAGAGCAGAGCCACCGCGACCAGGTTGCCGACCAGGCCGATCACACCGAAGAGGGCCATGCCACCCGGGGCCACGGCGGCCGGCTCGATCAGGCGGCGTACGCCCTCGATGAAGACGTAGACGCCCATACCGGCCAGGACCAGGCCGTTCACGGCGGCGGCCAGGATCTCGGCGCGGGCCCAGCCGAAAGTGCGCCGACCGGTCGCGGGCCGGGCCGCGAGCACCGTGGCGCCGAGGGCCAGGGCGACCCCGCCCGCGTCAGCGAGCACGTGCCCCGCGTCGGCGAGCAGGGCGAGACTGCCGGTGAGGACCGCGCCGACGATCTCGATGGCGAAGATGACGATCGAGATGCCCAGGGCGGCGGTGAGAACGCCCCGATGCCGCCCGGTCGCGGTCACCGTGCCGTGGTCATGCCCATGTCCGTGTCCCATGCTCCTGCCTTCCCGTACTCCGCCGCCGCCAAAACCATGCTCATATGCGCACAACACTATATGTCAGCTGCGGAGTCCCGGGCGGGAGACTCCCGTCACGAAGCCGCCATCAACAGTCGCCGCAAACCTCGGTCACATCACCGGCATGTTGAGTCTGCCGCCCGACGCCCGCCACGCCGCCGACGCCGCCCCGCCGCAGACCCGGCGCCGCCCCGCCGGCGCCGCCCCGCCGGCGCCGCTCCACCAACCACCCGCCGCGATCCATCGATTGTGTAGCCGTGCCGGTACACCTGGAGTCTCTTCCTCGGCCGCGAAGCCCTTTGCTGTCAAGCTCCGGTCCGGCGGTCCCGCCGTCCGCGACCTTGGGCGATCAACCACCGGAAAAGGTGGCAAAAAGACCAAGATTGGGGTAAGTGTGGTCATTCGTCCAGGGAAGCGCGCCTGCCACACTCGGCGGCCGAGAAG
>DATMVU010000332.1:0-8971 GCA_035562875.1 Actinoplanes sp. | reverse complement strand
TCGATCTCGTCGGTCAGCACCTCGACCTTGATCTTCGGGAGGAACTCGACGGTGTACTCGGCACCCCGGTACACCTCGGTGTGGCCCTTCTGACGGCCGTATCCCTGTACCTCGCTCACGGTGAGGCCGGCGACGCCCAGGGCGTGCAGAGCCTCCTTCACCGCGTCGAGCTGGTAGGGCTTGATGACTGCGGTCACCAGCTTCATGCTCAGTCCTTCCATCGGTGCAGCCATCAGAACTTAACCGGAGATCTTTTCGCTGACCGGGGCGTCGTCCTCGGTCTTGCCCGCGCCGGGCTTGATGCCGGCCAGGGCGAAGGCGCCGCCACCGCTGCCGCTACCACCGGAGGGGGTGGTGTCGTAGGCGCTCTCGGCGTGCTCGGCCAGGTCGATACCGTCGATCTCGGCGTCCTTGTCGAGACGGAAGCCGATGGTCTTGTTGATCACGAAGCCCAGGATGAAGGCGACGGCGAACGAGTAGACCGTGACGATCAGGGCGCTGAGCGCCTGGATGCCGAGCTGGGTGACACCGCCGCCGTAGAACAGGCCCTCGTTGGAGACGAGCGCGTTCACGTCGCTGGTGCCGAAGAGACCGATCCAGAGGCAGCCGATCCAGCCGCCGACGAAGTGGACGCCGACCACGTCGAGCGAGTCGTCGAAGCCGAGCTTGTACTTCAGCGAGATCGACAGGGCGCAGACCACACCGGCGACGAGGCCGAGCAGGGCGGCGGCCCAGGGGGCGACGAAGGCACACGCCGGGGTGACGGCGACCAGACCGGCGATGGCACCGGAGGAGGCGCCGACCAGGGTGGGCTTGCCGTCGCGGATCTTCTCGACGAGCAGCCAGCCGAGGACCGCCGCGGCGGTGGCGAGCTGGGTGTTCAGGAAGGCGAGACCGGTGACGGCGTCGGCGGTCAGCTCGGAGCCGGCGTTGAAGCCGAACCAGCCGAACCACAGCAGGCCGGTGCCGAGCGCGACGAACGGCACGTTGTGCGGCTTCATCGCCTCACGCGGCCAGCCGACCCGCTTGCCCAGGACCAGGACCAGGGCCAGCGCTGCCGCACCGGCGTTGATGTGCACCGCGGTACCACCGGCGAAGTCCAGCGCGCCGAGGCCGGCACCGATGAAGCCACCGCCCCAGACCCAGTGGGCGACCGGGAAGTAGACCAGGGTGGCCCAGGCGCCGGCGAAGACCAGCCAGCCGCCGAACTTGGTGCGGTCACTGATGCCGCCGCTGATCAGGGCGACGGTGATGATGGCGAACATCATCTGGAACGCCATGAAGACGTAGAGCGGGATACCGGTACCGCTCGGGTTCTCGGCGGTCGCGCCCCACAGGTCGCCCTCACCGAGGAAGGTCTTGGTGCCCAGGTAGTCACCGACGTTGCCGATCACACCACCGGTGTCGGAACCGAAGGCGAGAGAGAATCCGTAGAAGAACCACAGAATGGAAATGAGCCCCATCGCACTGAAGCTCATCATGATCATGTTCAGAACACCCTTGGACCGGTTCAGGCCGCCGTAGAACAGCGCCAGGCCAGGGGTCATGAGTAGAACGATCGCGCTGGAGATGAGCAGCCAGGCGGTGTTGCCGGTATCAATGGTCGGTTCAGGCACGCCGGCCTCCTAAAGTCGGAATCCCTCCTCGCGGCTCAGCGTGGCTACATCGCCCCTGGCCGGATGGGCGGAAGCATTCCGGTCCCCTGTTTCACACAACCACGTGAGGCGATTACCGGTGAGTGACGGCGTGTTTCCGGCGTGTGAAGAAACTCTCACAGGCTCAACGGAGGGCGTACTCCAAGGTGTGCCGCTCGTAGTCGAGCAGTCGCAGGTCCCGCATCGGGCGGCGCAGGTGGCCCTTGTGCACGATCCGGACGAACGCCGGGTCACCCGCGGCGGCCATCCGCCGGATGCCCTCCACGTGGTCGACGATCCGCTTCCGCAGAGTCCGGACGAGCCGGTGCCGGTCCCGGGGGATCAGCCCGTACGCGTCGGCGAACAGCCGCAGCCGGCGCGGCCGGTTCGGGCGCTTCCAGCCGAGCGTGTACGAGTCCCGGTCGCTGAACAGCGGCACCCAGGTCCACGCCGCGTACGCCACGTCGTAGAGCCGTGAGCCCGGCGACGCCAGGTCGAAATCGATCAGGGCCAGGGTGCCGTCCGGCCGCCAGACCACGTTGTGCGGGGCGGCGTCGTGGTGACAGATCACCTCGGTGTCCGGCGGGGGCGGCCCCAGCGCACGCCACACCGAGCCGGGCGGGGGGACGAACCCGTACTGCGCGTCGTGGAACATCCGCAGCATCGTCGCGACGGTGACCAGGGCCTCCTCGGTCACCCAGTGCGGCGCGAGCGGGTATTCGCCGCACTCGCCGTCGAGGTAGGAGAGGACCTCGCGGTTCTTCTCGTCCATCCCGAGGGCCCGGGGCGAGCCGGTGAACCCGACCCGCTCCAGGTGCAGCAGCAGGGAGTGCACGGCTGGTGTCCACGGCCCGGCGTTACGCCGGACGGTGTCGCCGATCCGGGAGACCGTGCTGACGTTGCCACCGTGCAGCGGGATCTCCCGCACCGGCTCCTGCGTCACTAACGGCCTCCCAGAATCGAACTCATCCAACCGCCCCACCCGCCACCCGAAAACGGACTGAACGCCTGAGCTCCTGAAAGCCTACGCGTCCGATCCGATCAGAGCTTCCACGAAGGCCTTGGGCTCGAACGGAGCGAGATCGTCCGGTCCCTCACCGAGACCGATGAGCTTCACCGGAATGCCGAGCTTGCGCTGTACGGCGATGACGATGCCGCCCTTGGCGGTGCCGTCCAGCTTGGTCAGAACCACCCCGGTGACGTCCACCACCTCGGTGAAGACCCGTGCCTGTTCCAGCCCGTTCTGCCCGGTGGTGGCGTCCAGCACGAGCAGCGTCTCGTCGACCGCGCCGTGCTTCTCCACCACCCGCTTGACCTTGCCCAGCTCGTCCATCAGGCCGATCTTGTTCTGCAGCCGGCCGGCGGTGTCGATCAGCACGGTGTCCACGCCGGAGTCGATGCCCCGCTTCACCGCGTCGAACGCCACGCTGGCCGGGTCGCCACCCTCCGGGCCGCGCACCGTCTCGGCGCCGACCCGCTCCCCCCACGTCTGGATCTGGTCGGCGGCCGCGGCCCGGAACGTGTCGGCCGCGCCGAACAGCACGCTGCCGCCGTCCCCGATCAGCACCCGGCCGATCTTGCCGCAGGTGGTGGTCTTGCCCGCGCCGTTCACCCCGACCACCAGGACCACCGCCGGGCGGCCGTCGTGCGGGGCGGTCCTCAGGCTGCGGTCCATGTCCGGTTCGAGGGCCGCGACGAGTTCCTCGACGAGCTGCTCGCGGACCTCGGCGACGGTGCGGGAGCCGAGCACCCGGACCCGCTCGCGCAGCCGCTCGACGATCACCTGGGTGGCCTCGATCCCGACGTCCGCGGTGATCAGGCTCTCCTCGATCTCCTCCCAGTCCTCCTCTTCGAGGTGGTCCCGGGAGAGGACGCTGAGCAGGCCGCGGCCCAGCGCGGTCTGCGATCGGGCCAGCCGGGCCCGCAGCCGGACCAGACGGCCGGCCGAGGGTTCCGGTTTCTCGACGACCGGCGCCTCGACGAGGGGTTCCTCGGCGACCGGCTCCTCGACCACGACCGGCGGGGCGGGTTTCTCGACGAGCGGCGGGATCTCCTGCCCGACCGGCGGCACGGCCGGCACCGTGGGCGGCGGCGGAAGATCGCGACGGCGCATCTTCGGCACCACCAGCCCGACCGCGCCCACGATCAGGACGACGAGCAGGATCACTGCGGCGACCACGTATTCCATGCCCGAATCCTGACAGATGAGTGATGCGCATGTGGCGGAGGTAGCGCACTGGCGGTTACCGGGCGGATTGACGGAGGATGGGTCGCCCCTTGATTACGCTGTAGAGGATCCCCCCATTGACCGCTCAACTTCTCATCGGCCCGGTGCTACGGCGCGTCGACGGTGACCGCGCCACCCTCTGGCTCGAGGCCAGCGAACCCGCGGCAGTACGGGTCGAGGTGAACGAGGCGGGCGCCGGGTCGGCGCGGACCTTTTCGGCGTACGGCCACCACTACTCGATCGTCACGGTCGAAGGCCTGGCCCCCGAGTCGGCGAACCCGTACCGCCTGTTCCTGGACGACCGGCAGGTCTGGCCCGACCCGGAGTCGCACTATCCGCCCTCGGTGATCCGCACCCGGGCCACCGACGACGCCGCGCAGCCGGTCAGTCTGCTGTTCGGCTCGTGCCGGGAGGCGACCCCGGAGTCGAGCCGGCGGCGGCTGCCCCCGGACGCCCTGGACGCCTACGCCCGCCGCCTGATGGACGATCCGCAGGCCCGTCCCGACCTGCTGGTGCTGCTCGGTGACCAGGTCTACGCGGACGAGACCTCGAAGAAGGTGCGCCGGTTCATCCGCCGTCGCCGCGCGGCCGGGCACGAGGGCCCGGAGGACCAGGTGGTCACCTTCGAGGAGTACACGAAGCTCTACCTGGAGTCGTGGCGGGACCCGGAGGTGCGCTGGCTGCTGGCCACCGTGCCGAGCGCGATGATCTTCGACGACCACGAGATCATCGACGACTGGAACACCTCGGCGTCGTGGCGTGCCGACATGGCGAAGGAACCGTGGTGGCGGGAGCGGATCTCGGCCGGGCTCGCCTCCTACTGGATCTATCAGCACCTGGGCAACATGAGCCCGGACGAGCTGGCCGCCGATCCGCTGCTGCAGAAGGTGACGTCGGTGGAGGACGCCACCGAGCTGCTGCACGAGTTCGGCCTGCAGGTGGACGATCCGGAGGCCGCGGAGAACACCGACGTGCCGTACCAGTGGAGTTACGCCCTGGACCTGGGCCGCACCCGGCTGGTGGTGCTGGACAACCGCTGCAACCGGGTGCTCACCCCGGGCGCCCGGTCGATGCTGCCGGCCGCCGAGTGGAACTGGTTCCTCGACCAGGCCCACGGCGACTACGACCACCTGGTGATCGGGTCGTCGCTGCCGTGGCTGATGCCGCCCGCCATCCACTACCTGGAGGCGTGGAACGAGCAGCTCGCCGAGTCACCGAACCGGCGGGCCGCCGCGTTCGGGGAGAAGGTGCGCCGGGCCTTCGACCTGGAGCACTGGGCCGCCTTCGGCAAGTCGTTCGCGGCCCTGGGCGAGCTGTTCCGGCGACTCGGCGAGGGCACCGTCGGTGACGGTAAGCGGATCGGGGCCGGTGGCGCCTACGCCGCACCCGCATCGATCAGTGTGCTCTCCGGCGACGTGCACCACTCGTACGTGGCGCGGGCCGACTTCGGTACCGCCATGGTCACGCCGGTCTTCCAGCTCACCTGCTCGCCGATCCACAACGAGGTGCCGCTGCCGATGCGGCCGCTGATGAAGATCGCCTGGACCCGGACGGTGGCGCACCTGGTCCGTGGGCTGGCCCTGACCGAGGGGGTGCGCAAGCCCGCGCTGCGCTGGAAACGGCTGGCCAAGCCGTACTTCGGCAATGCCATCGGCACGCTGCGGCTGGACGGCCGGAAAGCCTCCGCGCGGATCGAGGGCACCACCAAGGACGGTGCCCTCCACGACGTCGCGTCCGTCGACTACCAGCCTCAGGACAGGTCGAGCACCTTGCGCAGGTAGGGCAGGTGCTCGGTGCCGGCCCAGCGGTACCCGGGCAGCCCCGCTGCCCGGGCGCCCTGGATCACCCGGTCGTCGTCGTCCACGAAGAGCGCGTGTTTCGGCAGGACCCCGAGCGCCTGGCAGGCCTTCTCGAAGTATTCCGGGGCCGGCTTGTGCACCTTGAGGTCCCAGGAGTTGAGCACCAGGTCGACCTCGCCGGTGAGCCCGAGCCGGTCGAGGTCGGCCGGGAGCAGGTCGGTGGCGTTGGTGGCCAGGCCGACCTGACGACCGGCGGCCCGCACCTCGCGGATGAAGGCCAGCACGTCCGGGTCGGGTTCGCCGCGGTACTCCTGCCACTCGGCGACCGCCGTGACGGCCTCCGACTCGTCCAGCGGCAGCCGCTGGGCGACCAGCTTCATCCACTCCTCGTGGGTGATCTCGCCGGCCATCGCGGGCCGGTAGATGTCCCACGACATCGAGGTCTCCAGCAGCGCTGCCGGTTTGAGGCCGTACTTCACCTCGACGGCGATCATCGGGGCCGGGTCCCAGCGGCGCAGCACGCCGTCCAGGTCGATCAACAGGGCCTGGGCGCGATCGCGCATCTGGTTCCTCTACTCCTCCGGGTCGCGGTTGAGCCGCTGGCTGATCACCTGGGTGACGCCGGCACGCATCGTGACGCCGTACAGGGCGTCCGCGACCTCCATCGTGCGTTTCTGGTGCGTGATGATGAGCAACTGGCTCTTCTCACGAAGCTGCTGGAAAAGGGTAATCAACCGGCCCAGGTTGACGTCGTCGAGGGCCGCCTCCACCTCGTCCATGATGTAGAACGGCGAGGGCCGGGCCCGGAAGATGGCACAGAGCATGGCCACCGCGGTCAGCGAGCGCTCGCCACCGGAGAGCAGCGACAGCCGCTTGATCTTCTTGCCCGGCGGGCGGGCCTCCACCTCGACACCGGTGGTCAGCATGTCGTCCGGGTCGGTGAGGATGAGCCGGCCCTCACCGCCGGGGAAGAGCACCTGGAAGACGGCCTGGAACTCGCGCGCGGTGTCCTCGAACGCCGACGCGAAGACCTCCAGGATCCGGTCGTCGACGTCCTTGACCACGGTGAGCAGGTCCTTGCGGGTGGCCCGCAGGTCCTCCAGCTGGTCGGAGAGGAACTTGTACCGCTCCTCCAGCGCCGCGAACTCCTCCAGGGCCAGCGGGTTGACCTTGCCCAGCAGGGTCAGGTCACGCTCCGCCTTGTTGGCTCGTTTCTCCTGGGTGGGCCGGTGGAACGGAGCGGGCTCGGGAACCGGTTTGCCGTCCTTCTCGGCGGCCGCGACCTCGGCCGGGGTCGGCGGTACCGGCTGTTCCGGGCCGTACTCGCCGATCAGCGTCTCGACGTCGAGGGAGAAGTCCTCGGCGGCCTTGGCCTCCAGCTGTTCGATGCGCATCCGCTGCTCGGCCCGGGCCATCTCGTCCCGGTGCACCTCGCTGGTGAGCCGCTCCAGCTCGGCGACCAGGCGCTTGGCGGTGGCCCGCACCTCCTGGAGCTCGGCCTCCCGGCTGGTCCGCTCGCTGGCGATCTGATCCCGGCGTTCGACGGCTGCGGCGAGCGAGACCGCGACGTGTTCCAGAGCGGCGGCCGCGCCGTGTGCGACGGCGCGGGCGATCTCGGCGCCGCGGGCGCGGGCGGCCCGCCGGGCGGCGGCCCGTTCCCGGGCCTGACGTTCCTGGTTGGCCTGGCGCATCAGCGAATCGGCGCGGCCGGCGATGGAGGAGACCCTTTCCTCTGCGGTACGAACAGCCAGTCGCACCTCCATCTCGTTCTGCCGGGCCTGCGGTACGAGGGCGGCGAGCCGGTCCCGTTCCTCGGTGGACGGCTCCTCGTCGAGCGGGGTGTCCTCGGCGAGCCGCAGCCGTTCCTCCAGTTCGGCGACCCGCATCAGATCGGCTTCCCGGGCCGCCTCGGCCTTCTGCCGGGAGGCGCCGAGGCGCTCGCTCTCCGCCTTCGCGGACCGGGCGGCGGCACCCAGTTCGGCCAGTCGCCGGGCGGCTGCGTTGCGCTCCCCCTCGGCGGCCCGCTTGGCCTGGGCGGCGGTGTTCACCGACTGCTTGAGTTCGGCCACCTCGGCCCGGGCCGCGCCGAGCTGCTCCTTGACCTCGGCGATGCTCTGCTCGGCGACCGCCCGCCTGGCCTTCGCCTCGTCGACTGCCGCCTGCACCTCGATGTAGCTCGTCGCCTTCGCCGAACCACCGGCCGCCGCGTGGGCGCCGAGCACGTCACCCTCCGGGGTGACAGCGCGCAGCTCCTGGTTGGCGGCGACAAGCGCGGCCGCCGCGGCCAGGTCGGGGACGAGCACCACGTCGCGGAGCGCCCGGTTGAGGGCGGGCCGGATCTGCTCCGGGCAGTCGACCACCTCGGGCGCCCAGACCGCGCCGTCCGGCAGGTTCGGCCGCAGGCTGGTGAGTGTCCCCTGCATGCCGGGCCCGGCGGCGCCGGCGACCATCAGGTCGGCCCGTCCGGCGTCGGCGATCTTGAGGGTCCGCATCGCCTCGATCGCCTCGTCCACGCCGGACAGGGCGACCGCGTCGGCCAGCCCGCCCAGGGCCGCGGCCAGCGCCACCTCGTGGCCGGGGCGAACGGTCAGCAGCGACGCGAGGCTGCCGAGCAGTCCGGGCACCTGACCGGCCTTCGCCAGCAGGGCGCCCGCGCCGTCCTTGCGTTTGAGGCCCATGGCCAGGGCTTCCTCGCGGGCCTTCCAGCTCGCCGCGTCCTTCTCGGCGGCCCGCTCGGTGTCGTTCAGCTCGCGGACCACAGCGGCGGCCCGGTCGTGGGCGGCCACCGCCTCGTCGTGCCGGGCGTCCAGGTCGGCGTTGTCCCGGTCGGCCTCGGTGGACTCCGCGGCGACCAGGTCGACGGCCTCCTGCGCGGCCTCGGAGCGCATCAGCGCGTCGGTGTGCGCGTCGGCCAGGCGCTCGATCTCCTCGGCCGCGCTGGTGGTGCGGGCCCGGGCCGCGTTCACGTTGCCGGTGAGCTTGGCCAGGCCCTCGCGCCGGTCGGCGATCGCCTTGGCCGCCGACCGCAGTTCACCCTCCGCACCGGCCAGCTGGCGTTCCAGGTCCTGCCGGTGCTCGACCGCCTCGGCCAGCCGCATCTGGTCCTCGGTGAGCGCCTCGCGCATCTCCTCCTCCTGCTCGCGGACCCGCTCGGCCTCGGCCTCGAGCATCTCCGGGTCCCGGCCCGGGCGCTCGTCGTCGGGGGTGGCCGCCAGGTGCCGCAGCCGCTCGGTGGCGAGCTGCTCGGTGGAGCGGAACCGCTCCTGCAGGGTGGACAGCTTGTACCAGGTGTCCTGAGCGGCCTGGAGCAG
>DATMVU010000331.1:0-3100 GCA_035562875.1 Actinoplanes sp. | reverse complement strand
CTCTCCGGTTCCGCGGCGACCGCGGCCCACTGCTCCGGGGTGTCGCGCAGCGCCTTGACCCGATGCGCGATCGCGTGCCGGGTCGTCTCGTTGCCGGCGATGACCAGCAGAATCACGAACGCCGCGATCTCGTCGTCGGTCAGCCGCTCCCCGTCGACCTCCGCCTCGACCAAGGCACTGATCAGATCCTCGGCCGGATGTGACCGCCGGTCGTCGATCAGTTCGGCGGTCAGCGCACCGAACGCGACGAGGCCGTCGCGCAGCGCCCCGATCGGGTCGGCGCCGCCCTACTCCGGGTCGCGGCACCCCGTCATCGCGTTCGCGTGCGGCAGGATCCACTTGCGGTCCGGCTCGTCCAGCCCGAAAATCTCGCAGATCGCCCAGATCGGCAGCGGCTCCGCCACGTCGCCGACGAAGTCGAACGGCGTACCGGGCTCGGCCACCGCAGCCACGATGTCCCGGGTGGCACGGCGGATCGCCCCGTCCATCTCACTCATCCGGCGCGGCGTGAACGCCGACGAGGCCAGCTTTCGCAGCAGTGCGTGCAGAGCCCGGGTCTCGCCGGGGTTCTCACCGCGTTCGGCGCACCAGGCCAGGAAGGCCCCGACCCGGGTCGGGGCGATGGTCGAGGAGTGGCTGGCCGTCCCCGTTGACAATCTCGGTGCGGCCGATGAGGAGGACGAGGCCGAGGCGCGGCAGGAGCTGAGCAGCAGTCTGGCGCAGCTGTCGGCGTTACGGCTCGGCACACCTCAGCTCGCGCGGAAGCTAGCCCGCGAGGCCGTGGAGGTCCTCGACCCGCTGCCGTCACCCGATCCGCTGGTCCGCGGGATGGCCGGGTTGGCGCTGGCCCGTGCCTGCCTTCTCGTCGAGGGCGCGATCGCCGAACTGAGCCGCGGGGTGACGATCTTCGACGAGGAGGCCGGTGGGATCGGCCGCTGGCCCAGTGTGTCGCTGATGCAGGCCGAGGCCGAGTCGGTGCGGGCTGGCGCGTACCTGGCCGTGAACCGACCGGCCGCCGCGCAGTCCCGGGCCACGGCTGAGTCGTGCCGCAGATCGGCCCGGGACGTGTTCCGGATGGTGTGCCTCAACGCCACCGGCGGACCGCGGTGAACGAGGGCAGCACAGAGCCCGGCCGCCGAGGCGATCGGGCTCTGTGTCATCCGAGTGTCCGGAAGACAAGGGAGCTACGCGGGAGACCGGCTACCGGATCCTGCGCGCCTCCTCCTCATTCCAGATCGAGATCTCGCCGTCTCCGTGCTGCTCGATGACGAGTGCTCTGGCCTCCTTCAGAGAAGACGCCATGACAGTGAACTGGGGACCGAAGTCACCATCGGCGAAGATCACTACTTGGTATTCCAGCAACAGCGGTTCCGGATTCTGGCTCATATTGACTCCCAACCTCAGTTCAACCCGCCAGGCACCGGAGCTGAAGCAGATGCCACCGACGATGGTCCCGGGGATCTCAGCACCTTCGTGATCTCGGCATCACACATGGCCGCCACATCGTAGACGTGGACGTTCTGGAAGTATCCGAACGCCTCCACGTCTTTCTCGTAGAAGTCGCGTTCATAGACGAGCTTCCCTTCCGGTGTGCCGTGAAGATCCGGAGAGGATGTGGACTTCATCGCCGCCCCGGCGAGCGTCGTGAACGAGCTTGCGGAAGTCACTCTGGTCGACTAGTGCCTCGTCTTTGAACATTGGACGTGTAATCCGCTGATTCTGAGCGTGTTTCGGGCAGGCTGTTCCTCTCGCTGTCTTGTGGGAGGTGATCGAGACCGGCCGGGTCACCACGATCAGCATCGAGACCGTCCGGCGGATCCTGCACGAACAAGGGGTCACCTGGCAGACGTCGAAGACGTGGAAGGCCGGCAACTATCCGGACTTCGTCGCCAAGATGCGCCGGATCCTGGACCTCTACGACCACCCGCCCGCCGGCGGTCGCGTCGTCTGCGTCGACGAGTTCGGACCCTTGAACCTGCAACCAAGGCCCGGTAAAGCCTGGAAACCGCAGGGTAGCCGGTCCGGCTGCGGGCCACCTACCACCGTGACCACGGGGTCCGGCACATGATCGCCAGCCTCGACCTGGCCAGCGGCAGGATCCATTACCGGATCCGGGACCGGAAACGTTCGGGCGAGTTCCTCGACTTCCTCAAGAGCCCGCGGCTGCGTTGGCCGACCGAAACGGTGTATCTGATCCTGGACAACTTCTCCCCGCACAAACACCCGGCGGTTCGGGCCTGGTGCGCCGCCAACGCTGTCGAACTGGTCTTCCTGCCGACTACAGTTCCTGGCTGAACTGGATCGAGGCCGAGTTCGCCGCGTTGCGCTACTTCGCGCTCAACGGCACGGACCACCAGTCACACGCCGAACAGGACACCGCGATCGGAGACTACATCCGATGGCACAACCAGCGGGCCAACCCCAAAACCGGATACGCGACCAAGTCCAAGATCCGCCACCCGGATTACCCCTTCAAGGCCGCATGACGAGGAACTAGCCCCGAAAATGACGTAATCTCCATAACCATCCGCTCACTGGCCGTCTCGTTCACTTTACGACCGATACGCACGTTTCCGGAAGACAAGATCACCTCTGTCGACGCCCGTCTCGTAGCGCTATAACACCTTTCGATGGCATTCGCGAATGTCTAGCTTGCCTAGATTTACTACACCAAGAGTGTCCGATTCGATTCCGTCCGCCATTCGGCGCCCGGCTGGCGCTCCCGAAGAAGTCCAGCGCCACCGTAGCCGTCCGGCGGCCTCCCCATAAGCGACTAAAGACGCAAAAAGGTAAACGTGAATCAGGATGAGACGCTCTCTCAGCGTGTTCCCGTTCGCCGGTTACCGACACAACGGTCATCGACGACGGCGCCAGGTAGGTACGCGGCCGGGGTGGTCTCCCGCTGCCGCCACCAGATCACCAGCGCCAGGACGGCCACCAGCAGGACGAACCCGATGGCGGTGTCGCCGAGTTCGGTGTGCTCGCGCACCAGCGGTGTCTCGGCGACACGGTGTTCCAGCCATTCCCCGGCACTGGTCGTGACAGGCACCAACACCAACACCAGCACCAGCACCAGCACCAGCACCAGCACCAGCACCAG
>DATMVU010000330.1:0-6058 GCA_035562875.1 Actinoplanes sp. | reverse complement strand
GTGCCTGTCGAACGACGGCTCACGGTGCTGGCCGTACGAGCCGCCGCCGCAGCACGGGTTCCCGGGGTTGCTGGGGGACGCGGCCGAGACGGGGCCGGCGAGCGCGAGGCTGACACCGGTGGCGAGCATCAGACCGGCAGTGAGGGCGGGGATACGACGCATCATGATCCTTAAGGGTGAAATTTCCGGATAAGGGCTCGGAGGTCTCAACGACGCCGAGCGCATGAAGGCGTAAATCCCGGCCTCGAATCAGCGTTTTGTGGGAAATCCGCGTCATGTCACCTATCGAGTGACGGTCGCCGTGTCGCTTGCCGTAGGACCGAAAGAACCCCCGGTCAGAGCCCTGACCGGGGGTGCGGAACGGAACCTGATCAGCTGACCTCGGCGAGGTAGGCGCTTGCCTTCTCCGGGTCGACGAACCAGTTGAGGAAATCGTTCGGGTCCACGAAACCGGCGGCGAACCGGCGGGCGACCCGCTCGTTCTGCGACGCCGCCCCGAGGATCTGCTGCACGTGCGGCGGCAGCGGCTGCAGCATGGCGTTGGTCCAGCCGGTGACTGCCTGGCCGTGCGCGGTCCAGAAGCCCTCGAACGTGTCGGTCATCCACTGCTCGTCGAACGGCTGGTCACCGCGGGCCAGGATCGCCTTCAGGTAGTGGTCGGCGGCCTTGGCGGCGGTGTTGCTGCCCTGCCCGGTGATCGGGTCGTTGGCGATCACCACGTCGGCGAGGCCGAGCACCCGGCCACCCCCGGGCAACTGCGCAACCGGGCGCCGTACGGTCGGTGTGTACCGGCCGTGCAGGGTCGCCTTGGCGTCGGTGAGCCGCACGTTGCGGGCCCGCTCGTGCACCCACGGAAGGTTCTCGCGGATCAGTTCCCGAGTGAGCGACAGGTGCTGTTCGGGCGCCATCCGGCCGCTGTGCCCGGCCCACCGGTCCAGCGGACCACCGGGGACGGCCTCCCAGAACAGGATGTCGCACGGCCCGGTGTGGGTCAGGCCGGGGATCACGAACAGTTCCCCGAGACCCGGTACGGCGTGGAAGCCGACGTGCGGGACCGGCCACTGCGGGTCCGGCTCCAAGCCGTGCACGTAGGCGACGGCCAGCCCCCGCTGCGGTTCGGTGTACGGCGACCGGCTCGGATCCCGATCGAACATCGCCACCAGGTCACCCTTGCCGGCTGCGACGACTGTCAGGTCGTACCGGCCGAGTCTGGTGATCGCGTCCAGGTCCTGGGTGGTGACCGTGTTGTAGATGACGTCGACACCCCGCTCCTCGGCGTCCTGCAGCCAGCGGGCCATCTTGATCCGCTGGTCGGTGGACTGGCCGGGCTTGTCCAGTGGCGCGGTGATCTGCAGGGCCAGCTGGCCGGGCGGGGCGGAGAGGGCGACCCGCAGCCCGTTGATCGGTGGGGTCTCCTGTTCCCAGTGGTTCAGGCCGTACGCGCGTTCGGTCTCCAGCGACAGGTCGAACATCGCCTGGGTCGAGGTGACCCAGCCGTTGCGGATCTCGTCGGGGGTGCGCGCCGACATCAGGGTGACCTCGTAGCCTTCGGCCCGCAGGCTGAGAGCGAGCTGGAGACCGGCCTGGCCGGCTCCCACGATCAGAATGTTGCGCATGGGGTGCCTCCTGTGTGCGGACTATCCGATTGCCTGTTTCGACGCGTGGTCCACTACGGCCAGCAGGGCCTGCGCCACGTTGCGGGCGCTGCGGATGTCGGCGGCGATCAGCGGGACGTGCGGTGGGAGGGTGAGCGCCTCCCGTACCTCGGAGAGCTCGTGGGTGGCCAGCCCGTGGAACAGATTGACGCAGACGATCCACGGTACGTCCGCGTCGTTCTCGAAGTAGTTGACCGCGGCGAACGAGTTCTCCAGGTGATTGGTGTCGACCAGGACCAGGGCGCCGACCGCACCCCGGACCAGGTCGTCCCACATCGGCCAGAACCGGGGCTGGCCGGGAGTGCCGAACAGATAGAGCACCAGCGCCTCGTCGATGGTGACCCGGCCGAAGTCCATCGCCACCGTGGTGGTCACCTTGTCGATCCCCGGATCGAGGCGGTCGAGCTGGGCGGCGGCAGCCGTCATCCACGACTCGGTGCGGATCGCCGGGATCTCCGAGATGGCCCCGACCGCAGTGGTCTTACCGACCCCGAAACCGCCCGCGACGACGATCTTGGCCGAGGTCATCCCCATGGAGTCAGGTGAGTCGGACGAGGCCGGCACGGAGTCTCTCCAGAAGCGCTAGATCTTGTGAAGGGCGGGCTTCGTGAACCACCAGCTGACCGATTTTGAGCAGGTCGCTGATCAGCAGCCGGGTCAGGCCGAGCGGCAGCCCGCAACTCGCCGACAACTCGGCCACCGAGCACATCCGGCGGGCCTGTTCGTAGAGCGTCCGGGAGGCCGGGGCCAGGCTCGCGGCGAGCAGCGGGTCGTACCGGTCACCGGTGGACACCAGGGTGTGGATCAGCAGCGGGCTGCGACTGCTGGTCCGCCCGCGGGCGGTCATGTAGGGGCGCACCTTCCAGTGCAGCCCCGGCCTTCGGGCCATGCGGGGACTCCGATCAGCGTGCCGGTGCGGGAAGGGTGTTCTGGTGCAGCGCGTTCCGGGTCTCCGGGGTCAGGGCGTGACCGACGGAATGGCTGAAAGTGGTCATCGCGTACCCCAGATGACCGATCTGGGTCTGCGGCGTGGCCGACACCAACAGGGCCGCGACGAACTCGCCGATCGGGTCGTCGATCCGCAGGAAGGCCAGGTGACCGTGCGGGTAGCGGATGCTCAGGTTCTCCGGGGCACCGAGCTGGAGCAGACTGCCGAGCTGCCCGGTGATGCCCAGGAACCCGGCGGCCAGCGCCGCGACACTCTCCGCGTGGTCCCGGCTCAGGTGGCCGGAGGAGGCGAGCTGCAGCCCGTCGGCGGAGACCAGCACGACGGCGGTGATCGTCGGCACCTCCCGGACGAGTTGGCCGATCAGCCAGGAGACGTCCGGCTGGCCGCCGTCGGCGGTGGATCGGTAGTCGGTCATTGCGGTCCTTCGGTCTGCCGGGGAAGCACGATGCTGGGTAGAGCCTTGGCGCGCGCGGCGTCGACACCGGCGTTGAAGTCGGCGGCGTCGTCGTGCCAGGCGGTCTGATGGACCCGGGTGGTGACCGGCGGCGGCAGCGGATCATCGCCGCGGACACTGGCCGGCACCCGTCGGGGCATCGCCGGTTTCAGGGCCGGTAACGCCATCGTCACGTCGTTGCCGTGGGTGGGCCGGGCGTGGTGGCCGACCAGGACCGGCTCCGGCACGGGTGCGGGCGAGAGCGTGGCCGCGGACGCGACCGGGCGCGGTGCCTCACAGAGCAGGCCCGCACCGATGAGCAGCATCGCGACGGTGCCGCGTGGCTGCCGGGACACCAACCGGACCCGCAGCCCCGGATGCCGGCGGGTCAGCACGGAGGCGACCGACAGGCCCAGATGCGCCGGGCGCAACTCGTCGGGTGCCGGGCCCTCCGGCTTCTCCAGCAGGCCCTCGATCCACGGCAGGTGTGCCGGGTTGAGGCCGATGCCGTAGTCCTCGACCCGGATCACCACGTCGCCCTCACCGGTCAGGTGCGCCGAGATGGTGACCGGCTCGGTCGGCGGGGAGTAGCGGTCGGCGTTGTCGATCAGCTCGGTCAGGATCCGGATCACGTCGTCGGCGGCGACCGCTGCCACCGCGAAGTCGGCGATCGCCCCGAACTGCAGGCGCTCGTAGTGCTCGACGGCGGCGCCCGCCGCGTGCGCGATGTCGTACAGCGAGGTGATCTGCTGGTCCGGGTCGTCCAGCGGCTCACCGGTCAGGACCCGCAGGTTCTCGGCGAGGCGGCGGACCCGGGTGACCGAGTGGTCGATGCGGAACAGGATTCTGCGCCGTTCGGTGTCCTGTTCCCGGAATTCGGCTTCCCCGATGTGGTGGACGGCCTCCCACGTAAGGGTGAGCAGCCGGAGGGCGAATTCGCCGGCGACCGGGCGCCACGGATCCGGGGCCGACTCGGCCACCGGCGTTACGGCGGGCTCCGGTGGTGGCGGTTCCTGTTCCGGTGGTGGTGGCTGTTCGTCCTGCTCGGGAGGCCTGCGGCGCCACCAGTTGGACCAGCGGCCTGCCCCAGGCATCGATTTCTCCCCCATCAGCCCTCTGCCGTACCGCAACGGAAAAAGATCACTGTGTATGCGGTCTGTACCGTACCCGCCGTATCGCCACGATGGCTATCCGTCATCTTGAGGACGGCGGGCGAGGGGCCGGCGAGGGAAAATCCATGATCCACAAGGGAACGCAACCCGGGGCGGGGTTTCCCGTAGCGGGGATCAAGGGCTGACCGGGCGGGTCAGGAGACGTCGGAGCCCTCGGAGATCACCATCGCCGAGTGGTCCATCAGGAACTCGGGGAGGCGGTCCTTCGCGGTCGCCTCGAAGAGGTCGCGGGTGTCCTCGGTGATGCCCTCGCCACCGTTGACCCCGGCGAACGTGCCGCCGTTGGTCCGGATCGGGATGAGGTCGGCGGCGGCGACACTCTTGAGGCCGAGGATGAAGTTCTCCACCGGGACACCGTGGGTGTCCATCTTCAGCGACTTGCCGGCCGCGGCGAGCAGGTTCGACACCTTCGTCGGGTTGCCGATCACCCCGGCGCTGCTGGCCTTGGTGGCGATGGCGCGCAGCAGCTGCTGCTGGTGGCGCTGCCGGTCGTAGTCGCCGTTGGCGGAGTGGCGCAGCCGGGAGAACTCGAGGGCCTCCCACGGCTCCATCTCCCGGCAACCCTTCTTGAACCACAGGGCGTTCGACGGCGGGGACTTCGGGTCGGCGCCCTTGGCGTACTCGACCTTGCCGTTGTTCACCACGTAGTGGCTGGACCACATGTCCTTGTCGACGCAGAGCCGCACGCCGCCGAGAGCTTCCAGGATGCCTTTGAAGCCGTCGAAGTCGATCACCATGACGCCGTCGAACTCGATGTCGGTCAGCTCGTGCACGGCCTTGGTGGCGAGTTTGGCCCCGCCCTCCCAGCCGTGGCCGTTCGCCGATCCGTACGAGTACGCCGAGTTGATCTTGTCGGTCCCGCCGTTGAAGCCCAGCGACTTGTCCGCCGGGATCTTCGCGATCGTGTCCCGCGGGATCGAGATCATGAACGCCCGGTCGCGCGCCGCGGTGATGTGCAGGACCAGGATGGTGTCGGACCGGGACGCGATGCCCTGGTCCTCCCAGCCGGCCCGGGAGTCGAGACCCAGCATGAGCAGGTTCATCGCCCCGTCCGGCAGCTCACCGGCCTCGGTCCGGGCATTCGACACCTCGGGGGTGTCGAGGACACTCGACGTGGTCTGCACGTTCGAGGTGAGCTGATTCAGCAGATAGCGCATCGCGACGAAACTGCCGGCGCCGGCCACGATCAGAACCGCCCCGAAAACGGTCAGAAGCCGCGCCCACAACGGAGAGCGACGAGCCGTGCTGGATTTCGCCATCAGCGGGCGTCCCTCCTCGTGAGAGCCGTCCGGGAGCGTGTCCAGCCGGGGCGGCGCGTAAATAGATATATGGGCGACGGTGCGGGCGTCAACAGTAGATGAATCACGCCACCTCGCGGACCGGGCAATTCGGCGAGGTCATTGTCAGTGCACCCCCAGGAAAGTCATAGGTTTCCTTGAGCAAATTGCCATGAAAAGTTCACCGAGCCACATCCGGCCCAGACCTGATGGCCGCGAGGCCCCGAAAGGTTGCCGTTCGGACGACATTGAGACATTTGCCATTACCTTGCTCCCTGACTGCACCTTTTAGCCCTCTCTGACGTCGAGGTATCGAGTCGAGGGAGGGGCGCGATGCGAGAGATTCCCGCAAAGGTCGTGACCTGGTTCCGGGGATGGCCGCGATGGTCCCGGTGGACGCTGGCCGCGGTGATCGCGGCGCAGCTGGTGCTGGCCGCTGCCGCCGGTGGGTACGTGGCGAGCGTCGACCTGCCACCGGACCCCGCGCCACCACAGGCCTCGGTGCTGTACTACCGCGACGGCAAGACGGTTCTCGCCCGGATCGGCCTGGCCGACCGCACCGACGTCAGACT
>DATMVU010000329.1:0-4146 GCA_035562875.1 Actinoplanes sp. | reverse complement strand
ACCACACTCGCGGTGACCCCGGAGTCGGTGACCGGAGAGGTGGAGTTCGACGTGCCGCTCGCCACCCACCTGAGCAAGGTTCTGGGCGACGCCCCGATCCTGCCGACCGGGGCCGGCCACGACGCCGGGGTGCTGTCCGCGCACGTGCCGACGGCGATGTTGTTCGTCCGCAACCCGACCGGGGTGTCACACTCCCCCGCCGAGCACGCCTCCGACGCCGACTGCGAGGCCGGCGTCGAGGCCCTGGCCACCGTGCTGGCGGACCTGACATGAGGACCGTCTTCCACGCCCGGCAGGCCTGGATCGGCTCCTCGGTGGCCGAGGACGTGCGCCTGGAGATCGAGGACGGCCGGTTCACCGCCGTCGTCCCGAACTCGCCGGCCGACGGCGAGAGCCTGCCGGGACTGGTCCTGCCGGGGCTGGCGAACGCGCACTCGCACGCCTTCCACCGGGTGCTGCGCGGTCGCACACACAGCGGCCGGGGCAGTTTCTGGACGTGGCGGCAGCAGATGTACGAGGTCGCCGCGACCCTCGACCCGGACCGCTATCTGGCGCTGGCGCGGGCCGTCTACGCCGAGATGGCCCTGTCCGGGGTGACGTGTGTGGGCGAGTTCCACTATCTGCACCACGCGCCGGGCGGGGTGCGCTACGCCGACCCGAACGCGATGGGTGCCGCATTGATCCAGGCCGCCGACGAGGCCGGGATCCGGATCACCCTGCTGGACACGCTCTACCTGACCGCCGGGGTGGACGGGACTCCGCTCGACGGGGTGCAGCTGCGGTTCGGCGACGGTGACGCGGAATCCTGGGCCGGGCGGGTGGCGGGACTCGCGGCCGGCCCGCACGTCAAGGTGGGTGCGGCGATCCATTCGGTACGGGCGGTCCCCGCCGATCAGCTGTCCGTGCTCGCCGGCCGGGGCCCGTTGCACGTGCACCTGTCCGAGCAGCGGGCCGAGAACGATCAGTGCCGGGCGGTGCACGGCTGCACCCCTGCCGAGCTGCTGGACCGGCACGGCATCCTGGGGCCGCAGACCACCGCCGTGCACGCCACCCATCTCACCGACGGTGACGTGAAACTGCTCGGCGACAGTCGTACCGGCGTGTGCTTCTGCCCCACCACCGAACGCGATCTGGCCGACGGCATCGGTCCGGCCGCCCGGCTGGCCGCCGCCGGAGCCCCACTCAGCCTCGGTTCGGACAGTCACGCGGTGATCGACCCGTTCGAGGAGATCCGCGGGCTGGAGATGAACGAGCGGCTGGCCAGCGAGAGCCGCGGTCGCTTCCCGGCCGCCGCGCTGATCGCGGCGGCGGCCAACCACAAGAGCCTGGGCTGGGACGATGCGGGCGGTATCGCGCCCGGCCTGCGGGCCGATCTGGTAGCGGTCTCCCTTGCTTCGGTACGAACCATCGGGTCCCGTCCCGGCCAGGCGATCCTCACGGCCACCGCGGCCGACGTCACGCACGTGATCTCCGGCGGCCGGCGGATCGTCGCCGACGGCCGGCACACCCTGGTCGACGTGCCCTCCGAGCTGGCGAAGGTGCTCGCATGAGTCTCGTGATCACCGATATCGGCGAGCTGGTGACCAATTCCGGTCACGGTGCGGACCGTCTTGGCATCGTCAACGACGCCGCGGTGGTCGTCGACGACGGACGGATCGCCTGGGTCGGGCCCGCCGCCGAGGCTCCGGCGGCGGACGAGCGGATCGATGCCGAGGGCGCGGCGGTGCTGCCCGGTTTTGTGGACAGCCACGCACACCTGGTGTTCGCCGGTGACCGGGCGGCCGAGTTCGGGGCCCGGATGGCCGGCGAGCCGTACACCGGCGGCGGCATCCGCACCACCGTCGCCGCCACCCGCGAGGCCACCGACGACGAGCTGCGCCGGGCCACCGGGCGGCTGGTCACCGAGATGCGGCGGCAGGGCACCACCACGATCGAGATCAAGAGTGGGTACGGGCTGGACGTCGAGCACGAGGCCCGGTCACTGCGGATCGCGGCCGAGTTCACCACCGAGACCACGTTCCTCGGGGCGCACGTCGTGCCCGCGGAATACAAGGACGATCCGTGGAAGTACGTGGCGCTGGTCAGCGGCCCGATGCTGAACGCCGCCCGGCCGTACTCGAAATGGGTCGATGTCTTCGTGGAACGCGGGGCCTTCGACGAGGACCAGGCCCGGACCATCCTGGCCGCCGGGAAGGACGCCGGGCTCGGACTGCGGGTGCACGGCAACCAGCTCGGCCCCGGTCCGGGCGTGCGGCTGGCCGTCGAGACGGGCGCCGCCAGCGTCGACCACTGCACCCACCTGACCGACGCCGACGTGGACGCGCTGGCGTCCACAGCGTTCGACTGCATGTGCGGCGACGGCGGCTGGAGCAGCACGGTGGCGACGCTGCTGCCGGGGGCCGAGTTCTCCACCCGGTCGCCCTACCCGGACGCGCGCCGGCTGCTCGACGCGGGCGTGACAGTCGCGCTGGCCACCGACTGCAACCCCGGTTCGTCGTACACCTCGTCGATGTCCTTCTGCATCGCGCTCGCCGTCCGGGAGATGCGGATGACCCCGGCCGAAGCCGTGTGGGCGGCGACCGCCGGTGGCGCGCGGGCCCTGCGCCGCGACGACGTCGGCCGGCTCTCGGTGGGCGCCCGTGCCGACCTGATGATCCTGGACGCCCCCTCGCACCTGCACCTCGCCTACCGGCCCGGTGTTCCCCTGATCCGAACCGTTCTGCACGACGGAGTGCCGCAATGATCGTCACCGTTCAGCCCACCGGGGTCACCCCCGCCGATGTCCTCGCCGTGGCCCGTGCCGACGCCCGGGTCGAGATCTCCCCCGCCGCCGTCGAGGCGATGGCCGCCAGCCGGGCCATCGTCGACGGCATCGAAGCCTCCGGTAAACCCGTCTACGGCGTGTCCACCGGCTTCGGCGCGCTCGCGAACACGTCGATCGCCCCGGAACGCCGCGCCGAACTCCAGCACGCGCTGATCCGCTCGCACGCCGCCGGGATCGGGGCGCCGATGCCGCGTGAGGTGGTCCGGGCGATGATCCTGCTCCGCGTCCGGTCCCTGGCGCTGGGCCGGTCCGGGGTCCGGCCGGTGCTCGCCCAGGGCCTGGTCGACCTGCTCAACCACGACATCACCCCGTGGGTGCCGGAACACGGCTCCCTCGGTGCCTCCGGCGACCTGGCCCCGCTCGCCCACTGCGCGATAGTGCTGCTCGGTGAGGGCTGGGTACTCGCCAAGGACGGCTCCCGGATCGCCGGGGCCGAAGCGCTGCGGGCCGCCGGGTTGCAGCCGCTGGACCTGGCCGCCAAGGAGGGGCTGGCACTGATCAACGGCACCGACGGCATGCTCGGCATGCTGCTGCTGGCGATCGCCGACGCCGCCCACCTGTTCACCATGGCCGACGTGACGGCCGCCCTGGCGATCGAGGCGATGCTCGGTTCGGACCGTCCGTTCCTGCCCGAACTGCACACGATCCGGCCGCACCCCGGCCAGGCCGCGTCGGCGGCGAACATCCACCGGCTGCTGCAGGGCTCGGCCGTGATGGACTCGCACCGGGACGACCTGGCTCACGCGGTGCAGGACGCGTACTCGATGCGCTGCGCCCCGCAGGTCGCCGGGGCCGCCCGGGACACCCTGGACTTCGCCCGGCTGCTCGCCTCCCGGGAGCTGATCTCGGTGGTGGACAACCCGGTGGTGCTGCCGGACGGCCGGGTCGAGTCGACCGGCAACTTCCACGGGGCGCCGCTCGGTTTCGCCGCCGACTTCCTGGCCATCGCCGCCGCCGAGATCGGGGCCATCTCGGAACGCCGTGTCGACCGGCTCCTCGACGTCACCCGCAACCGGGAACTGCCACCGTTCCTGTCCCCCGACGCCGGGGTCAACTCGGGCCTGATGATCGCCCAGTACACCGCGGCCGGGATCGTCGCCGAGAACCGCCGCCTCGCCTCACCCGCCTCGGTCGACTCGCTGCCCACCAGCGGCATGCAGGAGGACCACGTGTCGATGGGCTGGGCCGCCGCCAAGAAGCTGCGCACCGTCCTGGACAACGTGACCAGCCTGCTCGCCGTCGAACTGCTCTCCGCCGTCCGCGGCCTGCAGTTGCGGGCCCCGCTCGAACCGTCCCCGGCCGGCCGGGCCGCCCTCGACCTG
>DATMVU010000328.1:0-15063 GCA_035562875.1 Actinoplanes sp. | reverse complement strand
GGTGTCGTCGGCGTCCGGCCGGGCGAGCAGCAGGTTGTCCCGGACGGTGCCGTGGAAGAGATAGGTGTCCTGCGAGACCACCGACACCAGGGATCGCAGCTTCTCCAGGGGCATGTCTGAGATGTCGGTGCCGCCGATCAGAACCCGGCCGGACCCGGGATCGAAGAACCGCAGCAGCAGGGCGACGACAGTGCTCTTGCCGGCCCCGGAACGCCCCACGACGGCGGTGGTCTGCCCGGCCGCGGCGGTGAACGAGACCGTCTTCAACACGGGAGCCGGCGTGTAGCCGAACGTGACCTTCTCCACGCGTACCGCAGCAGGCTCTGCAGAACCGGACGACGCCCCGGACCGGATCGCCTGCGGTGTGTCGAGCAGCTCGAAGATGCCGGGCGCGGCCGCCAGGCCGGGATAGGCCCCGTGGAACGCCCGGGACAGATCGGTCAGCGGCCGGAAGCACTCCCTCGACAGCAGCAGGATGACCAGCAGCGTGTCGACGGCGAGCAGCCCGTCGGCGGTTCGCAGCGCCCCGATGCCGACGGCCAGGCCGGTGCCCGCTCCAGCGGCCAGGCCGACGACGACCTCGTAGGAGGCGACGGCGGCGGTCAGCCGGGTGGAGGTGACGGCGAACTCGGCGGACTGGGCGGCCATCTGCTCGCCGCGGCGGCGGTGCGCGTTGACACCCTTGAGCGTGACCATGCCCTGCAGCGCGTCGAGGGTGTCGGCGTAGAGGGCGCGATAGCCGGTGAACCACGTCGCCAGGGGTGCGCTCATCAGCCGCCGGGAGATCCGCGGTGCGGCCCCGACCAGGATCGCGCAGCCGGCGATGGTGGCGCCGACGACCGGGTCAAGGGTGCACACGTACCCGATCAGCGCGATCGCACCCAGCAGTGACGAGATCAACTGGGGCAGGAAGTTCGCGAAGTAGCCCTCCATCGATTCGACACCGTCGACGACCACGGACTGGACCTGGCCGGTACGGGTGCCGGTGGTCCAGCCGGGACCGAGGGCGAACAGTTTCGCCAGCAGCCGGTGCCGCACGTCGTCCTTGATCCGGGCAGCGACGGTGGTGGCGGTGGTCTCCCGGGCCCACAGCAGGCCGGCGCGGGCCGCTTGCAGGATGAGGATGCCGGCCATCGCCGGGTAGGAGACGCCGCCGTCGAGCACACCGGCGATGACCCGGGCGATGAGCAGGCCCTGCCCGGCGTAGGTGGCGGTGATGGCCAGACCGATCCCGGCCAGCAGAGCCAGTCCGGCGCGCCGGCGGGTGGCCAGGCCCAGGAGCCTGCGATTGAACATGCGAAACCCTTGCCTTCAAGCAGCGAAGATCATGATGGTACGTTGCTGCACATACTTGGCAACAACAAGGGAGCTGCTAGTGGCAACGGATCTGCTCGGCGTCGGCACACAGCGGCGCCGGACGGGCCTCTGGCTGGTGGCTCTGACCGTGGGCCTGATGGTGACCGGGCTGGTCGCCGTCGGCACCGGGGCGATCGGGATCAGCCCGGCCACCGTCGCCCGCATCATCGTCCACCAGCTCTTCGGCGTCGGCGAGGTGACCTGGACCCCGCCGGAACTGGCGATCGTCTGGCAGGTCCGGCTGCCCCGGGTGCTGCTCGGCATCCTGGTCGGCGCGGGACTCGCGGTGTGCGGTGTGGCGTTGCAGGCGATGGTCCGCAACGTGCTCGCCGACCCCTACCTGCTCGGCATCAACTCCGGCGCCTCCAGCGGCGCCGCCGCAGCTCTGCTCTTCGGCGCGGGCGCCGGATTCGGCCAGTACGCCCTCTCCACCAGCGCCTTCCTCGGCGCGCTCGCCGCATCCCTGCTGGTCTTCGCGATCGCCCGGGCCGGCGGCCGGATCACCTCGATGCGGCTGCTGCTGTCCGGTGTCGCCGTCGGCTACGCCCTGTACGCCGCCACCAGCTTCCTGATCTTCGCCTCGAACAGCGCCGAAGGTTCCCGCTCGGTGATGTTCTGGCTGCTCGGCTCACTCGGCCTGGCCCGCTGGGACGCCCTCATGGTGGTCGCCGCGGTCGTCATCCTCGGCACCATCGCCTACATGACGATCCTCGGCCGCCGCCTGGACGTCCTCGCCGTCGGTGACGAGACCGCGCACACCCTCGGCGTCTCCCCCGACCGGTTCCGGATGCGGATGCTGATCCTGGTGTCGCTCTGCGTCGGCGTGCTGGTCAGCGCGTCCGGCAGCATCGGCTTCGTCGGCCTGGTCGTCCCGCACCTGGCCCGCCGGATCGTCGGCGCCCCACACGTCCGGGTGGTCCCGGTGTCCGCACTGCTCGGCGCGATCCTGCTGGTCCTCGCCGACCTGGTGGCCCGGGTGCTGCTCGCCCCGCAGGAGATCCCGATCGGCATCATCACCTCCCTACTGGGCGCCCCCTTCCTCCTGATCCTGATCCGCCGCATGCACTCCTCGTCCTGAAAGGCCCCCATGAAGAAGGCCCTCGCCCCCCTGCTGCTTCTGACACTGGCCGCGTGCAGCACCCCCACGGCCTCCACCCCGAGCGGTATCACGATCAACAACTGTGGTGTCGACGTCACCTTCGACAAGGCGCCCGAGCGGGTCGTGATGCTCAAGAGCGCCGCCGTGCCGTACCTGCACAGCCTCGGCGTGATGGACCGGGTCGTCTCCCGCGCCGGGCAGTACCCGAAGGAGTACTACGACGCCGCCACCCAGGCCGAGATCGAGAAGGTCCCGCTGCTGACCGACAAGCACGACACCAGCGGCCACCTGCAGATCTCCAAGGAGGTGGTGATCGCGCAGACCCCCGACCTGGTCCTCGGTGAGGTCGACAACCTGTCCCGCGACACCCTCTCCGCGGTGAACATCCCACTGCTCGAGGAGCCGGCGATGTGCAAGAACGCGACGGCCGTCCCGACGTTCGACGACATCTTCAAGCAGATGGAGACCTACGGGAAGGTCTTCGGGCGCGAGTCCGAGGCGGCCACCGCGGTCACCGCACTCAAGGCCCGCTTCGACAAGATCAAAACCTCGTCCACCGGGCGCACCGCCGCGGTTCTCTACCCGACGGTCGGCGGCGGGGTGACGTACGCCTACGGCTCCGCCAGCATGGCCCAGCCGCAGTTGGAGGCGGCCGGTTTCCAGAACGTCTTCGGCGACAGCAAGGAGCGGGTCTTCGAGGTCACCCTGGAGGAGCTGCTCGGCCGCAACCCCGACGTGCTGATCCTGCTCTACCCGGACGGTGACGCGCACGCCGTCGAGCAGGCCATCACCACCCTGCCCGGCGCGGACAAGCTGAAGGCCGTCCAGTCCGGCAACGTGATGACCCAGCTCTTCAACTTCACCGAGCCGCCCACCCCGCTGTCCATCGACGGCCTCGAGAAGATCGTGCAGCGCTTCAAGTGATCAGCGCAGAAGGGGTGTCCTGGCGCTACGGCGCCAACCCTGTGATCGACGGGGTGGGCGTCACCGCCCGCCCCGGCCGGCTCCTCGGCCTGATCGGCCCGAACGGCAGCGGCAAGACCACCCTGCTGCGCCTGCTCTACGGCGCGCTGCGCAGCCCCACCGGCCAGGTCACCGTCGACGGTGATCCGCTGCCGTCACTGGCCCCGCGCGAGGCCGCGCGCCGGATGGCGGTGGTCGTGCAGGAGACCACCGGCGACACCGCGCTGACCGTAGCGGAGATGGTGCTGCTCGGCCGGGGCCCGCATCTGTCCACCTTCCAGCGGACCGGCGCCGCCGACCACGAGGTGGCGGCCCGCTGCCTGGCCCGGGTCGGCGCCACCCACCTGGCGGCCCGCGCGTTCGGCGGCCTGTCCGGCGGTGAGCGCCAGCGGGTGCTGATCGCCCGGGCGCTCGCCCAGGAGGCCACCCACCTGCTGCTCGACGAGCCGACGAACCACCTGGACATCCGCTACCAGCACGAGATCCTGCGCCTGGTCCACGGCCTCGGCACCTGCTCGATCGTGGTCCTGCACGACCTGAATCTGGCCGCCCGCTACTGCGACGACCTGGTCCTCCTCGGGAACGGCGGGGTGGTGGCCGCAGGAACCGTCGACGAGGTCCTGGAACCGAAGATCCTGGAACCGGTGTACGGCATCGGCATCCACCGCATCGAACTCGAAGGCCAGTTACACCTGCTGTTCCACCCGAACGACGAGGACCCCGCATGATCCATCCGACATCGGCGGCCCCTGTCGGCGGCCCCTGTCGGCCGCTCCGATCAGCGGAACGGATCGGTATCATGGCCGGTGGCGCTGGTTCGCCCCGTCCACCAGGCGGGGTGTCGTAAGAGGTAACCCGGTGGGAAACCGGGACTGCCCCGCAGCGGTGAGTGGGAACGACAGCCGTCATCGAGCACTGGGCTCCGCAGGAGCCTGGGAAGCGACGGCCAGTAGGAACGAGTTGGGCGCCCACGAGTCCGAAGGCCTGCCAGTGCTGCGCCCGCCGGACTATGGGCGCCGCCGGCGGTCTCTCGGGAGGACCAGGGGTGAGAACCCTAGGCCGGGGTGTCCTGGGTTCAGCTGGACGAGCCGGCCTACGTCGCCGACCTTCGCGACGGCACCGCGCCCGTGCCGGTGCCCCTGCCCGGCACTCCCACGGCCTGGCGGAACGACGAGGTCCGGACCCGGCTCGCCGCGCTGACTCCCGCCGACCGGCAGCGCGGCGACTACCAGCAGCGGGCCGCGACCCAGCAGGCCCGGCTGAACCTGCCGGAACTGCCGACCACCACGATCGGCTCGTTCCCGCAGACCGCCGATCTACGGAAGGCTCGCGCCGACCTGCGGGCCGGGACCATCGACGCCGCCACCTACACCGACCGGATGCGGGCCGAGGTCGAACACGTCATCCGCCTGCAGGAGCGGCTCGGGCTGGACGTGCTGGTGCACGGCGAACCGGAACGCAACGACATGGTCCAGTATTTCGGTGAGCAGCTCGACGGGTTCGCCGCCACCGACCACGGCTGGGTCCAGTCGTACGGTTCCCGTTGTGTGCGACCGCCGATCATCCACGGTGACGTGGCCCGCCGGGCCCCGATGACTGTCGCGTGGTCCACCTACGCCCAGTCATTGACGGCCAAGCCGGTCAAGGGCATGCTCACCGGCCCGGTCACGATTCTGGCCTGGTCGTTCGTCCGTACCGACCAGCCGTTGCCGGACACCGCCGACCAGGTGGCTCTGGCGCTGCGTGACGAGACGGTGGACCTGCAGAACGCCGGGATCACGGTGATCCAGGTCGACGAACCGGCACTGCGGGAGACCCTGCCACTGCGCCGGGCCGACCAGGCGGCGTACCTGGACTGGGCGGTCGGCGCGTTCCGCCTGGCCACCAGCGGCGTCGCCGACGGCACCCAGATCCACACCCACCTGTGTTACTCGGAGTTCGGGGAGGTCATCACCGCGATCGATGCCCTGGGCGCCGACGTGACGAGCATCGAGGCGTCCCGGTCGAAGATGGAGGTGCTCGACGATCTGGCCGCCATCGGCTACCACCGCGGTGTCGGCCCCGGCGTGTGGGACATCCACTCCCCGCGGGTGCCGTCGCCGGACGAGGTCACCGAGGCGCTGCGCCGAGCGGTCGCGGCCGTCCCCGCCCGCCGCCTGCGGGTCAACCCGGACTGCGGCCTGAAGACCCGCGGCTACCCCGAGGTCGAGGCGTCGCTCGGCCACCTGGTCGCCTCCGCCGCGGCCCTGCGCGCCAACTGATCACCGGGTCACCCCGGGGGCCTTCCCCCGGGGTGACCCGGCCATCGGGAGGCGGCCCGGCCGGCACCCCCCGATATGATCAACTTCTCGCCCTCGCCTCGAACGGATCGATGATGACCCTGCCCGGACGGCCGCCGTCGGCCTCCCAGCTCACGCTCTCCCAGATCATGGATCAACATCAGACCAACCTGATGGGTACGGTCCACGGCGGGCGCATCCTGAACCTGATCGACTCGGCCGCCGGGGTGGTCGCGTCCCGGCACTCGGACGGTCCCGCGGTGACCGCGGCGATGGACGAGACGCTGTTCCTGCGTGCCGTCCGGGTCGGTGACGTGGTGCACGTGGACGCCCGGATCACCTGGGCCGGCCGCAGCTCGATGGAGGTGGCGGTGCGGGTCAGCGCCGACCGCTGGGACAAGGCGGTGCCCGCCGAGACGGTCGCCACCTCACATCTGGTGATGGTGGCGGTGGACGACGACGGGCACACCCGGACCGTACCGCCGGTGCTTCCGGAGACCGGCGACGACCGGATCGCCTTCCAGCAGGCGGAGATCCGCCGCGCCCACCGCCTCGCCCTGCGGGCGGCCCTGGCCGAGGGCGCGACCGTCTGACCAGCGAGTAGAGCCCAGTGACGATCATGGTGGTAGGTTGCTGCACATTGTTTGCAGCAACAGGAGGCCATCATGACCGCCCAGGACCGGATCAACGACTACTGGACCGTCCGCGCCCCCAGCTACGACGCCGACCAGCACCGCCCCGAACGTCTCGACGACGACAACCGGGCCTGGGCCGAGATCTGGTCGAACGCCCTGCCCGACGGTCCCCTCGACGTCCTGGACGTGGGCACCGGCTCCGGCCAGGTCGCGTTCACCCTGGCCGGGCTCGGCCACCGGGTGACCGCGATCGACCTGTCCGAGGGCATGCTCGCCGAGGCCCGCAAGCACGCCGCCACGGTCCCGAACGCCCCGGACTTCCAGCTCGGTGACGCCGTCGCCCCCGGCTTCCCGGCCGGCAGCTTCGACGCGATCGTCGGCCGCTACGTGATGTGGACGCTGCGCAACCCGGCCGAGGCGGTCGCCAACTGGATCAAACTGGTGCGGCCCGGCGGCCTGGTCGCGATGGTCGACAGCACCTGGTTCCCGAACGGCCTGGACCAGGCCTCCGATCTGTTCACCGGCTCGTACGACGAGGAGGTCCGCGCCCTGCTGCCGCTGGCCGCCGCCAAGTCGATCGACGAGACGGTCCTGGCCCTGGCCGACGCCGGCTTGCAGGAGGTGTCGGCGAGCCCGCTGACCACCATCTACGACCTGGACCAGCGGCACGGCGTCTCCCCCGGCCACGACCTGCAGATGCAGTTCCTGATCACCGCCCGGGTGGCTTGATCGTCGACGGTGGAGCCGGCCGGTGCATGATCAAGGGCCACGGCCGGCGACGATGGGTGGATTCCGGGGTCAGCGCAGGCCGGCCTCGCGCAACAGCTCGTCACGCTGCTGTTCGGGGAGCCGGTCGACGTAGAGCGTGCCGTTGAGGTGGTCGTGCTCGTGTTGCAGGCAGCGGGCGAAATACCCCGTACCGGAGATGGTGATCGGTTTGCCGTTCTGATCGAATCCGGTCACCGTGGCGAGGGCGGCGCGGGGTAGTTCGGCGCGCGGGCCGGGCACCGAGAGGCAGCCTTCGGTGACGGTGACCTCGCCGGCCAGGGCGGAGCCGGTCTGCAGCACCGGGTTGACGATGTGGCCCTTGTGGCGGACACCCTCGTCGTCGGGGCAGTCGTAGACGAAGATCTGCCGGTCGACGCCGATCTGGTTGGCGGCGAGCCCGACGCCGTTCGCCTCATACATCGAGTCGAACATGTCGCCGATGAGGTCGGCGAGGCCGGCGTCGAAGTCGGTGACGTCGGCGCAGCGGCGGTGCAGGACGGGGTTTCCGTAGTACGTGATGGGTCGCGCGGCCATCGGCACACGATATCGGAGGGCGCCCGGCTGCTGGATCATCGCGGGCCGGGGCGCCCTCCGGTTCGTACGCCATCCTTACTCAGTTGCAAGAAGTTTGCAACAACTCAGGCTTTCCGTCGCCGGAGCAGCCAGAACAGGCCACCACCGACGGCGAACGTGATCAGCACCCCGATCACCCCGGACAGGCCGGTGGCGAGGTACTCGTTGTCGATGCCGCGGACCGCGTAGTCGGCCAGCGGCCCGTCGGCGAACTCGTGATCCTGCGCCTGCTGGGCCATGCAGGTGCCGCCGGTGATCTGGTCGTCGGCGTTGAAGGTGCAGCCCTCCCGGGCGGCGTAGTCGAGCCCGTCCGGGCTGCCCGAGGCGAAGCTGCTGACCACTCCGGCGAGCAGCAGGGCGACGAGAAGGCCGGCGGCGAGGAAGGTGATCAGCTTCTTGCTCATGCGGCGGCTCCCGCGGGGATCGGCTTGCGGAAGGCGCGCAGCGCGTAGACCAGGTCGGGGCGGACCTTGGCGACGGTGACCACGGTGGTGGCGGCGATCAGGCCCTCACCGATGCCGATCAGCACATGCACCCCGGCCAGGGTGCCGGCGACGCCGGCCAGGGACAGGTCGGTGGTGCCACCCAGCGCGTATTCCAGGACGAAGCCCTGCGAGGCGAGCACCACGCCGACGATCGACGCGATGAAGGCGGTGGCACCGAGCCCGTTCGCGGTCTTCGGGAGAACCCGCAGGAGCAGGGCGACCAGCAGGTACGCCGCGGCGGCCCCGATCAGGGCCATGTTGGTGATGTTGAGCCCGAGCGCGGTGAGGCCGCCGTCGCCGAAGACCAGCGCCTGCACGATCAGGACGGTGGACACGCACAGGGCGCCGACCCACGGGCCGACCAGGATCACCGCGAGGGTGCCGCCGAGCAGGTGGCCGGAGACGCCGGGCAGGACCCCGAAGTTGAGCATCTGCACGGCGAAGATGAACGCCGCGACCAGCCCGGCCATCGGCGCGAGCCGGTCGTCGAGGTCCACTCTGGCCCGCCACACGCACACCGCGAGGCCGGCTGCCGCGACCCCCAGGAAGATCGCCGAAACGGGACCGTTGATGATCCCGTTGGCGATGTGCATCGCCACAACATCCATCGTCATTTCTCCTCTGCCTGACCGGTTCAGGGAACCGGTCTCAGGCGAAGCATATTGACAGCGTTGTGTTGTTGCATAGAGCTGGCAACTGTGGCGTGTCAGGCACCCAGATAGCGGCCCGGCCGGTGGTTCATCGCCAGCACCATGTTGAGCACCACGGCACCGGCCGCGGAGAGGAGCGCGGCACCCACCGGCAGCACGAACAGCGACAGCAGCACTACCACGGCGTCCAGCGCGAGCTGCACGTATCCGGCCCGCCAGCCGAACCGGTCCTGGCACAGCAGGCCGATGATGGTGAACCCACCGACACTGCCGCCGTGCCGGAAGATGATCAGGACGCCGATCGCGGTGGCCAGGTTGCCGGTGATCGACGCGTACAACGGAGCCATCTGCACCAGGGACATCATCGCCGGGTGCAGCAGGGAGAACACCGACACCAGCGCGACGGCGGCCACCGACCGCAGGGTGAAGTCCCAGCCGCGGCGGTTGACGGCCAGGGCCACGAACGGGATGTTCACCAGCACGAACACCGCCGCCAGGGGCCAGCCGGTGACCATCTCGATGAGCAGGCCGAGCCCGGCGGTGCCCCCGGTGGCGATCCCGCCCGCTTTGAGCAGGAACAGCCCGAGCGATGCCACGAACGCCCCGATGACGATGCTGACGGCGTCCTCGGTGCGCGAATGCCGTACCGCCGCCGGCTTCTCCAGGGTGTCGATCATGGCTAAGAGCGTCACAGGGCAGGTCGTTCTGAGCAAACGACCGCCGATCCGCTGGACAGTCTGCCCAGTCCTGAGTTGATCAAGGACTGATCTGCCCAGTGGGTGTAGTTTTCTTTAACTTGCAAGTAACCTACGGTCCCGGGCACCCCGGAACGCCTCAACACCGAGACCGGCACCGATCAGCGCGATGACCGTGCCGATGATCTCGGTGACGGCATTCTCCACGATCGCCTGGACGCCGATCCCGGCCGCGAAGAACAGCACCGCACCCGCCGCGAGGACCACGATCCGGCTCCGCGACGGCGGCGGGCCGGACGGTCGCAGTGTCACCTCGAACCGGTCGATCCCGGTCCCGATCGCGGCCCGGTCGGCCGGGTTCTCGACGTAGTGCCGGACCACCTCTGCCGCGTACTCCGGCTTCATGATCTCGAAGGTCAGCCGCTGCGGCCGCCAGACCAGACCCCGGCGGACGACCAGGGCCGGATCGGTGATCGGCAGGTTCACCCACTGATCGGTGTGCTCGACCGGGCCCGGCCCGACCGCCGTCCACGGGATCATCATCCGGCCCGCCGGGCGGTCGACACGGATGCCGTCGGCACTCAACTCGAACCCGCCGCCCCGCCAGGCCGGCAGACCGAAGAAGACCAGGGGCACGGTCATCAGGAGCATGACCGCCAACCAGCCGGGATCCAGGCCCTCGTGCGCCCAGAGCCACCCGCCGACCGACGCGAAAGCAGTCCACACCCCGAGCACGAACAACCAGAGAAAGACCGGAGCGGCATACCTCGGCGTACGGATGACCCGGCGCTCGTCATCGGTCTCGAACCGGGAGTCACCGCGCCATTTCCGCCCGATCACCACCCCGAACGCCCCGAACATCGCGGCCACCGACACCCCGAACACGGCTGCCAGAGCCCCGCGCGGCTCCTGCTCACCACGGACCGCGGCCACCACCGTCGCGACCGCGAGCACCACGGCGCCCACCAGGATACGGCCCCGCCAACGCACCACCATGCCCGCAGAATACGGCGGGCCATCGAACCTGAGGCACGATCTCGCCGCGGGTGTGACCGGAAGCGATCTCCTCATGCGCCTTCCGGCCGCATCGAGGGGCAGCACCGAGCCGACCTCGACGTGGACCTCGCCCGCGTCGATGTGCCCGGCGATCCGGGCCGGGGCCGCCTCCTACCAGGCCACCACACCCTGCCGGTCCGGCTGGATGGTGCCGATCTCCAGCGACTTCATGGTGATGTCGTTCTTCTCCGGCGCCGGGAAGTCCGACAGCTTCGCGGGCTCCCCCTCGGCACCGGCGTCCAAGCTGAAGACCAGGGTGTTACCGGCCCCGCAAGTGGAATCACCCTTGTCGCAGATCGTCCACTTGATGCCCTGGTAAGCACTGGAACCGGACTTCAGCGCGGTCCGGATCGACTCGCCGGGCTCCTGCACGTTCTCCGACGGCACCCTGACGACCTCACCGGCCGGGTTGACCAGCGAGATCGCGGCATGCCCGTGCACACCGCACTCGATGTCGGACTTGTTGGTCAACGTGACCAGACCCATCCGGGCAGCGCCGTCACCATCCGGCTGCAGCGTGACGTTCGCCGTGATGTCCTTGGTCTCACATGCCGGCACCGCACCCTCGTCGGCGGGCTCCGTCGTCTCCACTGTCTGCGGGGCCGCCACCGGTTCGACAGCGGTGCCGTTCGCGCAAGCCTGCTGACTGACCATGACTCCGGCGGCCATCACGCTGAGCAGAACGATTCGCATGGTGCACTCCTTCACCGTTGTGGACGGTTCCGCCTTTCCCGCAACCACGACCGGCCAACCCCTGAAATCAATTCACAATCGCTTCTTGAATATGCGCGAAAACCATTCGGATATGCGCGCCACGATCCCCGGAGCGGTTTATCCCCCGCGTACCGCCGGGTAGGCCCTTGATGAATCCGAATTTAAGGGGACCGTCATGCGCCTGACCCGGATCGTCACCACCGGAACCGCTCTCGCCGGCCTCACCCTCTCGTTGCAGGCGTGCACCGCCTCCGAGGCGAGCACCACACAACCGGCCACAGTGTCCGCGGACAGCCGCACCGCACCCGTCGACGACATCCTCGCCGGGAAACGCCAGGCCCTGATCCACATCGCCGAGGACGACAAGGACTGGAGCGCCACGTACGAGGGACCGATCGCGATCGGCGACGGCACCGACGACGGGGCGCTGTTCCGGCTCGTCCCGGCGACCGGCGAGCAGGACGACAAGGGCCGCCCCACCCACCACATCACCAGCGACAAGCACGGCACGCTGCCTGTGAAGAACGACGGTTCGGCCCTCTACCTGCAGCAGGTCGGTGACGGCGGCAGCCGCGGCACCTACAGCTTCGTGGACCGGGGTCCCGTCGAGTGATCCTGGGTACTGGGGGCCGGTGACCACTTTCGCTCTGGACACCCGCACGACCGGCGCCGCCGCTCTGCCGGGTTCACTCCGCAGATGGCAGGCCTTCCTCGGTGACCGGGCACCGGCCCCCACCTACGATCCGGCGACGATGGCCGACCTGCGGGTCCGTTTCCAGCAGGTGCGCGTCGACGACACGATCATCCACCACCACGGCATCACCCCGACCGCCTACACCCAGGACGCGACCCGGCGCCGCTGAGATCCCGGATCCTCCATCGGTGTCGATTCTTACCCGCCGCCCTGACTAGGCTGAACCCGCTCGCGCCGGGAGAAGGGGATCCATGCCTGCACCGACCTCTCGGGCCGTTCCGGTCGTCTTTCTGCACGGGTTCGCCGGTCAGGGCAGGGGATTGCGGCGTCTCGCCGACCTGTATGCCGGCACCGAGGCCGTCTGCCTGGATCTACCCGGCTTCGGTGGCACCGCTCCACCACCGATGAACGACACACGGAGCATGGACGAGTACTGCACCGCGGTGTGGCAACGGATCAGGCGCCTGGTGCCGGCCGGCCCGGTGACACTGATCGGGCACTCACACGGCGCCATGGTGGGTTACGTCCTCGCGGTCCGTCATCCGGACGAGATAGCCGGTCTCGAACTGTTCTGCCCGGTGGCGAGACCACGCCTGATTCCGCGATTGTTCATCAGATCTCTGCTCCTGGCGCGCGCCCTCGGCATTCCCGCGACAGTCCTCATCCGCCTCCTTTCACATCCGGCTGCCGTCGCGCTGGTGTCGAGATACACCGCCGATCGCCATTGGTCGGCACCGGAACGTGCGCACATCGATCAGATGCGCCGGGACGAGGCGAGGTTCTATTCCCCGATCATGTTCGACCTGATGGGGCAGACCTTGAGTTTCAAAAAGGTCATGGACGACTCGCGATGCCTGGTGCCGACCCGGATCCATGTCGCGTCGCACGACAACGTGGCAGGCGCCGAGGACCACTCCTGGTACGCACACCGCGCGACATCCGCCGAGGTGCACGAGTTCACCGGCGGCCACCTGGCGGTGGTGGCGGACCCGGCCCGGGTGGTGACACGGCTCGCACGCGGCGAGGCGCGATCATGCATGTAGCGGTGTTCACCGACTTCCACGAGTCGTCGATGGGTGGAGTGCAGGCGTCGGTACGTGCCCAGCGCCGGGGACTCGAGGACTTCGGGTACCGGGTGACGATCTTCTCGCCGCCGCCGGCCGGTGCCGCTCCGGCCGATCCGGCAACCGTCTGCGTCCCCGCCGTACCGTTCTTTCGCCCCAACGGTTTCCCCATGGTCGCTCCGTCCGGACGGAACCGGCGACTGATCGAGGATCAACTCGACCGGCGGGCTCCGGTCGATGTGATCCACGCACAGACCAATCTGGGAATCGGCATCCTCGCCGTCCAGATCGCACGGGGCAGATCCCTGCCCCTGGTGCAGACGATGCACGGCCGGGACGACGTGTTCGCCCAGCTCACCTACCCTGTGCCATACCTGACGACCACAATCCTGAGACTGCTGCACAGGCGGTACGTGCCACACCGGAGCCGGGTTCTCCGGCTCGATGACAACGGTTGCGCCCACAACGCCTGGCGCGTCATGGTCAATCACGCGAACGCGGCGGACCGGATCGTCATCCCGTCACATCACTTCGCGGCAAGGTTCCGCAACCGCGGCGTGTCCACACCGATCGAGGTGATCTCCAACGGCCTCGTCGGCTCCCCTGCCCTCGCCGGCCCTCCGGCACACGGTCGGAAACCCTCCGATCCCTTACGGGTCATGTGGTGCGGTCGGCTGTCCCCCGAGAAACGGCCGATCGAGGCGATCCTGGCCGCGGGCGGGGTCGACGGATGCCGGCTCGACATCTACGGCGAGGGGCCCTGGGCCGGGAGACTGAAGAAGTTCATCAGCGCACAGGGGCTCTCCGACCGGGTACGGCTGAAAGGCCGGGTGAGCCAGGACGGCGTCCTCGCCGCGATGCGGGAACACGACGTGCTGCTCTACTCCTCGCACGGCTTCGACAATCAGCCCATGGTGCTCCTGGAAGCGGTGGCAGCCGGCCTGCCGGTCGTCTACTGCGATCCCGATCTCGCCGAATGCGTCCCGCCGGACGGTGCCCTGCGAGCCGACGGTCCCAGTGCCGGCGAGCTCACGGGCGCGCTCCGACGGCTTCGGGACGACCCGTCACTGTGCCGGCGGATGAGCGACGCTCTCCGCGCCGCCGGAGATGACGTCCAGCAGACCCGGCACAGCCGGAGGATGGCACGACTCTACGAGGAACTGGTGGCGGGCCGGACCACTCACCAGGCTCAGCGCGACCCGGCCGAAGACGACGGGAAATCCGCATAGGCGGTCGCCGCCACTCCGTACGCCCGGTCGCCTTCTCTTGTCATCTCCCAGGTGGCCATGCCGATGACCGACAGCATGAGGAGAAGAAGCCCGATGTTGAGGTAGTGCAGATTGAGGTAGAACTCGTGGAAGAGGTTGGTGCCGTAGAACGGTGCGCTGTTGATGATGCTGAGGTACCCGAGAAACAGCAGGGCGATGGCGTTCAATCCCATGACACCCCAGGTGCTGGCCCGGCTCCGGTCCTTCGACGAGCTGATCTGGGAGAACACAAGGACTGCCGACTCCGCGTGGGCACACACCTTCTCCTCAAGGAACCTGACGTAACCGGCCCGCATCTCGATCTCGGTGAAGATCTGGATGAGATAGATGTACGTCAGACCGAGTGGGTACGGGGCGAACACCAGGATCAGCGAAGGGGTGCTCGTGTCCTTGCGGATGATGCCGAGCGTGACCGCACCGACGGCGATGATCCCGCCGAAGTTGACGTATTTCTCGCAGCTCAGCAGAAACTCGCGCATACCCTTTTTCAGGTCGGCGATCTCACCGATCATGATTTTGGAGGCCTGGTCGGACAGGCTCTCCCGGATCGTGGTCTCCACCTGGATCGGCTGCTGATCAAAACCGGCCTCAGGCACCTTCCCGCCCGCCGGCCACCACAGGCCGGCGATTGACTTCAAGATCACAGATGGACTCCACACTCGACAGAGGGATTCGAACATAGCCCTCCGATTCCGCCCGGCGCCAGACGTAGACCGACACCGCTCCCACCCGCCCCCGGGGTACACCGAGTGCCGAGTGCCGAG
>DATMVU010000327.1:0-15177 GCA_035562875.1 Actinoplanes sp. | reverse complement strand
CAAGCAACGGGTGATCGACTACGTGGCCACCCGCCGCGGCGAACGCTGGACCATCACCGGCGAACAGGCCGAGGACGCGGCGAAACGCTGTCTGGTCCTGACCCGTCGCGGCGGCATGTTCGACGATCCGTGCATGAACATCGCGATCTTCTTCCCGACGATCGCGGACGCCAAGAGCGCCACTCTCAACGACGACGCCGGCCTCAAGCGCTACCCGGCCTGGGTGGTGCAGAACTTCGCCAGCAACGCCGAGAAGGAGAAGAGCTGGAACCGGGACTGGCTCAACGAGCCGCGGTTCGGTCAGACGACGTGCCCCTCGCCCCGGCCGCCGGGCTCGGACGGGCACCCGATGGAGTGCGACGAGTTCCCGTTCTTCGCCTCGGAGCAGGGCGTCGCCTGGGCGTTCCACACCGGGGGTGAGAAGGCCCCGATCAGCACCCAGCTGGGCCTGACCCTGAAGACCGAGAACGGTCAGGAGGGCGCCGTGCTCAACGGTCTGTCCAAGAAGACCGAATGCAAGGTCAAGTCCGCGATCTGGAACACCACGGCACTCCCGGGGTGGGTACCGGAACTGGAGGCGAACGGCACCCCGTTCCTGACGGTTCCGCTGGTCGACGACGTGCACCAGACGAACAAGTCGTTCTACATCTGCTGAACGACGCCGGGGCGGCCCACGGGCCGCCCCGGCCCGATCTACAGCAGACCCCGGATCCGGGCGTCACCGTGCGGTCGCGGCGGGCCCTCCCAGCGTTCGGTCTCCGGATCGTACGTATGGCCACCGCTCTCCAGCAGATCCGCGAAGACCGTCACCGCCTCGCTCCAGGAGGCCGCGCGAACCGTGTCCGGATCGTCGGGGATCCGGGTCCAGCGACGCACCTCCCCGTGATCGGTGCGGGGCTCACCACAGGTGACGAAGAGATAGCTGCCGTCGTAGTAGACGACGGGTAGCCATTCCCGGCGCCAGAACACCTCGTCCTCCTCCTCGAACTCCTCGGTCAACTGGATCATGAGGGCCCGATGGCGGAGGGCCTCGTCCAGTGACAGCAGGTCCCAGGAGCCGGCTCCCACCCGGCTCTCCGGCCCGAGGGCGGTGCCTGCCACCCGTCGCCGCACGCCGTCGTGCCAGCCCCACCAGCGGCGCATCTCGACCGGGAGCAGCAGCCCGGACGACGTCTCGGCGTCGTCCAGCGCGGCGTCGTCCAGTCCGGGGTTCAGATGGTCCGCAACCGGGGCGCCCTGGCTGCGCCACGCGGCACGGAGCCGTTCGAAGGTGGCGATTTCATTGTCAGGCATGCGGCCGATCATGGCACGCCGGCGCTCCGGGCGACCGCTAGCCGAGCGAGACCTGGAAGACCGGCAACCGGCCGAGCCGGCGGTACTCCCGCAGGGCGGCCGGGGTGCTGTCCACCCGGGAGTCCTGTCGTTTGTGGTTGGCCGGTGTCTCGAAGTGCACCATCGCCTTGATCCCGGGGAAGTCCGCTATCTGCTTCCCGACCTCACGGTAGAACTCGGCCATGTGGTCGGGGTTGCGTTTGGAGAACCAGACCCCCCACTCGGCGATCATCAGCGGTTTGGACGGATGTCGCCGGCTCACCCAGTTGTAGAAGCCGGGCCACCCGGGTTTGCTCGCCGACCGCCGGTTGAGCAGCTCGGCGAAGTCACCGTGGCCGTAGCCGGGGTCGCTGTACGAGTAGGTGTCGAATCCGATCCAGTCCACCACGTCGTCACCCGGGTACATGTGCCGGAACCAGCTCTTGGTGGTGTGCGGCACATAGGCCATGTGGACCAGAACGGTCACCACGTTCGTCGCCCCCTTGGCCCGCAGCCGCTTCACCACGTGCCGGAACATGGCCGCATAGTCCCGGGCCGTGTAGCCGGAGCCGGGCCGCTCGCGTACCTGGTCCTCGGCCTCGTGGTGCACGGCGAAGAAGAACGGTTCGCGGAAGTTCTCCTTGAGGTGGACGGCGAGCCGGTCCAGGAACTCGTCGGTACGCCGGTCCCCTTTTGCGATCTTGGCCCAGGTGGTGGTCTCGGGTTTCCAGTTGAGCAGCAGGATGCGTTTCCGGCCGGGTTCCCGGGCGATGGTGATCTCCTGCTCGGTGGGGAACATCTGCCGGATGCCGCGGTGGTAACCGTGGAAGATCGCCTGGTGGCGGCCGGTCTTGCGCTCGAACTCGGCGAGTGCCCGCACACCCCGGCGTTCGGTGCGTGCGCCGGGGGCGACACCCCACAGGATGCCGCAGGTCGGCACCAGCTGCGATCCGACGGTGCACTGTTCCGGGGCCTGGGTGGTGGACTCCAATGGGCGCGGCCGGTGCAGCAGCCGGTCGGTGCCCTCGTCCGTCGCTGCGGGCAGCGGCCGGTAGGTGGGTTTCGGTGGCGTGGCCGTGGGGCCGGGCGGCACGGTGGCGGTGGGCAGCCGGAGTGCGGCGGTCCGGCTGGGGGATGGCGACGGTGACGGCGGGATCGTGGTGGGTGCGGGGGAGGCAGTCGGTGAAGCGACGACGGGGACGGGCGACTCGACCGGGATGTCGACGACGTCCGTGCCACCGGTCCGGGCCCAGGCCAGCGTGGCCGTGACGGACATGGCGAACGCCGTGGTCAGCGCAACGACGTGCAGTAGTCGGGAACGGGTCTGATTCACAAAGGCGAAGTATCAGAGCATAAGTTCGACTTGTCCACTATACGGCTGTTTTCCACTGAAATTGACGGTATGCAAGTTTCATCCAGGCTGGGGAAAGATCGGAATTGGACCGTGAGCCCGACTCGACCGTCTCGATCGCGCCTGGGAAACTGTCCCCCAAATACGTGCAGGGGGATTCGAAGTGAATGGTTCGGTACTGCCCGAGGACGTGCTCCGGGATGCTCCCTCCTTCACCCCGCGTCCCTACGAGCTGGCAGATCTGGAGCTGCTGCTCTCCGGCGCCTACGCTCCGCTGACCGGTTTCGTCGGCCGCGCTGACCTGGTCACTCTCGCCCGGAGTGGCCGCCTCGCCGACGGGACACCATGGCCGGTGCCGGTCACCTGCGAGATCCCCGGTGAGGTGGCGTCCGTACTGGACCCGGCCGATCCGGCCCGGCGCACCCTGGTGCTGACCGATCCGGAGGGCGCGCCGGTCGCCGCGATCGAGGTCACCGATGTCTGGCAGACCGGGGAGAACCGGTTCGGCATCGGTGGGCCGGTCCGCCGAATGGGCGACGGCGGGCACGGCCCGTTCCAGCGTCTGCGGCGGACACCCGAGGAGGTCCGGGCGCTGCTCCCACCCGGCCGGGTGCTCGGGGTGATCGCCGATCGGCCGTTGCACCGGCCCCAGCTGGCGCAGATCGCCCACGCCGCTCGTACGCTCGCGGCCCATCTGTTGATCCTGATCCCGGTCAGCGGACCGGGCCCGGACGGGCTGCCACCGGAGGCACTGGTCCGGTCGATCTTCGCGGCCCGGGACCGGATGCCCCCGGCAACCGTGGTGGCGGTGCCGCTGATGACCCGCGGTGACGAGATGCGGGACGCACTGCTCCGCGCACGGGTGGCCCGGGCATACGGGGTGAGCCACGTGCTGTCCACCGGCGACTCGCTGTCCGGGGCCGGCCTGCGGGTGCTGCTGCCGCGCGAGCTGGCCTACGACAACCGGGACGGCCAGTGGCGCTGGCGCGACGACATCCCGCCGCGCAACCGCCGCCTGGCGATGTCGCCGACCGAGATCGACGATCTGCTGGACCGGGGTTTCCCGCTGCCCGAGTGGCACACCCCGCCGGCCGTGGCCAAGGAGCTGGCCAAGGTCCGGCCGCCCCGCCGGCAGCGTGGCCTGGTGGTCTTCTTCACCGGCCTGTCCGGTTCCGGCAAGTCGACGATCGCCCGCAACCTGGCCGACGTGCTCCGGGAGAACGGCGACCGCACCGTCACCCTGCTCGACGGCGACGTGGTGCGCCGGGAGCTGACCGCGGGTCTGGGCTTCAGCAAGGCCGACCGGGATCGCAACGTGCGCCGGATCGGCTGGGTGGCGGCCGAGGTGGCCCGGCACCGGGGGATGGCGGTGGCCTGCCCGATCGCGCCGTACGAGGCGGCCCGTGCGGCGGCCCGGCGGATGTCGGTGGAGGCCGGCGGCGGGTTCATCCTGGTGCACGTCGCCACGCCGCTGGAGGTGTGCGAGAGCCGGGACCGCAAGGGTCTGTACGCCCGCGCACGCGCCGGTCAATTGCGCGGGATGACCGGCATCGACGACCCGTACGAGGTCCCGGCGAATCCGGAATTGACCATCGACACCACCACGATGACGGTTCCGGAGGCGGTCGACGTGGTGCTCAACTATCTGGTGGAAAGCGGCTGGGTGGAGCCCAAGATGGCCTAGCCATCACTTACGGCGGGAGTGGGGCGTTGGACCCTTCGGGGCGAAACGCCCGAACCCTCACTCCATTCCCGGAAGGGCCGCCGAAGACTGATGGAATCGTCCCGCCCCTCGTCCGATCTCTCGCGCTACCTCGGTGCGTTCCGCCGCCACTGGTGGATCGCACTGGTGGCCACGGGTGCCGGCCTGGGCGGCAGCGCGTTCCTGGCACAGACCATGCCGAAGGTGTACGAGTCGTCGGCCTCGGTGCTGGTGCAGCCGACCGACCAGGACTCCAACGCCGAAGGTGGCCGGACCAAGGGTTCGGTCAACCTGGACACCGAGGCCCAGCTGGTCGCGTCCGGCGCGGTCCTGGTCAAGGCGGTCGCCCTGCTGCGCAGCGAGCTGACTCCGTTCGAACTGGCCAAGTCGGTGTCGGTGCAGGTGCCGGCGAACACCACGGTCCTGGTGATCACCTTCCGGGCGGAGACCCCGGAGAAGGCGCAGGCCGGATCGCACGCGTTCGCCGAGGCGTACCTGCGCAACCGGGAGGACGGCGCGCGGGCACTGCTGGACAAGCGGATCAAGTCGCTGAACCTCCGGGTCAAGCAGCTCACCACGTCGCTCACCGGGTTCAACGCGAAACTGGCCGCCGCGAAGAAGGGCAGCCCCACCGAGAGCAACCTGCAGAGTCTGCGCAACAACTCGCAGAACCAGCTCAACAACGTGACCGGCCAGCTCAACGAGCTGACCACCACGATGATCGGCGGCGGCAGCATCATCAGCGACTCCCGCCTGCCGGAGGAACCGACCAGCCCGAACAAGTGGCTGTACGTCGGCACCGGCAGCATGCTCGGGCTGCTGCTCGGACTCGGGCTGGCCTACCTGCGGGAGCGTTTCGACAGGCGGCTGATCTCGGCAGGTGACGTCCAGGACCGGGGCCGGGTGCCGGTGCTGGCGGTCCTCGACGAGCGCAGCACCCCGCACTTCGACGACGTCCTCCAGCCGTACGGGCCGGGTGGGCGGATCTTCAACCGGCTGCGCAACGAGGTGCTGGCCAGCCTCCAGGCAGACGACCGGATCATCGTGGTGACCGGGACCAGCCGCGGTTCGGCGAGCACCCTGGTGGCGGCGAACCTGGCGGCGGCCCTGGCCCGGACCGGCAGCGACGTCGTGCTGATCGGGGCGCACCTGCCGGACAGCGTGGTGGACGCCGCTCCGCTGGCCCGGATGTTCGGGGTGGCCGCCACCCCCGGGCTCTCCGACCTGCTGGCCGGCCGGGTCAGTCTGAACCGGGTCCTGCAGCGCGCGTCCCGCATCCCGTCGCTGCGGGTGATCACCACCGGCGGGGCGGCCACCGCGGCCGGCCTGATGCAGTCGCAGCGGCTCAAGGACACCCTGCAACACCTTCACCAGCAGGGCGGGTACGTGATCATCGAGGCGCCGTCGACCACCTCCAGCGCCGACGCGCAGAGCCTGGCCAGTCTCGCCGACGCGGCCATCCTCGCGGTGGAGCTGCGGCGTTCGCTGCGACCGGCCCTGGTCGACGCCGCCGAACAGCTCCAGCGGGTCGGTACGCCACTGCTCGGCGCGGTGGTACTCCCCCGGCTGCCCACCCCGCAGCCGGGCGACCTGGCGGCGACTCCGGCGGTGACGCTGACCGCCGACAGCGACGGGCCGACCCAGCAGCTCTCGTTCGCCGGACGGCAACGGGACCGGGACGACGAGGTCGACCGGTCCGTCGCCGGTACGGACGGCGACGAACAGTGACGGTGGTCGCGGCGGAACCGCTCGCCGGGACCGAGCCGCGCACCACCCGGAACCGCTCGCTGCCGGCCTGGCCGGTGGCCGGGATCCTGCTGCTCTATCCACTCTGGTGGGCGTCCGGCCTGGGTGTGCTGATCTTCCCGCTGATGGCCGTGCCGATGCTGTTCCTGCTGGTCCGGCGACGGTCGGCGGGCCGTCCGGTGCTGCTGCCGCCAGGTTTCGTCTGGTGGGTGGTATTCCTCGCCGCGGTGGTGGTGAGCATCGCCGCGCTGGGCACCGATCCACCCGGGACGGTCGCCGAGCGCGCCAGTGAGCGCCTGCTCGCCGTCGGTTACAAGCTGTCGATGTACGCCGCCCTCACCGTGCTGCTGATCTACGCCGGCAACCTGACCGAGGCGGAGCTGTCCCGGAGGCGGCTGGTCCGTCTGCTGGCCGGCATGTTCGTCCTGACCGTGCTGGGTGGCCTGCTCGGCATGGTGGCCGGGAACTTCGAGTTCACCTCGCCCGTCGAGTGGTTGCTGCCCGGGCACATCCGGAACAAGGGCTTCGTACGGTCGCTCGTCCACCCGTACGCCGCTCAGATCATGGACATCGTCGGCGGGGACAAACCGCGCCCGGCAGCACCCTGGGGATACACCAACACCTGGGGCAACAACTTCGGGCTGCTGCTGCCGTGGCTGCTGGTGGCGGCCTGGTGGAGCCGGCGTACCGGCCGCAGACTGCTGGCCGCCGGATGCCTGGTGGTCTCGGTGGCGCCGGCTGTCGCGTCACTCAACCGCGGCCTGTGGATCGGGGTCGGGCTGCTGCTGGTCTACGTGGCGATCCGGTACGTACTGGCCGGCCGGATCTGGATCCTGCTCCTGCTGCCGACGCTCGGTGCCGCGCTGGCGGCGGCCCTGATCCTCACCCCGCTCGGTGCCACGGTGTCGGCCCGGATGGACAACGGCAAGTCCAACGGTGTCCGGTCGTTCCTGATCGAGAAGGCGTTGGACGGGTTCGCCGGGTCGCCGGTGATCGGTTACGGCGGCACCCGGAACACCCTGGGCGGCCGGAACTCGATCACCGTCGGGGAGAGCGCCGGCTGCGAACGCTGCGGCAACTTCACCGTCGGCGGGAACGGCCAGCTCTGGCAGCTGATGTACTCGCACGGCGCGGCCGGTACCGCCGGTTATCTCGGCTTCTTCGCCTACGGGCTGTGGCGGTTCCGGCGGGACCGGAGCCCGGTCGGTATCGCCGGCAGCGCCGCGATCGTCTCGTCCTTCTCCGCGATGCTCTGGTACAACGCGCTGGTCACCCCCTTGGCCTTCATGGTTCTGGCATACGCGCTGCTCTGGCGCAATCAGATCGAGGGGATCAAAACATGAGCCCGGTACGTACGGCCCCGGCCGAGTTGACCGCGGGCGACGCGGCGTTACGGACCCAGTACCTGGCCGAGGTACTCGGGCTGCTCTACCCCGCGCCGTGTCACACCGACGGCACCGACGGCCCACTGGTCGCGGAGTACCTGGTCGTCCCGAACGCCCGCCGCCCCCGCCTGCTGGTTCCGTCGGTCTCCCCCGCGGTCGCCGCGGCAGCGGTCCGCCGCTACGCCGAGCCACAGGGCCGGATCGCGCGCCTGAAACGGGACGCGGTGGTGGCGGCGGTACACACCCGTACCACCGGGTTGCTCTTCCGGGACCGGATCCGGGTGACCGGGCCGGCCTCCGCGGGCATCGACGGTTATCTGAGCCACGCGCTGCGCCGGGACCTGGCGGTGAGCATCCACATCGGCCCGGCCCGCGCCAACCGCAAACCGGTGCTGCAACTGCTCACCCCGGCCGGTGACACGTTCGCCTTCGGCAAGCTCGGCACCGGGCCGCTGACCCGGCGGCTGGTCAAGTCGGAGACCGCGGCACTCACCGCGCTGGCGGCCAGCCAGCTCACCCGGCTGACCGTGCCCCGGGTCCTGCACGCCGGGGAATGGCGTGGTCTGCGGGTGCTGGTCCAGTCGGCGCTGCCGGTCTGGCTGCCCCGGTCGCCGCTCACCCCGCGCCGGCTCACCGCGGCGATGCTCGACGTGGCCGGCTGCTGCGGCTACACCGTCGGGCCGCTGACCGGCAGCGGGTACTGGCAGGAACTGCGGTCCCGGCTGACCGCCGTCGCCGACCGGCCGGAGGGGGCCGGGCTGTTCGCCGCGGTCGACGTGCTCGCCGCACACAGCGGAGGGACGGCCCTGCGGTACGGGGCGTGGCACGGCGACTGGGCCCCGTGGAACATGGCGAACCTCAACGACGCGCTGCTGGTCTGGGACTGGGAACGGTTCGCCACCGGGGTGCCGCTCGGCTTCGACGCCATCCACCACGAACTGCAGAAACGCATCCAGTCCACGGGTGACGCCCGGGCCGCGGTGGAGGCGACCCTGCAACGGGCCGACGAGTTGCTCGCCCCGTTCGGGGTGGCGCCGGTGGCCCGCGAGATCACCGCCCTGCTCTACCTGGTCGATCTCGCCGTCCGTTACCTGACCGACCGCCAGGCCGAGGCCGGGGCCCGTCTCGGCGTGCTCGGGACCTGGCTGCTGCCGGTGCTGATCCGGCGGGTGGAGGAACTCTGATGAGCCTGCGGGTACCGAATCTGCCGGCCCCGGTGAAACGGGTCGTGCACCTGGGCTCCCGGGGTTACGGGCGGCTCACGTCGGAGAGCCGGATGCTGCCGTCCTTCCTGATCTGTGGCGGGCAGCGGTGCGGCACCACCTCGCTCTACCGGGCGCTGGCCGCGCATCCGGTGGTACTCAAAGCGGTGCTGCACAAGGGGGTGCACTACTTCGACACCTCGTACCAGCGGGGTCCCGAGTGGTACCGCGGGCACTTCCCCCGGATGCGGCGGGCCGAGAAGATCGCCGACAAGTACGGGATGCTCGCGCAGACCTTCGAGTCCAGCCCGTACTACATGTACCACCCGCAGGCGGCCGCCCGGATCGCCTCGGACCTGCCCGCTGCCAAGGTGGTGGTGCTGGTCCGGGACCCGGTGGAACGCGCCTACTCACAGCACCACCACGAGGTGGCCCGCGCCTACGAGACGGAACGGGACTTCGGGTCCGCGCTCGCCCTGGAACCGGCCCGGGTGCACCGGCAGGAGATCCGGCTCGCCCTCGATCCACGGCACTACAGTTTCGCCCACCAGCACCACGCCTACCGGGCCCGCGGTGAATACGCCCGCTACCTGAGCGTGATGGCCCAGCACATCGGCCGGGAACGCATCCACGTGGTGGAGAGTGAACGCTTCTTCAGCGACCCGGAGCCTGTCTACGACGAGATCTGCACGTTCCTCGGGCTGCCGTCCGAACTGGACCGGCCGCCGTTCGAGAAGCACAACGCCCGCCCACGGCAGGCCGACATGGATCCGGGGCTGCGGCGGGACCTGAGCGACTACTACCGGTCACACGACGAGGCCCTCGGCACCTGGCTCGGACACACCCCAGTGTGGCGCCGCGGGTGACGGCCGGTACCACTGTCGAGGCAACCGCCGGGGCCGCCCGGGGCGGGCTGGCCAACATGGCCGGATCAGCCCTGGCCGGCGGCACCGGGGTGGTCGTCACCTGGATCGTGGCGCGGGTCCTCGGGCCCGAACAGGCGGGCGCCTTCTTCGCCGCGACCGCCGCCTTCGTCCTGGCCGGGGGCCTGGCCAAACTCGGCACCAACACCGGGCTGGTCTACTGGCCGGCCCGGCTGCGGGCCACCGGGCAGGACCGCCTGCTCGGCTCCTGCCTGCGGGCCGGCATCCCACCGGTCGCGGTCTGCTCCCTGGCCCTGGCCGTGGCGATGTGGATCGCCGCGCCGTGGCTGGCCCGGCTGACCGCGGGCGAGGCACCGCACGTAGTGGCCCAGCACACCGCCGGACTGCGGGTGCTCGCCGTCTTCGTCCCGTTGCAGGCACTCACCGACGTCCTGCTCACGGTCACCCGCGGCTATCGGAGCATGCGGCCGACAGTCCTGCTGGACCGGGTGCTGCGCAGCGGGCTGCAACTGCTCGCCGTCGGTGCGGCCGGAGTGGCGGCGTTGTGGGCGGCCGCCTCCCTGCCGGTGTTCGCGCTGGCGTGGGCCGCACCGTACCTGCCGGTGGCGATCCTCGCCGGATTCGCGGCGCGGCGGGCGTACACCAGCGGGCTTGATCGGGAAACGACGGTGACCCGGACCGAACAACGGCGCCTGCGCCGGGACTTCTGGGTCTTCACCGCCCCCCGTGCGGTCGCGGCGGTCGCCCAGCTCGCCCTGCAGCGGGTGGACGTGCTGCTGGTGGCGGCGCTCGGCGGGCTGGCACCGGCGGCGGTCTACGCGGTGGCCGGACGGTTCGTGGTGCTGATCCAATTCGCCAATCAGGGGCTGTCGCAGTCGGTGCAGCCGCGGCTCGCCGAGGCGCTGAGCACCGGGGACCACGACGCGGCCCGCCGCCTCTACCAGGTGGCGACCGGCTGGCTGGTGCTGGTCACCTGGCCGATCTGCCTGCTGGTGATCGCGTTCGCGCCGTGGTACCTGCGGCTGTTCGGTGCCGGGTACACGGCCGGGGTGCCGGTGGTTCTGGTGCTGGCCGGCGCGATGCTGGTGGCGACCGGCTGCGGAATGGTCGACATGGTGCTGGCGATGGCCGGCCGCACCTCGGCGAACCTCGGCAACGTGCTCATCGCGCTGGCCGTCACGGTCGGCCTGGACGTGCTGCTGATCCCCCGGTGGGGCGCACTCGGCGCGGCGATCGGGCTGGCCGGCGCGATGGTGGTGAACAACCTGCTGCCGCTGGCCCAGGTGTACCGCGGCACCGGACTGCACCCGTTCGGGCCCGGCACCCTCTGCGCGGCGCTCCTGGCCACGGCCTGTTTCGGAACCGTCGTTGTCTTCCCGGCGGCCCTGGTGGCCGCCGTCCCGGCCTACGCCACCGGGGCGTGGCTGCTACGTGGCCGGTTGAAACTCGGCGCCTTTAGGAGGAGAAGTTGACAAGCGATTACACCGAGGTGTTCCGCGACACCCAGGCGGTCGAGAAGTACGAGACCGTGACGTACGCCCCGGACAGCTACGCGTCCCGGATCAGCGATCGGCAACGGGACTACCTGCGGGCCCTGGTGCGCCGCGAATACACCGAGAACCCACCGGTCCACCACGACTTCGCCTGCGGCACCGGTCGCGCGATCCGGGCCCTGCACGGGCTGGTCCGGGAAGCGCACGGGTACGACACGTCGGCCGAGATGATGGCGAAGGCCGCCGAGGTCGGATCCCGGGCCGAATGGCACACCGTGGCCGGGGACGGTCCGGTACCGCAGCCGGTGGCAGCCGGGTTCCCGGCCATCGTCACCGTCTTCCGGCTGCTGCTCAACGTGGACCAGCGGGTCCGGGACCGGGCGATGGCCTTCGCCGCCAAAGTGCTGCCGCACCGCGGATCCGGGCTGCTCGTCGTCGAGAACCACGGCAACGCCGGATCGGTACGCCACCTGCGCGCCCGCCGGCACGACGGGGAACGCTGGTTCGCCGAACTCTCCCACTCCGCCGTCGGGGAACTACTGGCCCGGCACGGATTCGAGATCGTCGAACGCCGCGGCTTCTCCATGCTCACCCCGTCGATGCACGGCAACCGGGCGGCCCGGATCGCGGACGCGGCGGCCCGGCGGCTGCCCGGCAGCGACGCGTACGCGGTGAACGTGCTCTACACGGCTCGGCGGGTTCATGCGTAAGGGACTGGCCGCGCTGCTCCTCGTACTGCTGCTCGGAGGTTGCTGGTCGGACCCGCCGGACGAACCCGCACCACAACCGTCACCCGACCTGAGCGCGGCGCCCCGGGCCGTAGCGGTCAACCCCGGGCCGTTCCAGTCCGGGCCGTTCGCCCCACCGAAACGTGGCGCCTACTTCGGGGCCTGGATCAAACCGGACCAGCTCACCCACGTCGGCCGGCTCGCAGCGGTCGGCACCCTGGAACAGACGGTGGGCCGGAAACTCGACTTCATCAACACCTACCGGCGCTTCGAACAACTCATGGGCACTCCGTCGGACCAGGCGTTCCTCGACGACGACGCGTCCCTGATGATCAGCTGGGCGACCGGCGACAACCGGTCCATCCTGGCCGGGGAACACGACGAACTGATCCGGAAGCAGGCGGTCGCGGTCCGGGCGATCAAAAAGCCGGTCCTGCTGCGGATGCGCTGGGAGATGGACCGGCCCAACCTGCGGGCCACCATGTGGTCCGGGGAGGACTACATCGCCGCCTGGCGGTACGTCCGGAAGATCTTCCGGGAGCAGCGGGCCGACAACGTCTCCTGGGTGTGGTGCCCCACCGCGGAAGGCTTCATCCGCGGCGACGCGCCCGCTTTCTACCCCGGAGACGACCAGGTCGACTGGACCTGTGTGGACGTCTACGCCGGATTCGAGTTCAAGCCGATCGGGCAGCTGATGGGACCGTTCCTGGAATGGGCCGCCCAGCGTCCGAAACCGATCGTGATCGGCGAGTTCGGGGTGGCGAAGGCCTGGGGGTCCCAGGCGCGCGCCGACTGGATGAAGGACGCGATCCGTACCTTCAAAACCAACCGGCAGATCAAGGCGGTCGCCTACTTCGAGTCCGATCCGGAGGGGAACGGGCCCAACCAGCAGTTCCAGCTCACCGGGGACAAGCGGGCTTTCCGGGTGCTGGTGCGGCTGGCTCGGGACCCGTATTTCAATCCCTGATCTTCTGTTCGGTGATCCTTTCAAGAAACTCCAGGCGGTTGCCGTGCGCGTCCGCTGAGTAGAGCCGCCGGTGGCCCGGGAAGTGCGGGTCCCACTCGGCCGGGTGACCGGCGGCCGTCAGCGTGGTGGCGAGCGCGTCCAGGTCACTGACCAGCACACCCGGGTGGGCTTTGCGGGCCGGGACAAAATCCGGCACCGGCGCCAGGTGCACCTCCCAGCCGCCGGACCGGAACCAGCAGCCGCCCCGGGCCGCCAGCACCGGCGGTTTCGGCAGCTCGGCCATGCCGAGGACGCCCTGGTAGAAGGCGCGGGCGTCGGCCTCGCCGCCGGGTGGGATCAGGAGCTGGACGTGGTGCAGATCCTCGAACATGCCGATCACTTTAACAATACGTACGTACGGTTTTCTAGCCGCTTCCAAAAATGTCGTACGCCTGTTCCATAGTGAGTTCGACCGGAACGGCCCGACCCGACGGGGGTGCCAGCGATGTCCCACCTCGACGACTTCTTCGACGAACAAAGCGAGATCATCGGTAGGTTCGGCTGGGCCGTGGTGCACGTGCTGCCCACCGAGGACGACCCGGCGGACACCGTGCCGTTCGCCTACACGGTCGGCCTCACCGGCTACGGATTCCCCGAGCTGACCATCGCCGGCCTGCCACCGGAGACCGGGCACGTGCTCCTCAACGAGGTCGCCGGCCGAGTCCGCGACGAAGGCCTGCTGCTCAGCCACGGCCAGCGGATCCGCGGCCTGATCGACGGCCAGGAAGTGCGGATCGTGGCCGGGGAAGCCGACGAGACACTGTTCCCCGGAGCGGCCCTGATGCGGTACGGCGACGAGCGGGTCAGCCTCCTGCAGATCGCCTGGCCCGACCCGGACGACCGGTTCCCCTGGCAGTCCGGATACGACACGACCGGCTTTCCACAACCCACGATCGGCGCCGTGCGACATCGGGCGGGCCTGCGCTGCACCGCATTCCGCGGCATCCCCGGCGGACAGGCTCGGCGGTCCCAGCGGCGGCGCTCGGCCCGGACGGCCCGCCCACCGGGAGGCGAGGGCGGCAACTGACCCGATTCGCCGGCCGGTGCCGGTTCGCGCTAGCCGGTGCCGGTTCGCGCTAGCTGGTGCCCGGTTGGCGCCGGCCGGTGCGATCGCACATTCGCGGATCGTGGGCGCCGGTCGGGGCTCTCGAGACTTTTACCTGATCGCTGCGGGTGCACATGGTCAAGCCCTCGGTCCGGCGCCCTGCCAACATCGTTCTCTGCCCTGCCAAGCTCGCTCTCGTGCCCGCTGGGCTCGTTTCTGTACCCGCTGAACTCGCTCTCGCGCCTCCTGGGCTCGGATCTTGGTGGGCCGGCCACCGGAATCGGTAGCCGATCAACCAAGGTCCGCGACGGCCGGAGCAGGCCTGCCGATCTTGGTAAGCCGGCCACCGGAATCGGTAGCCGATCGACCAAGGTTCGGGGCGGTCGGGGTGGGGCTGCCGATCTTGGTCGAGCGGCTACCGGGATTGGTGGGTGGTTGACCAAGATCTGGGCAAGGAGTGGTCAGCCGGCCGCGGCATCGGCGTTCCCGGTCGCCGGATTGCGCCCGCTGTGGGCTGCGGTCGAGAGAAGGGCTCTCTCGACCGGGGCGGTAGCACGCAGTCTCAACCGTGCTGCCGGGTTGGGCCGGGCCGGGTTGGGTTGGGCCGGGCCGGGGGCACCGACGGGCAGCACCCGATGAAACATCGTGCGGCGGGACGGCAGAACCCGATGAATCACCGTGCGGCGGGACGGCAGCACACCATCGACCATGGGCCAGCCGTTGCCGGACACGGCGGCGGGAGTGGCTCATAGGTTGTCAAAGGCGATAGCCGGAGACGCTCAAGGTTGTCAAGGCGGCAGGAAGAGAGGCTCAAGGTCGTCAAGGCGGTGAGAGAAGCTCAAGGTCGTCGATGGCGAAGGGCGTCGACGGCGGTGGGAGGCGTTCGAGGCTGTCAAGGGCGGCGGCGGGGGGCCGAGGCCAGGAGGCGGAGGGCGTAGGGGGCGTCGTGCCGTAGGTAGCGGCCGGCCAGGCGGCGGGGTTCGGTACCCAGCCGGTGGGCCCATTCCAGACCGGTGCGCTGCATCCATCGTGGAGCACGGGCCACGTCGCCGGCAACGAAGTTGACTGCGGCGCCGCAGCCGACGAACCAGGTGTTCGGGAGTTGTGGGCGGAGGCGTTCGATCACCACCTCCTGCTTGGGAAAGCCCAGGCCGACAAAAACCAGGTCCGGGCCGGCGGCGATGACCTGCGCACATACCTCGGCATAGGTGGCCTCGTCCTCCTCGAAGCCGTATTCGGGGCTCAGGGTTCCGGCGATACGCAGGCCGGGGCTGGCCCGGACGAGCCGGGCCGCGGCTCGGGCCGCCCCGTCATCGGCTACCGC
>DATMVU010000326.1:0-12204 GCA_035562875.1 Actinoplanes sp. | reverse complement strand
AGACCGGGAAGATCGTGAAGAGTGGCACCGGCCAGGAGCTGCTGCACGACCCGGCCGTGAAGGACGCGTACCTCGGCGTCGCCTGATCGGTAGTGCTCACGGGGCGGTCCACCTTCGCAGGTGACCGCCCCGTGGTGCGTCCGGAAACTTGTCGGACCCGGCGACTAGAGTCCTGGGGCGTGAGCGATGAAGCCCAGACCCCTCGACTGCTGCTGCTCGACGGCCACTCCCTGGCCTACCGCGCGTTCCACGCGCTGCCCAAGGAGAACTTCAGTACCGCGACCGGCCAGCACACGAACGCGGTGTTCGGCTTCACCTCGATGCTGATCAACATGTTGCGTGACGAGAAGCCCTCGCACATCGTCGTCTCGTTCGACGTGTCCCGGGTCTCCTTCCGCACCGAGAAGTACCCGGAGTACAAAGCCGGCCGGGCCGAGACCCCCAAGGAGTTCCACGGTCAGGTCAGCCTGATCAAGGAGATCCTCGCCGCGCTGCGCATCACCGTGGTGGAGAAACCCGGGTTCGAAGCCGACGACGTCCTCGCCACCCTGGCCACCCAGGGCCGGGACGCGGGCATGGAGGTGCTGATCTCCTCCGGTGACCGGGACGCCCTGCAGTTGGTCGAGGAGCACGTCACCGTCCTCTACCCGAGCCGTGGTGTCTCCGAGGTGTGGCGGATGACGCCGGCCCTGGTCGAGGAGAAACAACTCGTCCCCCCGCACCTCTACCGGGACAAGGCCGCCCTCGTCGGCGAGACCAGCGACAACCTGATCGGTGTGCCCGGAGTGGGCCCGAAGACCGCCGCCAAGTGGATCGTCGAGTTCGGCGGCATCGACGGGATCGTGGCCGGCGCCGACAAGATCAAGGGCAAGGCGGGGGAGAACCTGCGCGCCCACCTGGCCGCGGTGCTGCGCAACTACGAGCTGAACGCTCTGGTCCGCGACCTGGAGCTGCCGGTGCGGCCGGAGGACAGCCGCTGGCAGGGCTGGGACCGGGAAGCCGTGCACCAGCTCTTCGACGCCCTCGAGTTCCGGGTGCTGCGCGAGCGGCTGTATGCATATCTAGACGCCGTCGAGCCGGAGGCCGAGGCCGGCTTCGACATCGACGGTCAGGTGCTGCGCACCGGTGCGGTCGCCGCCTGGCTGCGGGAGCACGCCGGCACCGCGCCGGTCGGGGTGGCGGTCACCGGCGTCTTCGGGCGCGGCACCGGCCGGCTCACCGGCGTCGCCGTCGCCACCGCCGACGGCCCGGCCGCCTGGTTCGACCCGGAGACCCTGGACGAGGACGACGAGCGTGCCGTCGCGGCGTGGCTGGCCGAGCCGTCCCGGCCCAAGGTCGTCCACGACGCGAAACCGGCACTGCTCGCCTTCCACGCCCACGGCTGGCAGCTCGCCGGCGTCACCACCGACACCGCCCTCGCCGCCTACCTGGCGAAACCCGACCAGCGCGCCTACCAGCTCGACGACCTGGCGCTGCGCTACCTCAAGCGCGAGCTGAAGGTCGAGGAACCGGGCAACGGCCAGCTCGCCCTCAGCTTCGACGGCGACGGCGACGACCACGCCGTCGAGCAGGGCGTCATGCTGCGGGCCCGGGCCACCCTCGACCTCGCCGAGGTGATCACCGCCGAGCTGTCCCGCGACGGCGGCGAGTCGGAGCGGATCCTCGCCGACATCGAGCAGCCGCTGGCGATCGTGCTCGCCGAGATGGAGCAGCGTGGCATCGCCGCCGACATCGACTACCTGACCGAGCTGGAGTCGCACTTCGCCACCGAGGTGCGCGCCGCTCAGGTGGCCGCGCACGAGGTCGTCGGCCGCGAGTTCAACCTGGGCTCGCCCAAGCAGCTGCAGGAGATCCTCTTCGTCGAGCGGGAACTGCCGAAGACCAAGAAGATCAAATCCGGTTACACCACTGACGCCGACGCACTCACCAGCCTGTTCGCCCAGACCGGTGACCCACTGCTGGCTCACCTGTTGCGCCACCGCGACGTCGCGAAACTCAAGTCGACAGTCGACGGCCTGCTCAAGGCGGTCTCCGACGACACCCGCGTCCACACCACGTTCAACCAGACCGTGGCAGCCACCGGCCGGCTGTCGTCCACCGACCCCAACCTGCAGAACATCCCGATCCGCACCGAGGAGGGCCGGCGCATCCGCCGCGCCTTCATCGTCGGCAAGGGCTATGACACGCTGCTGACCGCCGACTACAGCCAGATCGAGATGCGGATCATGGCGCACCTGTCCGGTGACGACGCCCTGATCGCCGCCTTCAACTCGGGCGCCGACTTCCACGCGGCCACCGCCTCGTCGGTCTTCCGCGTCGGCTTGGACGAGGTCACCCCCGACCAGCGCCGCAAGATCAAAGCCATGAACTACGGCTTGGCGTACGGTCTCAGCGCCTTCGGTCTCTCCAACCAGCTGAGCATCTCCACCGAGGAGGCGCGCACCCTGATGGACGGGTACTTCGAAGGCTTCGGTGGGGTCCGCGACTACCTGCAGGCGGTGGTCCAGCGGGCCGGCAAGGACGGTTACACGGCCACCATCCTCGGCCGCCGCCGTTACCTGCCCGACCTGAGCAGCGACAACCGTCAGCGCCGCGAGATGGCCGAGCGGATGGCGCTGAACGCCCCCATCCAGGGCTCCGCCGCCGACATCATCAAGATCGCGATGCTGCACGTGGACGAGGCCCTCAAGGACGCCGGCCTGAAATCCCGCATGCTCCTGCAGGTCCACGACGAACTCGTCTTCGAAGTGGCCCCCGGCGAACAGCCCGCCCTGGAGGAACTGGTGCGCCGCGAGATGGGCGCCGCCTACCCGCTGTCGGTGCCGCTGGAGGTCTCCATCGGTTCCGGCCGGGACTGGAACGGCGCCGACCACTGACCCCGCACCCCGGCCGTTGATCCCGCACCCCAGCGCTGGCCGTGCCCCGGCCGTTGATCCCCGCACCTCAGCGCTGGCCGTGCCCTGGCCGTTGACCTCGTGGCCCTGCGCCCCGGCCCTGACTACGGGCCGGTGCGTCCTTCTCGGGCTTCTGCCCGCAGGGCCGGGAGCCTTCTCGGGCGCCCGGCCATCCGGCCGGGGTCGCTACCGCGGGTTTCAGGGGCCGGGGTCGCTATCGCGGGTCCCAGGAGTCCTTTGCCCGGTCGTCACGGAGTCCTTTGATCGGTTCGCCGTGCTGAGAGAGTCCCTTGCCCGGTCGCCGCGGAGCTCGCTGCCGGTCGCCGCGGAGCCTTCTGCCGGTCGCCGTGGCCTTCTGCCGGTCGCCGTCGGTCGCCCTGCGTGCTGAGGGATTCCTTTGCCCGGTCGCCGTGCGCTTGGTTGCCGTGTGCCCCGAGGCCAGGTCCTCGTGCCGACGGCCCCGGCAGTCGTGATCTTGGTCGAGTCGTCACCGTGGAGAGCCTTGGGCGAATGCCGCGGGACAGGTTCGGCGTGAAGGGGCGGGTGGATCATCACGGTTTGATCGGGTTACCAACGTTTGTTACTTTGGGTGACGATTGGTCGAGCGGAAAGTGGGCTCGGATGCTTCTCCCGGGTGATGTCGTGGGACTGTCGGATACCCGTCCGGGTGGCGGCGTCGCCAATGTTTACCCTGATCTGACACCCTGGGCCGATGCCGATTCAATCGACGTCGATTGAGGTTCGCCGGAGGGACGTCACCGATCAACGGTCGGTGGTCACGACCGGTCCCGTCGCCGATCCCGTCACGCCCGGTGTCGTCCACACCTCAGGAGAGCCCGCACCAGCGACAGTGGGTGGCGCCTCCGGTCCGGTCCACGGGGATCGTTCGGACACGTTGCGGAACCCTCGCCCGTCCGCCGTCACCGCGACCCGTCCGGCTGCTCCGCGGCCCGCACCGGCTCCGGCCACAAGCGCCGTCGACGCCTCAGGGCTTCCGGGGGTCGAATGGGCCGCGCATCCTGCGGACGACGCTGGGCGGGGCACGTCACCGCAGATCAGCGAAAACGCGCGGGCGACACTCCGGGCTGCCGGGGAGACGGGCCAGAACATGTCGGGCCGGGCTGTCGGTGGTGCCGGCCAAGGTGGGCCGAGCCAGGCCGTCGGAGGCGTTGGCCGGAGCGTGCCGGGTCAGGCTGTCGGCGGTGCCGGGCGGGGTGTGTCGCGCCAAGATGTCGGTGCTGCCGGGCGGAGGGCTTTCGGGCCGGGGACTTCCGGGTGGGACGGCAGCGATGACGGCCGTCGCGCATCGCGGCCGGGCGAGGACGGCGGGCGTGCCACACCGCGGCCGGTGGCCGGGTTTGCCGGGCCGAGGGCAGTGCAGCAGGGCGCCGGAGGAGCGCGGCAGGGAATCAAGCCAGCGGGTGGCAGGCCGGTTGACGGCAGGCTGATCGGTGGCGGCTCGGCCGGTGGTGGGCAGAGCGGCGGTGGGCAGGCCGGTGGCGATCCGGAGCGGAGGCCGGTGGCAGGGATCATGCAAGGGCCGCTCGAAACCGGGCCGGCCGGGGAACTGGCGGGTGTGTTCAAGGCGCTCGGTGATCCGGTGCGGTTGCGGCTGCTGTCGATGATCGCTTCGGCCGCTGACGGGGAGATCTGTGTCTGCGATCTGAGTGACGAGTTTCCGCTCACCGGGCCGACGATCTCCCACCATCTGCGGATCCTGCGCGAGGCCGGGCTGGTTCACGGGGCGCGCCGAGGCACCTGGGTCTACTACCGGGCGATTCCCGGTGAACTCACCCGTCTCGCCGGCATCCTCGACGCGGACTGGCAGGCACGGGTGCAGGTCCCGCAGCCGGTGTTGAGCGGTGCCGTGGCTCCGGAGCCGGTGTTGAGTGGGGTCGCTGGTCATGCGCTGGGCCGCGTCAGTGTTCCGGCCTTGAGCGAGGCCACCTCCCCGGTGATGCCGGGCGTGCCCGTCTCTTCGGCGCCGCGGGGTGGGGTCGCTTCTTAGCGGGAGCGGATCGTGGCCCGGTTCATCAGGGACTGATGCCGACGGGTGCCGGTGACGTCAGCCGGGCCCGGCCGATTCCGGTCCGGCGGTGCGGTGCGGTGCGGCCGATTCCGGTCCGGCGGTGCGGGCGCGGCCGATTCCGGTCTGATCGGTGCGGTGCGGCCGATTCCGGTTCAGGCGGTGGGTTTCCGGGCTTGTCGCTGTCGAACCGGTGGCGTAGTGCGGGTCGAGCAGGTCCGGCTGCGGTGCCGAGTGCAGGCGGCGGCCGTGGTCGCCACGTCACCGAGTGCCCGTACCCCCGATGTCAGTCGTGTCGCAGCGCCGACGGCTGGTGGACCGCCTGTCTCCCGGTCTTGTCGCTTTCGACCTGGTACTGCGGTTCGCCGGGTGAGGCCGCCACGGTTCGCCCGGCTGCCGTGGTCCGCCGGGTGATCTTCCGCTGCACGGTGCCGTGCACAGTCTGCCCGCGACTCCGCCAGCTGACCGAATCGCCCTTTTCGAGACTTTTACGAGTCATGACCGGCCGGATACCCGGTGATCGCTTCCGGAAACGGAAGGTCAGTGCTTGGGGAGGTCGCAGACGAAGATGGCGGTCCCGGGGAACAGCCGGCCGCGCAGAGGGCTCCACTGGCCCCAGATCTGTTCGTGCCCGGCCGGCCACTCCGGCTCGATCAGGTCGCGGAGGACAAAACCGGCGGACACCAGTTCGCGTACCCGGTCGCCCAGGGTCCGGTGTTGTTCGAGGTAGTTGACGGTGCCGTCGTCGTCGCGTTCCACGTACGGCGTACGGTCGAAGTAGGAGTTCCGGGCGATCAGCCCGTCCTCGCCCGGCTCGTCCCAGAAGATCCATCGCATCGGGTGGGTGACCGAGAAGACCCAGCTTCCGCCGGGGCGCAGCACCCGGGCGACCTCGCGCATCGCCGCGGCGGAGTCGGCGACGAACGGGATGGCGCCGAAGGCGGTGCAGACGATGTCGAAGCTGGCGTCAGCGAACGGCAGGGCCATCGCGTCGGCCTGGACCAGCGGCACCCGCACGCCGCTGCGCCCGGCGGCGTCGGCTGCGTGCCGCAGCATGCCGGCGGACAGGTCGAGGGCGACCGGGTGGGCTCCCTCGCGCCGTAGCCAGCGACTCGCGGCGGCGGCGCCGGCGCCCAATTCCAGGACTCTTCTGCCTGGTACGTCGCCCAGCAGCCGGGCATCGGCCTCACGGAGCCGCTCGGGGCACCACACGAAGTCGACGTCGCCCAGGAAGGCGCCGTGTTCGTCCTGGTAGTCGTCGGCGTCGAGGTCCCACCAGGACCGGTTGGCGCGACGGGCCTCGTTTTCCGTGACGTCCGGCACAGTGCCGGCGCCCGGTGCGGGGTGCGCGGTGACGTGCGGCGCGGGGGCATCGGACGAGTGGGACGAGGTCACCCGGCAACGGTACGGCAGGCGTGTCGGCCGTCCGTATTCGGCTCATAAGGGGCATGATGGCGGGTTCTCGACCGGCAATGTGCCGCAGTCCTCGGGAGGGCTTGCAACCTGTGGTAATGCGCACGGTAAGCTAGTCGATGCGCTCGCGGAACGTGTACCTCGGCAGGGAGCAGGTTCCGTGGTCACCGGTCCCGGCATGATCGACTGCTTTGATGTGATCGCCCCCGCGGTGGTCGTTGTGGTTCGCTCGTGCCGTTCCCGGTGGCAGTTCCGTGGAGTGCGCGCGACACCACTAATCCCATCCGTTCGGAGCAACTGTCCACATGACGAGCAGCATCGAGGCCACCTCGAGCGCCAACAGGGTCACGATCGACGATCTCGGTTCTGAGGAAGCATTCCTCGCAGCCATCGACGAGACCATCAAGTACTTCAACGACGGCGACATTGTCGAAGGCACCGTCGTCAAGGTCGATCGGGACGAGGTCCTGCTCGACATCGGCTACAAGACCGAGGGCGTCATCCCCTCGCGCGAGTTGTCGATCAAGCACGACGTGGACCCCGCGGAAGTGGTGTCGGTCGGTGACCACATCGAAGCCCTCGTCCTCACCAAGGAGGACAAGGAAGGTCGCCTGATCCTCTCGAAGAAGCGTGCGCAGTACGAGCGCGCTTGGGGCACCATCGAGAAGATCAAGGAAGACGACGGCGTCGTTCGCGGCTCCGTCATCGAGGTTGTCAAGGGTGGTCTCATCCTGGACATCGGCCTCCGTGGCTTCCTCCCGGCTTCGCTCGTCGAGATGCGTCGTGTCCGCGACCTCCAGCCGTACGTCGGCCGTGAGCTCGAGGCCAAGATCATCGAGCTGGACAAGAACCGCAACAACGTGGTCCTGTCCCGCCGCGCCTGGCTCGAGCAGACGCAGTCCGAGGTTCGTACCGAGTTCCTCAACAAGCTGCAGAAGGGCCAGGTCCGCAAGGGCGTCGTGTCCTCCATCGTCAACTTCGGTGCCTTCGTTGACCTGGGTGGCGTGGACGGCCTCGTGCACGTCTCCGAGCTCTCCTGGAAGCACATCGACCACCCCTCCGAGGTTGTCGAGGTCGGCCAGGAGGTCGAGGTCGAGGTGCTCGACGTCGACCTGGACCGCGAGCGCGTCTCGCTGTCGCTGAAGGCGACCCAGGAAGACCCGTGGCGTCAGTTCGCCCGGACCCACGCGATCAACCAGATCGTGCCGGGCAAGGTCACCAAGCTGGTTCCGTTCGGTGCGTTCGTCCGCGTCGACGACGGCATCGAGGGCCTGGTGCACATCTCCGAGCTGGCCGAGCGTCACGTCGAGCTGCCCGAGCAGGTCGTCCAGGTCGGTTCGGACGTCCTCGTCAAGGTCATCGACATCGACCTCGAGCGTCGCCGGATCTCGCTGTCGCTCAAGCAGGCCAACGAGAACTTCGTCGAGGGCGAGGAGCACTTCGACCCGACGCTGTACGGCATGGCCGCCACGTACGACAACGAGGGCAACTACATCTACCCGGAGGGCTTCGACCCCGAGACGGGTGAGTGGCTCGAGGGCTTCGACAAGCAGCGCGAGACGTGGGAGAAGCAGTACGCCGACGCCCGCGAGCGCTGGGAAGCCCACACCAAGCAGGTTCAGGCGTCCCGCGAGGCCGACGCCGAGGCCGCGCTCAACCCGGCTCCGGTCGGCGGCGTGACCTCGTCCTCGTCGTCCTCGTCCTCCTCCACGAGCTCGTCGACCTCGACGCGTTCCGCCGAGGAGCCGGTCGGCACCCTGGCCACCGACGAGGCTCTCGCTGCTCTGCGCGAGAAGCTGGCCGGCGGCAAGAACTGAATCGAGCACGGTGAAACCGCTGGAGGCATCCACTGATCCAGCGGTGAGCCTGCCCGGGGCAGGAGCTGATCCGGCGGTGGGCCCGCCACCGGCAGCGACTGGACCGGCGCTCCAGCGGTAGGTAGTACCACCGAAAGGCCGTCCCGACACCGGTCGGGGCGGCCTTTCGTGCATCCCGCACACGTGGCCTCCCGGGCACCGGCAGGCCACTCGCACCCGGATACTTGACCCCATGCTGAGAGTCGGGCTGACGGGCGGAATCGGTGCGGGCAAGAGCGCGGTCGCGAAACGGCTCGCCGAGCGCGGAGCGGTGATCATCGATGCTGATCTGGTGGCCCGCGAGGTGGTCGAGCCGGGCACCGACGGGCTGGCCGAGATCGTCGAGGTGTTCGGTGCCGGCGTACTGACTTCGGACGGCGCGCTGGACCGGCCGGCGCTGGGGGCGCACGTCTTCGGCGACACTGCCGCGCGCCGGCGCCTGGAGAAGATCATTCATCCGCGGGTACGGGCCCGCACGGTCGCGTTGACAGCGGCGGCGGCCGACGACGCGATCGTGGTCAACGACGTCCCGTTGCTGGTGGAGACGGGGCTGGCTCCCTCGTACCAGATGGTGATCGTGGTGATGGCCGACCGTGCGGTGCGCCTGGATCGTCTCACCCGCATCCGTGGCATGGCCGAGGCCGAGGCGAACGCCCGCATCGACGCGCAAGCCACCGACGACCAGCGCCGGGCCGCCGGGGACGTGCTGCTGGCCAACGAGGGCGACCTGGCCGGCCTGCATGCCCGGGTGGACGAGCTGTGGCGGGACCGACTGGTGGATTTCGAGCGGAATGTCCGGTCCGGGCGGTCCGTCAAGAAGAGCCCGGAGTTGCGAGTCGTGCAATCCGACCCGGAATGGCCGCACACCGCGGAACGGCTCATCGCCCGGATCCGGCACGGTATCGGCGACCGGGCCGACGTCCACGCCGTCGACCGGACCGGCAGTCACGTCGACGTCCACCACATCGGATCGACAGCGGTGCCCGGACTGCCCGCCAAGGACATCATCGATCTGATGATCGGGGTACGGACCCTCGACGAGGCCGACGCGCTCGCCGGGCCACTCGCCGCCGCCGGATTCCCGCAACGGTCCGGTACCTGGTCGGACCACGCGCACGGCATCCCCGGCGGCACCTGGCCGAAACGGCTGCACGGCTGCGCCGACCCCGGCTACCGGGTCAATCTGCACATCCGGGTCACCGGGTCGCCCGGGTGGCGGTTCGCGCTGCTGATGCGCGACCACCTGCGGGCGGTTCCGGAGGCGCGGGACGCCTATGCGGAGTCCAAAGCGCGGCTGGCACTGCACCACCCGGACCGATCGGGGTACGCGGAAGCCAAGGAACCGTGGTTCGAGGCGGAGGCGCTGGCCGCCGACGACTGGGCGATCGCCACCGGCTGGCAGCCGCCCCGGTAGGGCTGTGTGTGCCTCGTTCGGGGCTGGGTTTGTTGTCGTGCCTCGTCCGGGGGCTCTGCGGGGCTTTCCTGTGTGCCTTGCCCGGGGGCTTTGCCTGCGGTGACGTCCTCGCGGCGGCCGGATCGCGTCGTGCGCGACCCACCGTGGGTGCTCTCGCCAGGGCGTCCGGGAGCGCATCGACCACGGTGCGGCCGGGCCTTGCCGGCCCGGTTCCGGCGGCCGCCGCGGGCAGCCGTCCCGCCCAGGTTAGGCGGGGACCACCGACCGGACAACGCACAGAATGTGCACCTTCAGCACGCCGGGTGCTCCGCGGGCCGGGCCGAAACTTGTCATACCCCCGACGTACGGTGGTGGCATGGCGCTCGACATCCCACGACTCGACAACCGGTTCGAGGTCATCAGCGACTACAAACCCGCAGGTGACCAACCTGCCGCCATCGACGAGCTGGAGCGGCGGGTCCGGCACGGCGACCGGCACACCGTCCTGCTCGGCGCCACCGGCACCGGCAAGAGTGCCACCACTGCCTGGCTCATCGAGCGGCTGCAGCGGCCGGCGCTCGTCATCGCGCCCAACAAGACGCTCTGCGCCCAGCTCGCCAAGGAGTTCCGCGAGCTGCTGCCCAACAACGCCGTTGAATACTTCGTCAGCTACTACGACTACTACCAGCCCGAGGCGTACATCGCCCAGACCGACACCTACATCGAGAAGGACTCGTCGGTCAACGAGGAGGTCGAGCGGCTCCGGCACTCGGCCACCATGTCCCTGTTGACCCGGCGCGACACGATCGTGGTCGCCACCGTCAGCGCCATCTACGGCCTCGGCACCCCGCAGGAATATGTGGATCGTGCCGTCCGGGTCAAGGTCGGCGAGGACCTCAACCGCGACAAGCTGCTGCGCCGTCTGGTCGACATCCAGTACGCGCGTAACGACATGTCCTTCCAGCGCGGCACGTTCCGGGTGCGCGGCGACACCCTGGAGATCATCCCGGCGTACGAAGAGCTGGCCGTCCGGATCGAGCTGTTCGGCGACGAGGTGGAGAAGCTCTACTATCTGCACCCGCTCACCGGCGAGGTGGTCCGCGAGGTCGACGAGCTGATCATCTTCCCGGCCACGCACTACGGTGCCGGCCCGGAGCGGATGGAACGGGCGATCAACGACATCGAGGCCGAGCTGGCCGAGCGGCTCGCCGAGTTCGAGCGCCAGGGCAAACTGCTCGAGGCGCAGCGTCTACGGATGCGGACCACCTACGACATCGAGATGATGCGGCAGGTCGGCTTCTGCAACGGCATCGAGAACTACTCGATGCACATGGACGGGCGCACCTTCGGTGAACCCGCGTACACCCTGCTCGACTACTTCCCCGACGATTTCGTCACCGTCATCGACGAATCACACGTGTCCATCCCGCAGATCGGCGGGATGTATGAAGGCGACGCCTCCCGCAAACGGATCCTGATCGAACACGGCTTCCGGCTGCCCAGCGCCGCCGACAACCGGCCGCTGCGCTTCGACGAGTTCCTGGAGCGCGTCGGCCAGATGGTGTTCCTCTCCGCGACCCCCGGCAACTGGGAGATGGAGCAGGCTCAGGGCGAGTTCGTCGAGCAGGTCATCCGGCCCACCGGGTTGGTCGACCCGCAGGTCGTGGTCAAACCCACGAAGGGTCAGATCGACGACCTGATGCACGAGATCCAGTTGCGCACCGACCGCGACGAGCGTGTCCTGGTCACCACGCTCACCAAGAAGATGGCCGAAGACCTCACCGACTATCTCCTGGAGAACGGCATCCGGGTCCGCTACCTGCACTCCGAGGTGGACACGCTGCGCCGGGTCGAGCTGCTCAAGGAGTTGCGCAAGGGCGACTACGACGTGCTCGTCGGCATCAACCTGCTCCGGGAGGGCCTCGACCTGCCCGAGGTGTCGCTCGTCGCGATCCTCGACGCGGACAAGGAAGGCTTCCTGCGCAGCGGCCGCTCGCTGATCCAGACGATCGGGCGTGCGGCGCGAAACGTGTCCGGCGAAGTGCACATGTACGCGGACAAGATCACGCCGTCGATGCGGAACGCCATCGAGGAGACCGATCGGCGCCGGGCCAAACAGATCGCGCACAACGAGGCGAACGGGATCAAACCTCAGGCCCTGCGCAAGAAGATCCACGACATTCTGGACGACATCTACAAAGAGGCCGAGGACACCGACGAAGCTCTGGTCGGTGGGGCCGGGCGGCAGATGTCCCGGGGCAAGGCGCCGGTTCCGGGGACCAGTTCCAAAGGCAAGGCGGCTGCTGTTCCGGCTCGCGAAGGAATGGCCCGGGCCGAGTTGGCCAAGCTCATTCAGGACCTCAACGATCAGATGCTCGGTGCCGCCCGGGAACTGCAGTTCGAACTGGCGGCCCGGATCCGGGACGAGATCCATGAGCTGAAGAAGGAGTTGCGGGGGATGGACGCGGCTGGGGTCAAGTAGTTTCCCTCTCGCTCTGCGTGGGGGCGGTTTTGGCCGGGCGTGGCTCACTCCGGGCGGTCAGGCTTGATCCCTCCGTGAGCCACGCCCGGCCAAAACCTTGGGTCTTAGCGGGTGGGTGAGCGCGGTTGGTGGGGGTGAGC
>DATMVU010000325.1:0-3109 GCA_035562875.1 Actinoplanes sp. | reverse complement strand
TCGGCGCCCGGGAAACCGCCGATCAGGACCACCCGGGACACCCGGCCGGGGCGGGCGTCGGCGGCCAGCCACGCCAGGGTGCACGCCGCCGAATGGCCGACCACCACCGAGGTGCCGGGCGCTGCGTCGACGGCGTCGAGCACCGCGTCGACCTGGTCGTTCAGCGTGGTGCCGGCGGTCGCGGGCAGGTCCACCGGAACGGCTGCGGAACCCAGGGCGGCGGCCACCCCGGTCCACACCGAAGCTTGCGTCCACAGTCCGCCGATGAGCACGATCTGTTCATTCGTCACATGAGACAACGTAGGCGTCAGAAGTCGTACACGGTGACCGGGATGTCACGTTCAGACAGATTGGCCACGATCAGCGGTTCGACCCGGTCCCACTTACCCCCGGCCAGCCCGCATCCGATCCGCGGCATGTGCACCGATGCCGACAGCCCGGCCGCGTGCCCGGCCACCGCCGCCAGGCAGCGATCGATCGCCTCGTAGCGGACCGGTGGCCCGCCACTGCCGGTGCGAATGCCCCGCTGGCCGACCATGTTCGCCACCCACACATCCGCGGTGACCTGCACCAACTGGGTGGCGCCGAGCCCGAAGTCATTACCGGACCGCTCCCGGTGCCACCTGCGGAACGCCGCCTCCGGCTCCGGCCAGCGCCGCGACACCGCCACCACGAAACCCTTGCCCCAGCCACCGATGTCGTTGCAGACATGCGCGATGATCTTCGGGCCTCTGGCCTGTGGGCTCGTCGCGTCACCTTTGATGATCTTCAACGTCAACACCGGACCGATCTTCCGGTACGGCACCCCGGTCCCGCGACCACGTTTCGCACGTGCGCCCGTCCCGCGGCCCGCAGCGCCGAACGGGACCGGCCGTGGGGCCGGTGGCGGCAGACCGAGGCCAGGCTGGACGGATACGCCGCCCCGCGCCCGGCCCCGGCCGCCGTGGTGATCCGTCCCCCGTGACTGGAGATTCCTGCTGCCTCCTAGCGCTTCCGCAGCGCGAACACTCCCCAGCCCAGGTAGCGCCGCCGGTATCGGACGTAGTTCAGCGGCGCGACGGCCAACTCGGCGCGCATCTGCCCGGCCAACTCGTCGTCCGGGTTCTCGTCGAGCCAGGTGCGCACCGACAGCCACTGGGCGGCCTCGTACCGGTCCCAGCTGTCGCCGTCGGCGAGCACCATCTCCACCACGTCCCAGCCGAACCGGCCGAACGACGCGACCAGACCGGGCAGATCCTCGAACTCGTCCCGCGACCGCGCACCACTGCCGGCGACCGCCGCCGGATCCGGCTCCTCCCGCCAGAACGGTTCGCCGATCAGCAGCGTCCCGCCCGGCCGCAGACTGCGCTCCAGCAGGTCGAGGGTGCCCTGCACACCGTCACCGATCCAGGTGGCGCCGATGCAGGCCGCCACGTCGACCGGTTCGGCCGCGACGAACCCGGCCGCGTCGGCGTGCACGAACCCCACCCGCCCGGACACGCCCAGTTCGGCCGCCCGCTCCCGGGCACCGGCCAGGAACACGGTGCTGATGTCGACGCCGGTGCCGGAGACACCGTGGTCCCGGCTCCACGTGCACAGCATCTCGCCGCTCCCACACGCCAGGTCGAGCAGCGACTGTCCGGGCCGCAGCCGGATCGCCGCGCCCAGCGTGGCCAGTTTCTGCGGGGTGAACGGGTTGTGGATGCGGTGGTGCCGCTCCCGGATGACAAAACTACGTGCCAGATCCACTTCTACGATTCCTCACGTCGGGCGTACGGATGACCGGAACGGAACCGACGACGACACGCATCAAATCACCTCGGGAGTCAGGTTGTGGTGGTCCGCGAGGTTAGCCGTCAACGGGGTGATCACGCGATCGATTTTGTCGGGCCCCGGCCTTAAGATCAGCGCCACGACGAAGGGGAGGGCATCGTGGCGAGCTGGCAGATGAACGCGGTGGCGGCCTTCACCCGGCTGGTCTACCAGCGGGGTTTCGCCACCGAGCAGGCCGGCCGGCAGATCCTGGCCCGCCCGAAACGCCCGTCCGCACCACCGAAGGCGATCACCCGCCGGTTCCAGGTGGGCACGAGCCGGGAGCACGGCTTCGACCTGCACCGGCTGACCACCGGACAGCCGGACACCGGGGTGACGGTGGTCTACCTGCACGGTGGGGCGTACACGAACGAGATCGTCGGCCCGCACTGGTCCTTCATCGGCCACCTCGCCGACCGCACCGGCCACCGGATGCTGGTGCCCATCTACGGTCTCGCCCCGGCCCACCAGGGGCTCGCCGCGCTGGAGTTCGTCACCGCGGTGATCACCGCCGAGGTCGCCCAGGGGCGCCGGGTCTACTTGGCCGGCGACTCGGCGGGTGGTGGCCTGGCCCTGCTCGCCGCGCAGGCCGTCGGCGGCCAGGCCGGGGGAGTGGCCGGTCTGACCGCGATCGCCCCCTGGCTCGACCTGTCGATGAGCAACCCCGAGGTCGACGCCTTGGAACCGTCCGACCCGTGGCTGCGCCGGGCCGGACTACGCCCGATCGCCGCCGCGTGGGCCGGTGCCGTCGACCTGACCGATCCGCGGGTCAGCCCGCTCTACGGCGACCTGACGCGTCTGCCACCGACCCAGATCCTGGTCGGCACCCGCGACATCACCCTGCCCGACTGCCGGGTGCTGCGCGACCGGATCCCACAGTCGGTGCCACTGACCTACCACGAGCAGGAGGGCGCCGTGCACGTCTACCCGCTGCTCCCGGTCCCCGAGGCCCGCACCGGCCGCGCCGCCGTGGTCAGCCACCTCCGGGCGTCCACCACCGGCGGCTGACGGCCGAGGGGCTGTCTTCTGGCTCGCCATCCACAGCGGACAGGACACCAGAGGTGCATCCATGACGGTGTTGCAGGGCCGGGCGTATGATGCGATGCGCCTGGTTCAGAGTGATCCGCGGCTGGCCCGGGCCGAGGCTCTGCGGGTGCGGGCGGCCGCCCGCCGGGCCGGTGACGCCGGTGCCGAGTCCGCGGCGGAGCGGGTTCTCGGCCTGGCCGGGCGGGAGAGCAACAGTGTCAGTGCGGCGGCCCGGCATCTGCGGCGGGCGGTGGCCGTCGCCGAGGAGGCGGGGCTGCCGGTTCCGGCGGCC
>DATMVU010000324.1:0-14412 GCA_035562875.1 Actinoplanes sp. | reverse complement strand
CGTACCAGCGCGTTGGTCAGTTGATCCTCGGAGGCGCCGGTGACGTCACTGGCCACCATCAGTGCGGCCCACTGCCGGATCCGGGCGATCCCCAGCAGCACGACCGCCTGCGGCACCGACGACACCCGGTGCGGCAGACCGGTCGCGGCACTGTTGCTGGCCCGCAGCACCCGCATGGCCAGCGCCGGATCGGTGCAGATCAGCTCACTCACCCGCTCCATGTCCGCCTCGGCGGCGTACATCAGCGCCAGCAGCTCCATCCGCTGCAGCCGGGACGCGGACAGGGTGTGGGTGGTCAGCACGTGCGGGCGGCTCAGCGCGTATCCCTGGCGCAGTTCGCAGTCGTACCGGTCGGCCAGCGCGATGTGCTCCTCGGTCTCCAGCCGCTCGGCGACCAGCTGGATCCCCGGGTGCCGCCGGCACACCTCGACCGTGTGCGGCAGCTCCGACAGGTCCCCGTCGAGCATGTCCAGCTTGACGAACGACGCCAGCTCGAACAGCTTGTCGTGGCCCAGTCCCCAGACGAAGTCGTCGAGCGCGATCCGATAGCCGGCGGCGGCCAGCTTGGTGACCCCGGCGAGCACCTCGTCGTCGACGGTGATCGTCTCCAGGACCTCCAGCACCACCTGCTCCGGCCCGAACGGCAGGGCCAGGTCGCCGACCAGGAATTCCCTCGTCATGTTGATGAAGCAGAGCCGGTCGCGGACCACCTCGGGCAGCCCGAACTCGGTGAACGTGGTGACGATGACCTGACTGGTGGCGTAGGTGTTCCGGTGGGACGCCTCGACGTCGTCCAGCCGGCCACGGAACAACAGCTCGTACCCGGCCACGCTGCCCCGGCGGTCGAAGATCGGCTGCCGGGCGACGTGCACCAACTGGGTGGCGGGCTGCTGCAGGACTCCCGACATGAGGACAGCTTGCCTTGATTCCCTGATCGAAGGGCGAAACATCGACGAGGTGGATTGTCCGCCCGATGCCACTGACATCTCACTGACAGAGGTAGTGAGATGAAGTCTTTGCATAGATATCTTCTCATCCATGCGCCGCAACCTCACCGACGTCGATGCCCTGAAGGCCCTGGCCCACCCGCTCCGGCAGCAGATGTTCACCCACCTGAACCGCTACGGCCCCGCCACCTGCGCCGACCTGGCCGCCGCGTTCGGTGCCGACCGCGGCGGCACCAGCTACCACCTGCGGCAACTCGCCCGCTACGAGTTCATCGAAGAAGACCACTCGGCCGGCCGGCGCAGGTACTGGCGGGCCAAACCCCTCGACCTGCGCCTGCCGTACGCCTCCGAAGACCCGGAGATCTCCGCGGCCTCCGACGCCATCAGCCGCGGCTGGATCGAGCAGGCCCAGCGGGACCTGTTCGCCTTCCTGGCCGACAAACAGTCCCACGGCGAATTCGGCGAGGCGGCGATGAACTCGTTCGGCAACCTCACCCTCAACGCCGACGAACTGCGCGAGTTCGGCGAGGCCTACATCGTCTTCCTCAACGGCTGGCACCGCGAACCCACCCCCGGCTCGCGCGCGGTCACGGTGCTGTTCAACGCGTTCCCCACCCCGTCATGAGTCTCTGGCGCAACCGCGACTTCACACTGCTCTGGGGCAGCCAGGTCGTCTCCACACTGGGCGCGACCATCACCGGCACCGCCACCCCGCTACTCGTCCTCGCCACCACCGGCTCGGCCCTGGACGCCGGTCTGGTCGGCGCCGCCGGAACCCTCCCGCACCTGATCGCCAACCTTCCCGCCGGCCCCCTCGTCGACCGCTGGAACCGTCGCCGCATCCTGCTGGCCAGCGAGCTCGTCGGCGCGGTGACCCTGCTGACCATCCCGGCGGCGATCTGGACCGGCGCCCTCACCACCGCCCAGCTCTGCATGGTGGCGTTCCTCCAGGGCGTCTGCTTCGTCTTCTTCGGCCTCGCCGAGGAGGCAGCCCTGCCCCGGGTGGTCGCCGACGCCGAACTGCCCACGGCGATCGCCCACAACGAGGCCCGCGGCCGGGCCGCCGCCCTCGCCGGCCCACCCCTCGGCGGCACCCTGTTCGGCCTGGACCGCGCCCTGCCGTTCCTGCTCGACGGCCTGACCTCGCTGATCGCCGCCGGAGCCCTGCTGTTCCTCCGGCGCGACCTGCAGAAACCCGTGGAGGGCCCGGCCGAGCCGCTGTGGCGGTCGGCGCAAGCCGGAATCCGCTACGTCTGGCAGCACCCCCTGATCCGGGTGTCCCTGCTGCTGGTGGCGGCGAGCAACGCGGTCTTCCAGGCCCTGGTGCTGGTCCTGGTGGTGCTGGCCGGTTCCCAGGGCGCGACCCCGTCCGGCATCGGCGTGATGATGGGCGTCTACAGCGCCGGCGGTCTCCTCGGCGCCCTGACCGCCGGCCGCCTGCACCGCCACTTCTCGTTCCGCACGGTCCTGGTCGGCATCAACTGGATCTGGGCCGCGCTCCTGCCCCTGCTGCTCCTGACCAGCCACCCGTTGCAGATCGGCGTGATCGGCGCCCTGTGCGCGTTCGTGGGTCCGCTGTGGAACGTGGTGATCTTCGCCTATGCGGGCCGGGTGGTCCCCAACGAGCTGCTGGGCCGGGTGATGAGCGCCGGAGCCACGGTGACCTGGGGTGTGATGCCGCTGGCGTCCCTGTCCGCCGGAGCTCTACTGACCACCGTCGGCCCGAGAGGTTCCCTGTGGGCACTGTCCGGCGTGATGCTCGCCGTCGCCCTGATCGCCACGATCAACCCCAGCGTTCGTACGGCCACCGAAGACCCCGCCCCGATCTCGGTCCCTGTGGATCATGTTGCGGGCCGGGGTCCCGAGTGACCGGTCAGAGGCGGCGCAGGACGCAGACGACCTTGCCGAGGATCGTGGCGTCATCGGCGGGGATCGGCTGGTAGGCCGGGTTCCGTGGAAGCAGCTCGGCGTGCCCGTCACGCTGCCGGAACACCTTGACCGTCGCCTCGTTGTCCAGCATCGCGGCCACGATCTCACCGCTCTCCGCGACCGGCTGCTGACGAACCACCACCACATCGCCGTCACAGATCGCAGCGTCGATCATCGAGTCGCCCTTGACGTTGAGCGCGAACAGGACGCCCCCGCCGACCATCGACGCCGAGACGGTCAAATGATCCTCGACGTGTTCCTCGGCCAGGATCGGGGCACCCGCCGCGATGGCACCCAGCACCGGAACGGTCACCAGCCGGCCCGGCGGGGTGAAGTCGCCGGTGTGGATGTCCGCGGTCCGGGCGATCTCGGCCGGGAACGCCTGTCTCAGGACGGCCTCGGCGCCGGGGAGCAACTCGACGGCCCGGGAGTTGTTGGGGCTCCGCCGAATCAGGGCGAGCCTTTCCAGGATGCCGAGCTGGTAGGAGACCGAGGACGGGGAGACCAGCCCGACCGCCGCGCCGATCTCCCGGACCGTCGGTGGGTAGCCGCGGTCCCGGACCGATTCCCTGATCACCACGAGGATCCGCAGCTGCCGGGGAGTCAGTGGCGGGCGGGAGTCTGCACCGCTGTCGATGCTCATGGCCGCACCTTACCCCATGATTAGATCAGATGTACTAATCGTGACCGTGATCCGCACGTTCGGTGGACCCCGGCGGCTTGGTCACGGCGTCGGGGTGAAGCGGTCGCCGTGCGGGCCGAACAGGTGCAGGATCTCGGCGGCCGTGTCGCCGGCGGGCCCGAACCAGTGCGGGAGACCGGCATCGAAGTCGGCGGTCTCACCGGGGGACAGCAGCCGTTCGTCGTCGGCGATCAGCAACCGGACGGTACCGGCCAGCACGTAGAAGAAGGCGTGCCCCGGATGGGTGACCAGGCCCGGCGGACCGGCGGACGGGGCGAGGATCTGTTTGAAGACCTGAAGCCGGCCGGGGTACGTGGTCAGCGGGATCACCACACTGTCCAGCCGGGTGCGGGTCTGCCGGTGATGCGGGGTCAGGTGGATCCGCGGGTCGCCGGTCAGCGGGGCGCCGATCATCTGTTCCAGGGCCATCCGGTAGGTGCCTGCCAGCGGCAGCAGCAGGTCCAGCGTCGGACGCCGTTTGCCGGCTTCGAGGCGGGACAGGGTGCTGACCGAGATGCCGGTCTCGGCGGCCAGGTCCTCCAGGGTCAGGCCGCGGTCCTGGCGGATCCGGTGCAGGCGGGGGCCGATGTCGTCGAGCAGCTGCCGGAGTTCGAGGTCCACCGGTGCAGTTTGCGGTCTTCGCAAGAAGGCTCGGCCGCTGGGGGCGGTGCCGGTGACGATCTGCGGCATGACGACGGAGACTTCACGACGATGGCCGGGCCTGGTCATCTGCGTCACGAGCATCTTCCTGGTCGGGCTGGGCACGACGGTGGTCTATGTGGCGCGGCCGGCGTTCGGTAGGCGTACCAGAAAAGGGTTTTCAAGAGGTCATGCTGTGGTCGTAACGCGCCCAGGTGCCCTTGCCCTCGTGTTTTGCCGCGTACATCGCGGTGTCGGCGGCGTGCAGGAGACTGCGGGTGTCGTCGCCGGGTTCGGCGCAGGCCACGCCGATGCTGGCGGCGGCGCGGACCGGGACGCCGTCGATCAGGACCGGGTCGGTGAGGGCGTGCAGGATGCGCTGGGCGGTACGTTCGGCGTCGCTCTGGTCGCAGTCGCGGAGCAGGACAGCGAACTCGTCGCCGCCGAGGCGGGCCGGTAGATCGGCGGCGCGGACGGCGGAGCGTAACCGGTCGGCGACTCCGGCGAGTAGGGTGTCGCCGGCCGCATGACCGTGAGTGTCGTTGACCGCCTTGAATCCGTCCAGGTCGACCAGGAGCAGGGAGACGGTTCCGGGCTCGGCGTGGTCCAGGGCGGCGCTCACCTCCTCGCGGAAGTGGCTGCGGTTGGCGAGACCGGTCAAGTCGTCGAAGAGGGCCTGACGGCGTAGCCGGATCTGGTGTTCGCGCAGTTCGGAGACGAGGCGTTCGTTGTCGTGGAAGGCGAGCAGCTGCCGGGCCACGACCAGGGTGACGATGACGCCGAGGCCGCCTACGGCACCCCACAGCCGGCTGTCGTCCCGGTCCTCCGCCAGCACCATGATCATGGCGAGGAAGACCACGAGGATCGAGCCGTACGGCAGCAGACTGTACGGCTTGCGGCGCCGGGCCCCGAACGCCGTCTCGTCGAACCGGGCGGTGATCTCCTGTACTCGTGGACCGATCGCGATCAACAATGATGGTGCGAGTCGAATCATGTAGACGTGCGCCGGCAGTGACGACTCGGCGTCCGGAGCGGCGAACACCCCGATCGCGTTGACGATCGCGGAGAGGATCATCGGCAGGGCGGCGTTGCGGTGCATCGGCGCGTTGCCGCTGAGCATCATCTTGACCGCCGCGAACGCCGCGGTCAGCACCACCGCGGCACCGGCCAGCGCGCCGACCGGGTTGGTCCGCATGTCCGCCGGGTTGATCGCGAAACACCAGGCCACCACCGCGCCGCCGACCAGGACGGTGGCCGAGTCCAGCCCGAACGCCAGCCGGTCCCGCCCGGTGCGGCCGGAGTGCGGGTGGATCAACATGGCGATGACGACCAGGCCGAGCCCGACCGCGAAACATGTCGACTGGACGGTGCCGCCCGCGGTGGACCAACTGTCCCGTTGCCACAGCGAGATGACGAACTGGGTGGTGTCGCCGATCGTGAACAGGATTCCGGCGACCGTGAGCACCAGCCAGAACCGCCGGTTCGCGCCGGCCGCCATCCGGGACACCCGCCACGAACAGAACGCGAACATCACGTCGAGCGGCGGCTGAAACAACCAGAACGTGCCGACCTGGGTTCCCGGATCCCCGCTGAAGACCAGGAAGAGCGCCGAACCGAGCAACGTCCAGGCCACGGCCACGGTGAGCACCGGATCCTGACGTAACGAGGCGCTCCGGTTCACTCCGCCTTCATCGGCGTCTCGTGAGCCCGGTTTAGTGAATCGACGATGACGAGTCGGGCCGGCGGCTCCGGTTCGAGCCGCCGGCCCTTGGCCGTCCTCGTCAATGTTGCTCATGGTGATTCATGGTGATCAGGATGCTGTGCAGGTCACCGTTGCCGGGGCGGTGTTCGTTCCGGTCCAGGACGCGGTGAAACCCCAGTTGGTCGAGGTACCGGCGGCCAGCCGTCCGTTATAGGCGGCGTTCTTCGCGGTCACCGTCTCGCCGGAGGTCGTCACCACCGCGTTCCAGGAGTTCGTGAACCGCTGCCCGTTCGGCCAGGTCCAGCTCACGGTCCAGGCGGTGATCGCCGAGTTGCCGGCTTTGACCGTCACCTCGCCCTGGAAACCACCGGCCCACGATCCGGTGGCCGCATAGGTCGCGGTGCAGCCGCCGGCGGGAACGGACGGTGACGGGGAAGCCGAGGGTGACGTCGAGGTCGACGGCGAGGTGGACGGGGACGACGGCTGGGTTCCGCCGAAGACGGTGGCCTCCTTCGAGGTCGCCTTGATCCCGTTGGCCCCGTTGAACAGCCGCTGGCCCCAGGTGGTCAACTGCGCCGGGTTGAAGTTGGTGACCAGGTCCAGGTACTCGACGCCGCCTCCGTTACCACTCCACGACCAGCCCAGATAGCCGACGCCGTACTGCTGGGCGGTGGCCAGGATGGTGTCCTCGTCCGGGTCGCCGTCCGAGTGCAGGTGCCCGAACTCGCCGATCACCAGCGGCAGGTTCGCGGTCCGGAACCGGGCGAGATAGTCGGTGATCTCGGCTGCGGTGTCGAAGACCCCGTACATGTGCACCGAGAAGACGACGTTCCGGTTCGGGTCGGTGGCGAACACGCTCGCCGCGTTGTCGCGCATGGTGAACGACCAGTCCTGGCCCCAGTTCGGGGCGTCCACCATGATCTGGTGCGCGAACCCGGCCGTCCGCAGCCGGGTGATCGCGTTCTTGGTGTCGGCGACCCAGCCCGCGGCGTTCGTGTTGCCGTACGGCTCGTTGCCGATGTTGAGAATGACGTAGTTCTCCTGGCCGTCCAGTGCACTCTTGATCGAGATCCAGTAGTCGACGGCTTGCGCGAGTGTCGCAGCCGCACCCTCCTCGCCGTATCCCGTCGTGTCATGCACCTCCAGTACACAGATCAATCTGTTGACCTTGCACTGGCTGATCACGTTGGACACGTCCGCGGCATCGTTGCGGGTCCACCGGTTCCCGCTGCTCAGAACGACCCGGACGGTGTTCGCCCCGAGCGCTTTGGCGTTGGCGAGCGAGCCGAGCTGACTCGTGTACCAGGTGTGCGCGTGGTTGACCCCGCGCATCACGAACGGATTGCCGTTGCCTTCGAGGATCCGGGTCCCGGACACGGTGAACCCGGTGGCGGCCTGCGCCGGCTGCGCCACGAACAGCGCCGTCACTCCGGCACAGACGGCGGCCACCAGAGCGGCCCACCATTTCCAGCGGACAGAGGGGATGGATGAGGTCATCGTTCACTCCTGGGGGATGGGGGATTGGGAGCGCTCCCAATGTGCCTGCACCCATTCACCCTTGTCAAACACTGTGCGGCACTCGCCCGGGCCGGCGGCTGGTATGTCAGGGTCGGCTACGGCGAAACGGCCGGCACGCGAGCGGGCCGGTCTGCGCTCGACCGGCAGGGTGGCACCCCGGCCCGGCGCTACCGCGCCGAGGTGACGAACGTCGAAGAGTAGTGCGTGCCTTCGTCGGGTTCCTGGACGACGATCCGGACATCGCCACTCGCTTCCCGTGGCAGCCCCGCGCCGTCTGGCTCATCCGTGTTTCGTGGGGGCTGCCTCGTCTGGCTCATCTGCGTTTCGTGGGGGCTGCCTCGTCTGGCTTGTCCGCGTTTTGTGGCACAAGGCGCATCAATGACGTTTCGTCATAAGGTGCGCACGGTTCGTGCAGGCGGTCCGGCGATTACGCTGACCGAAACGGCCACAACTACTTTCTGTTGCAATGATCGCTGCGGCTTTTCCTTGACAGGTGTGACGTAAAGCGGCGAGAGTGGCAATCGCCAGGCTGTTGAACTGGCACTTTCTGCCGCATGTGAAGGACTGGCGCACCATGGACCTCCACCCTGACGACTACGAAGAGTTGCTGACTGGTAAGTCGACCGTGGAATTGTGGCGGCGCAGTGATCACGCTTTCCAGGTCGCTGAGGAACTCATGCGTATGCACGGCGGCACCGTCCCGATGAGCGAACTGCTCTGGCTGGGCGCCGAGTCGTTCCTTCCGCGTCAGTGGCGGGCCGGTCGTGCGCCCGAGCCGGTCGAGGCCGCGGTCCAGGTCTTCAACCGCTGGCGCAAGCTCGAGGAACTCCGCCTCGAACGCCGCAACCGTTTCACCGACCCGTCCTGACCGGTCACCGCCGCCCGAGACGCCGGCCGAGACGTCGGCCGAGGGTATGCGGAGGCGCCGGCCGAGGGTTGGCCGAGGCGCTGGCCGAGAGTATGCGGAGGCGCCGACCGAGGGTGGGCGGAGGCGTCGGCCGAGGGTAGGCCGAGGGTCAGCGGATGGCGGTCGGGTGCGGCAGGGTGACCGGGAGCAGAGCCGGCGCGGCGCCCGCGGTGCGGTGACCGGTGCCCGCGGTGAGGGGATGCCGGCGGAACAGGCGGCCGCCGAAGCGGAACCACCCGACGGAGCCGTCCGGATCGCGGATGAAGTCGGCGCGACTGTGGGCGTCCGAGCCGTCCGGGGCCCACACCAGCACATGATCCTTGCGGTAGAACGGCAGCACCATCTGTTCCACCCCGTCCACCCGGCCACTCAGCCGGCCGCCGGCGGCGACCAGGTCGAGGGTGATCCGGGCGGGCCGGCCGTCGAGTCCGATCTGGGTGGCCACGTACCGGCCTTCGTGGCCGGCCAGGTCGGCGGCGGGCAGGGTGCGCGGGGTGGCGGGCAGGTTGTGCAGGCCGGCGAGGCGGCTGAGGGCCCAGTCGCCGCCGAACAGTTCGGCGGTGAGCAGGGGGCCGCTCTCCGAGTTGGTGAGGACGGTGAGGGCGAAGTCCCGCTCCGGCACGATCATGAAGCCGGAGTGCTGGCCGGGCAGGTCGCCGCCGTGCTGGACGACGCGGGGGCCTTCGGCGGTGGGGCGCAGCATCCAGGTGACGCCGGCGCCGTCGAGTTCGACGAACAGGGTGCCGCCGGGGCCGGGCCGCCACCGCATCGCCCGCAGGGATCGCCGTTCGAGGAGGGGGCTGCCGTCGCCGAGGTGGTAGCGCGCCCAGGCGAGCTGGTCGTGGGCGCTGGAGAACAGGCCACCGGCGGCGTGCAGGCTACGGGGGATGGTGAGCGCCTCCGGGACGGCCACCACGTTCCCGTCGAGGTCGAAGCCGTGGGGTACGGCTACCGAGGCGCCCGGGATCTCGGCGGGGGAGAATCCGCTCTGCCGGAGCCGTAGCGGGTCGAGCACCAGGGCGTGCAGGGCCGATTCGTAGTCGCGGCCGGTGGCGACTTCGATCAGCCGCCCGGCGACACCGATGGCCGCGTTGTTGTAGGCGAACGTCTGCCCGGGCGGTGTCAGTTGCGGGGTGGTGGCGAGCGATTCCACGTAGGCGGCGAGGGTGGGGGTGTCGGTGTAGACGTCACCGAGCCACCCGGCGCTGTGGTTGAGCAGCTGCCGCACGGTGACCCGCCGGGATGCTGTCTCGTCGGCGGTGCGGAACCGGGGCAGGTAGCTGCGGACGGTCCGGTCCAGGTCGAGCCGGCCGCTCTCGGTGAGGCGCATGACCGCCGTGCCGGTGAAGGTCTTGGTGGTCGACGCGATCCGGAACAGGGTGTCGGCGCCGACCGGTTGTGGGGCGGTGACGTCGGTGACGCCGAAGCCGCCGATGTAGTCGCGGCCCTGGTGGCGCAGGCCGTAGGCGACCCCGGGAATCCGGTAGGCGGACATCCCGGACTGGATCTTCTCTTCGAGTTCCCGGACCACGCGGGGCACACGGGTGTCCACCGGGACCACTCCCGCGGCCGGTAGCGCGGCCGCGCTGCGAAGCACGATGCGACGAGACACCATCCAGACCTCCCGGCTCCACAATGCCCTGTCGATGCAAGTTGCACGAGGGGAAGTGTGCAAGTTGCATCCGTAGAAGATTTCGTTGACGTTAATCGATGGCTGCCCTACCGTGCTGAGGAAAGCGCTTTCCCCCAGCGCAATCCTCACAGCAAGGAGAAGGCTGTGCGCAGGCGTACCTTCCTCGGCATGTCCTCCGGACTCGGCATCGTGGCGACCGGCATGGTGCCCGACCCCGCACGTGCCGGAGCAAAGAGACCGGATCTGATCGTCGCCACCGACGGCAGTGGTGACCACGGCACCGTTCAGGCAGCGGTCGACGCCGCACCGGCCGGGCGCACCGAGCCGTTCGTGATCGGGATCCGCCCCGGCACGTACCTCGGTCAGGTGATCGTCCCGAAGACCAGGACGTCGCTCGAATTCCGGGGTCTCGGCCGCCGCCCGGAGGACGTGGTGATCGCCGACGACCGCGCCAATGGCACCGTCAAACCGGACGGCACCACCTGGGGCACCTCGGGCAGCGCCTCGGTCACCGTCGACGGCGCCGGGTTCCGGGCCGTCAACCTGACGTTCGCGAACCTGTTCGACGAGGCCGCCCACCCGGAGATCACCAACCGGCAGGCGGTGGCGGTGCTGACCCGGGCCGACCGGCTGGTCTTCGATCGGGTCAGATTCCTTGCCAACCAGGACACTCTGTACGTCAACAGCAGTGCCGCCGGAGTGGTGGCCAGGGTCTTCCTTCGTGATTCGTACGTCGAAGGGGATGTCGATTTCATCTTCGGCCGTGCCACGGCGGCCTTCCAGCGGTGCAGGATCCACTCGCTCGACCGGGGGAGCACCCCGAACGGGTACGTCACCGCCCCGAGCACCGACTCCACCAACCCGCACGGGCTGCTCTTCGACAGGTGCCGGTTCACCTCGGACGCCCCGGCCGGAACCGTCCTGCTGGGCCGGCCGTGGCATCCGGGCAACGATCCGAACGCGATCGGCCAGACCGTGATCCGGGAGTCGTGGATCGGCACCCACATCCCGGAAACCGCCTGGAGCGACTTCGGTACGTGGCCGTGGGAGGACGCCCGTTTCCGGGAGTACCGCAACTTCGGGCCGGGCGCGATCGTCTCGGCGAACCGTCCCCAGCTGACCACCGAGGAGGCCGCCGGTGCCACCATCGAGGCGTTCCTGAGCGGCTCGGACGGGTGGCGACCGCAGCGGTGCTGATCCGCCCGTGCGGGTGACGACCGGAGGCCGGGGCCGGGAAGGCGACATATTCTCGGCCCGTGCCGGTCTCTCGTAAGCGCAAGAAGTCGCAGAAGTCCACCACGGCGGCCCGGGCCGAGCGCCGGCGGTCGCACGCTCAGCGGGTGCGCCTGACGAGTTCGCTGGCCGCGATCCTGACCGCCCAGGAGGAGGGCGCCGCCCGGCGGGTCGACTCGGCCCGCCCGCACGCCGCCGGCCTGACCGGTGACCTGCTGGCGTCGGCGCAGACCGGCACCGCCCTGGAGGACGAGATCTGTGCCCGGCTGGGACCGCTGCTGGCCGGGCTGGGCGCTGAACCCATCGATACCTTCGTCGGACCGGACCACCTGGCCCAGGCCCTGATCGAGGACCTGCGGGAGCGGGGTGACGAGCCGCGGGTGACGGAGGTCCGGCGGGCGGTCGCCGCGATCATGCCGCTGCCGTTGCGCGAGTCGATCGACGCCGACGTCACGACTCCGGAGACCGCCGGTGAGGTGCTGTGGACCCGGGACCGGTACGGCAGCAGGTTCGCGATCGTCGCACCACTGACCACCCCGGACGGGCCGGTGCGCTGGTACCTGTGGGACGTCGAGGCCGGTGACTTCACCCCGCGCCCGGCACACGCCGGTTTCTACGCCTCGCCGGAGGAGGCCCTGGCGGCCTGGCAGGTGGCGGCGGGCGGCTTCGCGGCCGGTGGCACGTCCTGGCGGCGCATCGACGACTCCCGCCTGCTCGCCGCCCTGCTGCCGAAACCGGAGCGGTTCGGTCCGCTGGGTGGGGAGACGGCCGGGCAGTTCGCCGAGTACCACCGCTGCCGCCGCCTCGCCGAAGTGCTCCTGACCCTGCCGCGGGTGCTGGCCTTCGACCCGGTGCGGACCGCCCTGGACGACGGCCCGGCAGCCTTCGGCGCGTGGCTGCGAACGCGCCCGGAATACCCCGTACCGGAGATGTTCCTGATCGAGGAGCTTTTCGAGGTGTGGCCGTCCGAGGTGGAGGAGCTGTTCGACACCTGCTCCCCGCACCGGGTGGCGTCGGCGGCCGCGCAGCTCGACGACGACCTGCGGGAGCTGCTGCCGGCCTGGGTGACCTGGCTGGCCGAGCGCACCCGGCTGCCCGCTGAACTGCGCGACCGCAGCCTGGCCGTGCTGAGTGCCGGATAGCCGGGTCAGCCGTTCAGGACCGGGCCGAACAGGCGCCGGGCCTGATCGGCGCGCAGGGCCACGAAGACACCGGTCGCCTCGACGAGTGGGGTGGCCGGATCGCCGGCGGTGGCCAGGGTGCCGGTGGCGGTGACCCGGCGGCCGTCGACGGCGGTGATCGCGGCGGTCAGGCGCAGCGGGGTGTAGAGCGGGACCGGGCCGCGGTAGTGGGTGTCCAGGCGGACCGTCATGCCGGGATGGCCGGCGGCGCTCACCGCGAAACCGAGCATGTGGTCGAGCAGCATCGCGCTGACCCCGCCGTGGGCGAAGCTGGGCGGGCCCTCGAAGGCGCGGCCGAGTGTGCACGTGCCGACGGCCAGGTCACCCTCGTGGAACATCTCGGCCGGTGGGGCGAAGGCGCTGCCCGCACCGGTGACCGGGTTGTAGAGGCGGACGCCGCCGAGCAGGTCGTCGGCGGTGGCGGTGTCGAACCGGCCGCGGACCTGCTCGCCGAGTGGGGCGGCCGTCTGCCGGATGCGCTCGGCGGCCCGCAGGATCTCCTCGGTCGGCACCTCGGTCGCCGTCGCTTGCTCGACCAGCAGCCGTAACGCCTCGCCCAGTTCGCTGATCGCGGCGCGCCGCCGCAGTAGACCGTTCTCACTCACAGCAGCGGTCCCGTTCACAGCAGCAGTCTCACTCACAGCAACAGGCTCCTCCACACAGGAGTATCGGACCTAGTGAATCTCATCACACTGCTATAACCTGTTCTAGTTATTGCGGCGGCGTAAACGGGTTGACGGATGGGGATGCCATGACGGTCACCGTGGAATACGACGTGGTCGTGGTGGGTGCCGGTGCTGCCGGCATGACCGCCGCGCTGACCGCGGCTCGCAACGGACTGAACACTGTTCTCGTCGAGAAGGCGGCAGTCTTCGGCGGCTCGACGGCCCGCTCCGGCGCCGGGATCTGGGTGCCGAACAACGAGGTGCTGCTCGCCGCCGGGGTGCCGGACAGCTTCGACAAGGCGGACACCTACCTGGCCGCCGTGGTCGGGCCGGACGTGCCTGTCGCGCGCCGCCGGGCCTACCTCACCTACGGTCCGCGCACCATCTCCTACCTGCTGCGCTGGACCCCGCTGCGGTTCGCGTGGATGCAGGGCTACCCGGACTACTATCCGGAACTGCCCGGCGGGATGCCGAACGGCCGCTCGATCGAACCGCAGGCCTTCGACGCCAACATGCTCGGCGACGAGGCGGCCCACCTCAACCCCGCCTACCAGGCCAGCCCGGCCGGAACCGTGGTCTACACCGTCGACTACAAGTGGCTGTCACTGATCGCCCGGCACCCGAAAGGGCTCGCCACCGCCACCGAACTCGTCTGGCGCTACCTGCAACTCTCCGCCCAGGGGCAGAGACCGGTCACCATGGGCCAGGCGCTCGCCGGTGGGCTGCGGGCCGGGCTGCTCGCCGCCGGGGTGCCGGTCTGGCTGAACACACCACTGGCCGACCTGCACGTGGCGAACGGGCGGGTCGCCGGGGTGCTGGCCACCCGGGACGGGGTGGAGACCCTGATCAAGGCCCGGCGCGGGGTGGTGATGGCCAGCGGCGGCTTCGAACACAACGAGCGGATGCGCAAGCAGTACCAGGCCGCGCCGATCGGGGTGGACTGGACCATCGGCGCCGACTCCAACACCGGCGACGGCATCGAGGCCGGTCAACGGGCCGGGGCGGCGCTCGGGCTGATGGACGACGCCTGGTGGGGGCCGATGATCCCGCTGCCGGGCGAGCCGTGGTTCTGCCTGTCCGAGCGGACCCTGCCCGGCACGATCTTCGTCAACCAGGCCGGGCGGCGGTTCGTCAACGAGGCGGCCCCGTACAGCGACGTCGTGCACACCATGTACACCAAGGGCCACGTCCCCTGCTGGATGATCACCGACCAGGACTACCGCAATCGCTACCTCTTCAAGGACCTGGCGCCGGCGCTGCCCTACCCGGACGACTGGTACAGCAGCGGCGCCCTGGTCAAGGACTGGACCGTCGCGGGACTGGCCGCCAAGATCGGGGTTCCGGCGGCGGCCCTCAGCGCCACGATCAGCCGGTTC
>DATMVU010000323.1:0-2995 GCA_035562875.1 Actinoplanes sp. | reverse complement strand
TGCCGGTTGGGCTACCTCCGCGCGAGGAAAGCGAAGAATGCGGAGGGTGGGTCTCGAACCCACACTGTCACCGATGGTTGTCAGCTTCAACTTCAGTCGTCAGCTTCACGCCGGTCTCCCGGCGCACCCCCGCGCTCCCACGGGGGAATCCATGGCTGTTACGAGAACAGATATCCGAAGACCGCGGCACCCACCTTCTGGTCGGTGACTTCGGTGTTGTTGGCCTCCTCGCGGGCGAACTTGACCGCCGTCTGCAGGGCGAGCACCCGCTCCAGGATCTGGTTCACCCGCTTGGCCGGCAGGGCGCCGGAGAACTTCACCGTCGTCCAGTAGCCGACGGTGACGTCCTCGTAGTACACCTCGACCTGCGCCGGGTGCTTCTCGGTGGCCTCGGCCTTGACGTGGTTGCGCGGCACCTTCTTGGTCCGGTTGGTCCGCACCGGTTCGGTCCGCCAACTGTCCGTGGAGTCGTCGCGCTGCCACGCCTCGGCGGCGTCCAGCACCGGCAGCTTCTTCACGAACGTGTGCAGGTCGACCAGTTGCTTCTCCAGGAACAGCAGGTAGCTCACCGGCACCTGGGCGGCGATGGTGCGGCCGTCGACCACCACGTCGGCGCGGGCCACACAGTTCGTCCAGTCTTTGGTGGCGGTCACGTCGAAGAGGCGGGTCAGGGTGGTGGCGACGTCGCGGAGGATCTCCTCGGCCTTGATCTGCACCCGGGTCGACTCGGCGGGCATCTGCTCGCCTTCCTCGTCCTTCGGCTGATAGGTGCGCGCGATGCCGGCCAGTGGCCCGGTCTTCTGCACCGCGTGATGGGCCTCGCTGAGGTCGGCGAAGGACTTGCTCTTGACGCCCTTCTCGACGGCGATGATCTGATTGAGCTTAGGCACGACGTTCCCCCCTGAATTCTGCGCGGGAAACGTAACATCCGCCGGCCGTCGGCCTCGAACGATTTACCACGTCATGTCGACCTGTCGCTGGAACACCTGATATCCGGCCCGGCCGAAGGCGGCGGCCGTCGGGGTGTTGCCGACGTCCAGTGGATCAGGCCGGGGTCCGGTCCGCCACCGCTTCATCGATGATGGACCGGCTGCCGGCTCGCTCCGCGCCGATGCCCGCCGTCACCACCAGGGCGACACCGGCCAGCGCGGCCCAGCCCAGGCTCTGGTGCAGCAGGACGAACCCGATCACCACGGCGATGGCCGGTTCCAGGCTCATCAGGGTGCCGAAGGCCGCTGTGGTGAGCCGGCGCAGCGCCAGGAACTCCAGGACGAACGGGACCACCGGCAGCAGCACCGCCAGGAACAGGCCGAACACCAGGAGCTCCGGGGTGACCACGGTGAACGCCGCCACCCCGCCGGTCAGGGCGAGGCCCGCGGTGGCGGTCAGGCCGGCCACCGGCATCGAGACCGCCAGGCCCCGGATGCCGGTGATCTCGTCACCGACCCGCTGGGTGAGCAGGATGTACGCCGCCCAGCAGAGGGCCGCGCCGAGCGCGTACGCCATCCCGGCCGGATCCGCTCCGCCGTGCCACGGCTCGGTCAGCAGCAGCACCCCGGCTGCGGCCAGCAGCGGCCAGCGGAGCACCCGGCCGCGGAAGACGGCCACCCCGAGCGGCCCCATGAACTCCAGGGCACTCGCCATGCCCAGCGGCAGCCGGGTCAGCGCGAGCATGAACAGCATCGTCATCAGCCCGGTGACCACTCCGAGAGCGGCGGCGGCCAGCAGCCCGGCCCGGCCGAACCCGGTGAACCGGGGCCGGACCAGCAGGAACAGGATGACTCCGGCCCAGGCCAGCCGCAGCCAGGCGGTGCCGAACGCGCCGATCCGGTCGACCAGCCCGACGGAGACGGCGAGACCGAGTTGGACGCAGGTCATGGCGGCGACGGCGAGGGCTGTTCCGGAGCGGGTGCTGACTGACATGCCGCCCAGTACACGCCCGCGGCACTGTTCGCGTCCACGTGACGATGCTGGACATACCGTTCACCGTTGCCTGACAATCGGCTGATGGACGCGCGCCGCCTGGAGACTCTGCTGATGCTGTCCCGGCTGGGGTCGATGCGGGCGGTCGCCGAGGAGACGCACACCACCACGTCGACGGTGTCCCAGCAGATCGCGGCACTGTCCCGGGAGGCGGGCACACCCCTGATCGAACCGGAGGGGCGGCGGGTGCGGCTGACCCCGGCCGGGCGGCGGCTGGCCGAGCACGCGGTGACGATCCTGGCCGCGCTGGAGGCGGCCCGGCTCGATCTGGACCCGTCGGCGGAACCCGCCGGGACGCTGCGCGCCGCCGGATTCGGCACGGCGATCCGCCGGTCACTGATGCCGGTGATGGCCCGGCTGGCGGTCGATCATCCGGGGGTACGGGTCCGCATCCACGAGCACGAGCCGTCCGAGGCCCTCGGCCTGCTCGCCTCGGACGACATCGACCTGGCACTGACGTACGACTTCAACCTGGCCCCGGCGCCCCTGGACCGGACCGTCGTCGCCCAGCCGCTGTGGTCGGCGCGGTGGGCGCTCGGTGTGCCCGCCGGGGATCCGGTGGTGGACGCGCCGGCACCCGAGGTGTTCGCCCGCTACCGGGACCACGACTGGATGGTCAACTCACGCGGGGCCGCCGACGAGCAGGTGGTGCGCACGATCGCGTCGATGGCCGGTTTCGATCCGCTGATCACCCATCGGGCGGACAGTCTGGTCCTGCTGCAGGATCTGATCGTGGCCGGGCTCGGTGTCGGGCTGCTTCCGGCCGACCAGGCGACCCGTCCCGGCGTACAGCTGCTGCTCTTGAAGGATCCGGCCCCCGTGCTGCGCAGCTATGCCGTGGTGCGGGCCGGGCGGACCGGCTGGCCGCCCCTCGCCCTGCTGCTGACCCTGCTGCGGGACTGATCCGGGTTGCGGCCGCTGGCTAGGGTGCCGGGATGCGCCTGCTCGCCGTCGCCCTGCTGGTTCCGTGTGCCGTCGTGGCCGGCACGCTGTACGCGGTGCACCGGGAGGA
>DATMVU010000322.1:0-7291 GCA_035562875.1 Actinoplanes sp. | reverse complement strand
CCGGCCCGGACGGCCGGATCTGGACCCGCCGGTCGGTGAACCCGGCCGGGGGCTCCGCCAGCGCCAGTTCGCCCATCAGCGTGAAGTTCCGGGCGGGTTCGCCGGGGAAACCGACACCCAGCAGCCTACGGACCGTGCTGTGCGCGCCGTCGCAGCCGGCCAGATAACCGGCGTGCAGCCGCTCCCCACCGGCCAACTCGACTGTCACCCCGTCGTCGCCCTGATCCAGACCGGTCACCTCGGCGCCGGGCCGGATCTCGGCGCCGAGCGCGGCCGCGTGCTCCGTCAGCACCTGGACGAGGACCGGCTGGGGGATGCCGAGCAGGTGGGCGTACCGGGAATCGAGGTTGCCGGGTGTGGGTGTGTCGAGTCCGGCGAAGTATGCCCCGGCCGGGCGACGCCTGCCCCGTTCGCCGACCCGGTCCAGCAGCCCGCGCATCGCCAGCAGTTCCAGACTGCGGATGTGCAGGCCGACGATGCGTACGAACGACGAAGGGTCCTCGTCCTTCTCCAGGACGAGGACCCTGACGTCGTGCAGCCGGAGCTCGGCGGCGAGGAGCGCGCCGACCGGCCCGCATCCAGTGATGATCACGTCATACATCGGTGGTGATGCCTTTCGGGAGTGCCTCGGCGCTCCCGGCGGCGATTACGTCAGCCGCCCGGCCGTGACGACGGAGGGAGCACCCACTGCGGAACAGTCATGGGTCTCACCTCCGTCATCCGGCGTCACGTCGGCCGAAGACTAGCGCACGATCACGGCTACCGCACCGGGCTTTCCGAGCAGCCCGGCGCCGCTCACCGCGGTCACCGTGATCGTCACCTTCCCGGCTGCGACGTCCGGCAACTCGACCGGGACCTGCACGTCGGTGCCGTCGAGGATGTCGTAGGCCTTGCCGTTGACGGTGACCAGGTACTTGCGGATCCCGGACGGGCCGGCCGACGGGGCGTTCCAGGTGACCGTGACCGACCGCCCGGTGGTGGCGCCGGCCGACGGGCTGGTGATCACCGGCGCGCCCGGCGTGGTGGCGTCCACCAGGACCGTGCCGGCCGGCGCCGTCGTGCTCAGACCGGCCTGGTTGGTCGCCTGTACGGAGATCGTCCAGGTGCCGTCGGCCGGCACGTTCACGGTGCCGGCGATCGAGGAGGCCGACGCGGCGGTCTTCGCCGTCCGGGTGCCGTCGGTCGCGATCACCGTGTACGACTTGATCCCGGACTCCTCGTCGGCTGCCGCCGCCCACGTCACCTTGACCGAGCGGGAGGCCAGCCGTTCCGGCAGCGCCACCGGCACCGCGGCGACCGGGGCGGTGGTGTCGAACCAGATCGTGCCCGCCGACACGGCCTTACCGGTGTTGCCGGCCTTGTCGACGGCGGCGATCGTCCAGGTGTGCTTACCGGGCGGGGTGGTGACGGTGGCGGTGGTGGCGGGTGCCGTGACGGTGCCGTTCGGCTCCCCGTCCAGGTACAGCGCGTACTCGGCGACACCACTGGTCTTGTCGGTGGCGGCGGTCCAGGTCAGCACGGTGTCGCTGCCGGACAGCGTGGTTTTCGCGCCGGTGACCGCGCTGGGGGCGGCCGGGTCGAACCCGAGGGTGACGGTGGCCGGAGCGGACTTCAGCCCGGCCTTGTTGACAGCGGTGACCGACACGGTCTGCCGGCCCTCCGGCAGCCGCAGGGTGTGGCTGGTGCCGGTCACCGTCGTCTTCTGGGTGCCCGCCGTGACCAGGTAGGAGGCGATCCCGGACTCGGCGTCGGACGACGCGTCCCAGGTGACGGTCACCGGGTTGAGCCGCAGGAAACCGTCGGCGGCCGGGGCCGTGATCACCGGCGCGGACGGGGCGGTGCTGTCGGTCCACGCGGTGAGCTGGATCGCCGGGCCGGTGTTACCGGCCGCGTCGACCGGGGTCACCGTCCAGGTGCGCTGCCCGCCCGCGGCGGTGTTGGGCACCTCGGTCCTGGTCACCGTCACCGGTGCCGCGCCGTCCACCGACACCTGCCAGGACACCGGGGAACCGGCGGCCGAACCCTGCGACCAGGTCAGCTTCGACTGGTCGGCGGCGAGCCTGAGGCTCGCCGGGGCGGTCGGGGCCGTGGTGTCCACCAGGATCTTCATGGTGGCCGCCTTCGAGACCACCCCGGCCATGTTGGTGGCGGTGACCGTCACGACGTGGGTGCCGTCGGCGTTCACCGGCACCGTGGCCGAGGTGACGTCCCCGGCGACGGTGGTGGTCTTCCCGTTGACCGCGACGGAGTACGACTTGATCCCCGAGGCGGTGGCCGAAGCGGGCGTCCAGGAGACGGTCACCTGACGGCTGTTCTGCCAGACACCGGCCGCCGGGGCGGTGATCACCGGCGGGACCGGGGCGTCCGGGTCGACCCACACCGAGGTCTCGACGGCGGAGCCGGTGTTCCCGGCCGCGTCCGACGGGGTGACCGACACGGTGCGCCGGCCGGAGGTCAGCGAGATCGCGGCCGGTGACGCCGTCACCGTCTTGACCAGCTCACCGTCGACCCGGACCGCGTACGTACGGGCGGTGCCGGTGTCGGCGGGGCCGGTCCAGGTCACCGTCCGGCCACCACCGGCGACCGTCAGGTTGGTGACGGCGGCGGGCGCGATCGAGTCCCGTACCAGCGTCTTGCCGGTGCTCGCCTTCAGCAGGCCGGAGCCGTTGACCGCGACCACCGCGATGGTGTTGGAGCCCTCGGTGAGCGGCACGTCAGCGGTCCGGGCGTCCCCGCCGGTGGTGACGACTGTCGCGCCGTTGACGGTGACCCGGTAGGCGCTGATGCCCGACTCGGTGTCGGTGGCGGCGGTCCAGGTGACAGCGGTCGTCGCGGTCTTGACCGGACCGGCCCCGACCGTCAGCACCGGGGCGACCGACGGGATGGTGGTGTCGGTGGCGGTGACCAGCTCGACCTTCGCCGTGGTGGCGGTCGTCGAGGTGACCTTCACCGACTGGTTGGTGCCGGGGACCGGCCACATCCCGCCGGCCGGCAGGTTCGCCGCGGTGAACGCGGAGGCGGTGGTCGGCTGCATGTCCAGGAGCTGGGTCGCCGGGGGATTGGCGGTGGTGCGCAGGCGGACCTGGACACCGGCCCAGGCCGGGACCCGGGTGTCGCGCCCGGTCGCCGGCCGGTAGTCGACGAAGACGGTGCCGGCCGAGGTGGTGAGCTTCAGGCCGCTGGTGCCGGAGTGCGCGGACAGCGCGGTCAGCTCGGCCGGGGCCGTGGTGGTGACCTGCTGCAGACCGAGCAGGTCACCGAAGGCCGAGTTCAGGTTGCCGGACGGGACACCGGTCCGGGCGGAGCCCATCACGTCGGTGGTGTCCTGGTACTCGGTGACGGTGCAGGTGCTGGAGAGCGGGACCCGGGCACCGCCGGTGGTGCAGGACGCCTTGTTGGCGTGACCGAGGCCCAGGTTGTGGCCGAACTCGTGGGTGAGCACGTCCTCGATCGGGTACCCGTTGATCCAGATGTTCGATCCGTTGATCGAGCCCAGCCCGGCCCAGGCGCAACCGGACTGCTTCGGGAAGTAGACGGCGACGTGGTTCTTCGCGTCGGCCGGGGCGGAGAGACCATGGGCGGCCAGGGCGGCGTTGAAGACCGCCGTGTAGTCGCAGGAGCCGGTGGGCGCCGTGATCGACTTCCAGTCCCGGACGTCCACGCTGATGTCGACACCGCCGCCGGACTGCTCGGCCCAGTAGGCCTTCGCCTGGTTCGCCAGAGTGGTCAGCGACGTGCTGGTCTCGGCGTCCTTCGCGGTCCAGAACACCGGCAGCACCGTCAGCGTGTGCGCGCCGGTGACCGTCGCGGCGGTCTTGCGGACCGCGGCGCCGGTCAGCCGGGCGGCCACCACGTCACCGCCGTCGAGCGTCAGCCGGGCCTGCCTTCCGGGCGCGGCACCGTCCAGCGACCCGTCCGGCACGGTCAACAGCCTGCCTTCGGCCCGGACGTACGTCAGGGTCTCGTCGTCGTGTGCCGCAGCACCCGGCAACGGGTCGACGACCACCGACTCGACCGTGCCGAGGACGGTGCGGGTGTCGTCGGCCAGGGCCGGGACGCCGGGTACCAGCAGCGCGGCAGCGGTGAGAGTTACCAGTCCGAAGGGTGCCATGCGCACAGTGATCGACAGCACGACGACGGACTTGAAGGAATCCGCCCCGGAGCGTGACCGAAACGAGAGCTGCCACAAGGGTGACGGGTGTCGAAATGCAATATTCTTTCCCGATCAACTACCTGGCCGGGGGAGATATATGAACATGCGTATGCGCAAGACGGTCGTGCTGGCCGCCGCCGTCACGCTGGCGATCACGGGCTGTGCCAAGGAGGACACCTCCACGACCACCGACACCGGAGTGCCGCTGATCAAGGCCGGTGCGCTCACCACCTGCACCCACCTGCCGTACGCGCCGTTCCAGTCCAAGGACGCGAGCGGCAAGGTCGTCGGCTTCGACGTGGCGCTGATCGACCTGGTCGCCGCCAAGCTCGGGGTGACCCAGGAGATCGTCGACACCCCGTTCGAGGGCATCAAGTCCGGCGCCGACCTGAACTCCGGCAAGTGCGACGTCGCCGCTGCCGGCATGACCATCACCGACGAGCGCAAGAAGGTGCTCGACTTCTCCGACCCGTACTTCGACGCCACCCAGGCGCTCGCCGTGCAGACCGGCAAGGAGGTCAAGACCCTGGAGGAGCTGGCCGGCAAGAAGGTCGGCACCCAGGGCGGCACCACCGGTGAGGACTACGTCAAGAAGCAGGTCGAGGAGAAGAAGCTCGACATCGAGGTCGTCTCGTACAAGGACCTCGCCGCCCTGCAGCAGGCGCTCGCCACCAACCAGGTCGCGGGAGCCGTCAACGACCTGCCGGTCTGGAACGAGTACATCAAGGCCAACCCCGGCAAGGTCGTCGTCTCGGCCGGGTTCGACACCGGTGAGCAGTACGGTTTCGCCGTCAAGAAGGGCAACACCGAACTGCTGAAGGCGGTCAACGAGGTGCTCACCGCGGCCCGTGCCGACGGTAAGTACGACGAGATCTACAAGCAGTGGATCGGCGAGAAGCCGGCCTCATGAAACTGAGCCCACGCCGCCGGCGGCTCGTCGCCCGGGTCGCCGGCTACGTCGTCTTCGCCACGGTCATCCTGGCCGTGGCGGGGGCCGCGGACTGGGGGCGGCTGTCCGAGTCGTTCTTCCGGCTCGACATCGCCGGCAGCATGTTCCCCGAGGCGATCACCGTCGCGCTGCGCAACACCGTCATCTACACGTTGCTGGCGTTCGTCTTCGGTCTCACCCTGGGGCTGATCCTGGCGCTGATGCGGTTGTCGTCGATCCTGCCGTACCGCTGGTTCGCCACCGCCTACATCGAGCTGTTCCGCGGACTGCCGTCGCTGCTGGTGCTGTTCATGGTCGGCTACGGCGTGCCGCTGGCCTTCCCGGACCGGGAGATCCCCGGCGGCGTCTACGGCTCGGTCGCCGTCGGCCTCGGCCTCACCGCCGCCGCCTACATGGCCGAGACCATCCGGGCCGGCATCCAGGCGGTGCCGAAAGGCCAGCTCGAAGCGGCCCGCACCCTCGGCATGTCGCACACCCGGGCGATGATCTCGATCATCCTGCCGCAGGCGTTCCGCATCGTGATCCCGCCCCTGACCAACGAGATCATCCTGCTGACCAAAGACACCTCCCTGGTGTACGTCCTGGGCGTCACGTCGACGACCATCGAACTGACGAAGTTCGCCGGGGACACCCTCAACACGCGGGTCAACCCGACGCCGCTGGTGGTGGCCGGCCTGCTCTACCTGGTGATCACGCTGCCGCTGTCGCAACTGGTCCGCGGGCTGGAACGCCGCGCCGGACGGGAGAGGTGACCGGGATGTCCACCATCGAGATCAGCGCACTGCACAAGTCGTTCGGCAGCCTGGAGGTGCTGCGCGGCATCGACCTGGCCGTCGAACCCGGCGAGGTCGTCTGCGTGATCGGCCCGTCCGGCTCCGGCAAGTCGACCCTGCTGCGCTGCGTCAACCTGCTCGAAGAGCCGACGTCCGGCTCGATCCGGGTCGCCGGGGTCGAGGTCACCGACCCGGACTGCGACATCGACGCGGTACGGCGTGGCATCGGCATGGTTTTCCAGCAGTTCAACCTGTTCGGGCACCTCACCGTGCGGGAGAACGTGACGATCGCCCAGCGCCGGGTCCTCAAACGCAGCCGCGCCGAAGCCGGCCGGATCGCCGACCAGAACCTGGAACGCGTCGGGCTCGCCGAGAAAGCCGGCGCCTACCCGGCCCAGCTCTCCGGCGGGCAGCAGCAGCGGGTCGCCATCGCCCGGGCCCTCGCCATGGACCCGCAGCTGATGCTCTTCGACGAGCCGACGAGCGCCCTCGACCCGGAACTCGTCGGCGAGGTGCTCGCGGTCATGCGCGGCCTGGCCGCCGAAGGCATGACGATGCTGGTGGTGACGCATGAGATGGCGTTCGCGCGGGAGGTGGCGTCGCGTGTCGTCTTCATGGACGGCGGCGTGATCGTCGAACAGGGCCCGCCGGAGGAGGTGTTCGGCGCGCCACGCGAGGAGCGGACACGCGAGTTCCTGCACCGCGTCCTGGAGCCGACACGCGTCAGCGAGACCGAGATCGGCGCCCGCCCGGCCGAGTAGTGACAGCTCCCGACAGGGCCTGAGCGACGCGTCGCTCAGGCCCTGTTCTGCGCTCTGATCTGCGAAGACTTGTGCATCAGTGGGGCTTTTCGACACTCTCAGGAACTTAGTAATCCTTTAGAGGTTTATGTCGTGTCTTGTCCGGGTAAAGGGAGATTTTTCCCATCTCATGCCTCATGCTGATGTGGCAGCGCTCGACAGGCACTGCGAAACATCTCAAGGAGAACCTTCATGCGCAACACCGTTCGTTACGCGGCTGGCCTGCTGGTCGCCGCTGGCGCCGTCTTCGCCTTCTCTTCCCCCGCCGTCGCGGCCACCGAGCCCCCCTACGACCCGTCGTACCCGCCGGCGTACCCGGCCGCGACTGGTGGCGACACCAACAGCAACGCCACCATCGTGACCACCACGGTCGGCAACAACATCAACGCGCTGGGCGGTGCCCTGGCCGGCAACGCGTCCGTCGACATCAAGAACGTCGGAAACGTCGCCAACTCCACCACTCAGCTCAGCAACGCCATCCAGATCAAGGATGTCTCGATCAAGTACCCGGTCGTCAAGCCGACGTACCCGACGTACCCGACCTACCCGGTCAAGTACCCGACCAAGTACTGAGGTTGAGATGAACGGGCCAGGCGGTGCCTGGCCCGTTCCCCCA
>DATMVU010000321.1:0-8353 GCA_035562875.1 Actinoplanes sp. | reverse complement strand
CCCGGACGGTCCGCGCCACCAATCGGTAGCACCAGCGCCGACGGCGCCGGCAAATGAAGATCGTCAGCTGGGAGAGCTGGCAGACGGCACGACAGACGGCGAGGAGCCGTCCTGCGCGGCGGCCACGATGAGGGTGATTCGGGTGTCAGACGGCACCTGTTGCCCCTCCTCCGGGTCGCAGGCGATCACCGTGTCCGGTTCGGCATCGCTCTCTCTGCGGATCACCCGCCACCCCAGACCGGTACGCGACAGAGCCGCCTGCGCGTCGGCGAGGGGCATCCCACGTAGTGCAGGCACGGTCACCTCGGTATCGGCCGGATCGGTCGTCGGCGGGGTGGCCGGTGTCTCCACCTGCCGGGTAGCCGGAGTGGTCGTTTCTCCTGTCGTGATCTGGACAGCGGTCGGCGTGGCCACCGGCTGTTCCGCATCGTCGCCGGTGCTCTGTATGATCACCACGAGTCCGAAACCGAGCAGGGCCAGCAGCGTCAGCGCGATCGTGCCGACCGCGATCGGCGCCCACCACCGGCCGGACGGTTCAACCGCCGCCGGGTCGGCCCAACTGCTCTCCTCCTCGTAGGGATCACGGCGGACCGCACCGTACGGCCGCACCCCGGCCCGCCCGGTCCAGACATCCGGATCCGCCGAGTCCACGGAGTCCGTTGGTTCCGGTCGTTCCGGATCGTGCTCCTCAGGCATCCCCGGTTCCTTCCATTAACCGCGTCCCCCAGCGTCGACGTACCCATTGAACCTTTCCCAACCTGGCATCGTGCCCGAGACATCGGGTCGGCGACAGCCCGGAGGTTTACCGCGTCGCCGCGGTGAGAAAGGTTCGGACCCGGCGCCCGGTTGATGTTCCCACCAGCGGAAAGCGAACGAATGACCATTTCGCAGACATCGTCACCGGCAAGTACAGTGCCCGGCATGGCCGAGAAGGGCTTGACCACACAGGCCGGCATCGCCGCGGGTATCGCGGCCGGCGCCGGCGCCGCACAGCTCGGGCTGGGCTACGGGCTCGGCGTGATCGCCTGGCCGGTGACCGCTGCCGAACCCGCCAGCACCTGGCTGGGCAGCCTCGGCTGGGCAGCTTGGATCACCGCGAGCGCAACAGTGTTCGGGGCGGTGATCGCCGGGCGGATGCGTTCCGAGATACCCAGCCGATGGCGGGCGTTGTGGCGTTTCGCGCTCTCCCTGGCCTCCACTCTGGGCGGGCTGGTGTCGCTGATCCTGGTCGCGCTGCCGGCCCGGTCGGCGGTTCGGGACGGGACTCTCTCGCCGCAGTTGGTAGCGGGTGGCTACGCGCTGGCGGGCCTGGTCGTCGGTCTGATCGTCGCGTTCTGGGCGGTCTCGTCCGGTCCGGTGGCGGCGAACCTGATCGGGACCGCGCTGTGGTTGTGGGCGCTGGCCATCGCCGCGGTGATCGCCGAGCTGGTCACCGGCCGGGACTTCGCCACCTATCTGACGAGCTGGCAGTTCACCGAGTCGGTGAACCCGGTGTCGTACGGCGGGATCTACTGGCCCAGTGCGCTGATGACCCTGGCCGCAGCGTTCGCCATCGGCCTGATCGCGGCCGGTCCGGCGGTGCTGCGTAACGACGTGGGGCTGGGCACGGCGATCTCCGGTGCGGTCGGGCCGCTGCTGGTGGCGTTCTCGTTCCTGGCGCTGGCTCCGCAGTTGACCGAGACGCTGGGCCCACTGCAGTCGGCGTACCTGATCGCTCCGTATGCCGTTCTCGCCGGTCTGGGCGGTTCAGCGCTGATCGTGGCCCTGGCGAAGAGCCGCCCGAGTCGGCGCGAGCCGAAGGACGCGGTGGAGCAGAAGGCCCTGCCGGCTCCGGAGAAGGACGCCCCGGAAACGAGCGTCCCGGAGAGAGACGTCCCGGAGAAGAGCACCCCGGTGAAGGCCGCACCGGTGAAAGCAGCGCCCGTGAAGGTGGCACCGGAGAAGGCGGTCCCGGAGAAGGCAGCGCCGGAGAGGTCCGGCACGCCACGACCGATGAACGCCCCACCGGCCGCCCCCAAGCCGATCAACCCGCCACCGACCGCCCCCAAGCCGGTGCCGACCGCACCGAGGACCCCGGTGAAGCGCAAGAACGGCGAGCCGGCTCCCCGGTCGACGATCACTCCGCCGCCGGCGAAACCGACGGTGGCCCGGATCAACCCGGACGACTCGACGAAGTAGGCCAGGTGTGCACCGGTTCGTTGGTGCGCTGGAACTCCACGTACCGCTGGGTCATCTCGCGCAGCGCCGCGGTCCGGTTCAGTCCCCGGTCCTCGGCGGCGTGGACCGCTGCCGTCTGCCAGCTCGCTCCGTTGCACCCGGTCCGGCACCGGCCCTCGATGATCCCGAGCAGCCTGTCGCGGTGTTCCGGGTGCACGCCGAACCGATCGAGCCCGGCGTAGGCCAGTGGTAGCAGCTCGTCGCGCACCAACTCGGTGCCCGATATCGATCCCCGGCCGGGCCAGGTCAGCCGGGCATCGATGCCGTCGCGGGCACCCGCCCGGAAGTTGACCTCGGCGTCGGCGAACTCCAGTCCCGTCCAGAGCCCGGGTTCCTCGGCGAGGCTGTTCACCAGTCCGAAGTAGAAGGCTGCGTTGGCGACGGTGTCGGCGACCGTCGGCCCGGACGGCAGGACCCGGTTCTCGACGCGCAGGTGGGGACGGCCGGCCGCGACGTCGTAGACGGGTCGATTCCAGCGGTAGACGGTCCCGTTGTGCAGCCTCAATTCGGACAATCGCGGGGTTCCGCCGGATTCCCGGACCGCGACCGGGTCTTCGTCGCTGAGTTCCGGCAGCAGTGGCGGGAAGTAGCGGAGGTTCTCCTCGTAGAGGTCGAGGATCGAGTCGATCCAGCGGTCCCCGAACCAGACTCGCGGGCGCACACCCTGGGCGCTGAACTCGTCCGGCCGGGCGTCGGTGACCTGCTCGAAGAAGGGGATGCGGGTCTCCGCCCAGAGCCGGCGCCCGTAGAGGAACGGGGAGTTGGCGCCAAGGGCGAGTTGCACGCCGGCGATGGCCTGGGAGGCGTTCCAGTAGCGCGCGAAGTCGTCCGGCGCGACCTGGAGGTGGAACTGCGCACTTGTGCAGGCGCCTTCCGGGGCGATGCTGTCGCTGCTGGTCAGGAGCCGTTCGGTGCCCTGGATGTCGATCCGGAAGTCATCGCCGCGGGCACCGGCGATCTCGGCGTCCAGGGCCCGGAACCGTTCGTTGTCGGTGAGGTTGGCCGGGACCAGGTGTTCGGGCGTGAGGGTGGGCAGCATCCCGATCAGGGTGAGACTGCTCTCGTCCTTGCCGGCGCATGCGGCGGCGGCCTGCAGGCAGTCGAGGATCTCGTTCTCGAAGTCGCCGAGTCCGGTGTGGGTGAGCCGGCGGGGCGGAACGTTGAGTTCGAGGTTGAAGCGGCCCAGTTCGGGCTGGAATCGGCTGTCACCGAGGTCGGCGAGGATCTCGGTGTTGCGCATGACCGGTCCCGCGTCGGCGTCGACCAGGTTGATCTCGATCTCCAGGCCGGCGTTCGGGCCGTCGGCCTGGAACGGTTCGGTCTCCAGCATTCCGGCCAGCACGTCGAGGCAGCGGCGCACCTTTCTCCGGAACAGAACTCGGTCGTGCGGAGTGAAGACGGCGGTCACCAGATCCTTGCCCATGTGGCCCCTCCCGGGACGATGGGTGATTTAACGGACGTCGATCACCGCTCTGTGAACGGACGCTCGCGCTCGGTCAACCCTGCCATTCCCGGCGAGGGACCGCCAGAGACCGAACAAAAAGGCGCCGACCGGAAACCCGGCCAGCGCCTCAGACCCCACAGGGCCCACATCCCCAGAGGACTATCAGCCCTGCTGCAGGATGGCCTCACCCTCGATCTCGATCTTGACCTTCTTGCCGATCATCACGCCGCCGGTCTCCAGGGCCATGTTGTAGGTCAGGCCCCAGTCCTCCCGGTCGATCTCGGTGTGCGCGCTGAAGCCGAAGAGGTGCTGCCCGTACGGGCTGGTGGTGGCGCCCTCGAACTCGACGACCAGCTCGACCGGCTTGGTCACACCCTTGATGGTGAGCTCGCCGTTGAGCACGAACTCGGCGCCCGCGTGCGACTTCACACCGGTGCTGCGGTACTCGATGGTCGGGTACTTCTCGGCCTCGAAGAAGTCGCCGGTGCGGAGGTGGCCGTCACGGTCGACGTTGCCGGTCTCGACGCTCGCGGTCTTGATGGAGGCGGTGACCGAGGAGTCCAGCGGGTTCTCGCCGACGACGACAGTGGCGCTGGCCTCGGCGAACTGGCCGCGGACCTTGCTGACCATGAGGTGCTTGACGCTGAACCCGACCCGCTTGTGCGCCGCGTCCAGCTCGTAGGTGCCGGCGGCGGGGATCTGAAGGCCTTCGAACTCACGGGTGCTGACGGTCATGACACTGCCTTCTTTCGAAGCTCTGTGGGGATGCTTGTCTGACGGAGCAACTATATGCTCAGCAATAGTTGCTCTGTCAAGTGCCTGGTAGTGTCGGCCACATGAACACGGACCTGGACGACCCACGCCTCACCGCAGTCGGCCTGCTGGCCGAGGCGTACACGGGATTGATGAACCGGCTCGCCACCCAGTTCGAAGAACACCGCCTCTCCCAGGTGGAGTTCGAGGTCCTCATGCGCCTGGCCCGCTCGCCCGGCAACCGCCTGCGGATGACCGACCTGGCCGGCCAGACCACCCTCTCCACCAGCGGCGTCACCCGGGTCGTCGACCGGATGGAACGCTCCGGACTGGTCCGCCGGGAGGCCTGCCCGAGCGACCGGCGCAGCTCCTACGCGGTGATCACCGACGTCGGCATGCAACGCCTCGGCGAGGTCCTGCCGGGGCATCTAGAGCTGGTGCAGAGGTGGTATGTCGGCTTGCTCCCCGCCGACCGGTTGGCGGAGTTGCTGGACTCGCTGCGCACCGTCCGCGACGCGGTCAACCCCTGCGCGGCTGCGGGCAGCGCGGAGACCGCACTGCCCGCCTGATCTCAGAGCCTTTCAAAAGATCAGGACCCGGCTTGGGTACGAGGCGAGTGCCCGCTCAGATCGTACCGCCGCAAGGGTCTTGATCTGGGTCAAAGCCCGAGTCCCCGGGCGATGAGCATGCGCTGCACCTCGGAAGTGCCCTCACCGATCTCGAGGATCTTCGCGTCCCGGTAGAACCGGCCGACCGCCGACTCGTTCATGAAGCCGTAGCCGCCGTGGACCTGGGTCGCCCAGCGGCTGTTCTCCATAGCGGCGTTACTGGCGTTCAGCTTGGCGATCGCCGCATACCGCTTGAAGTCGGCACCGGCCAGCATCCGCGAGGCCGCGTCGTAGTAGCCCAGCCGGGCCACATGCGCCCGCAGATCCATGTCGGCGATCAGGAACTGCACGGCCTGGTGGTCGCTGATCGGTTTGCCGAAGGCAGTGCGGTTGCGGGCGTACGACACCGACTCGTCGACACAGCCCTGGGCCAGCCCGACCGAGAGCGCCGCAATGGCGATCCGGCCCTCGTCCAGGATCCGCAGGAACTGCGCCAAGCCCCGGCCACGCTCGCCGAGCAGGTTCGCGGCCGGCACCCGGACCTCGTCGAACGACAGCTCGTGGGTGTCCGACGCGCACCAGCCGACCTTGGAGTAACCGGGCGCCACGGTGAATCCGGGAGTACCGGACGGCACGATGATCGTCGACAGTTCCTTGGAGCCGTCCGGGTTGACCCCGGTCACCGCCATCACCGTGACCAGACACGTGATGTCGGTACCCGAGTTGGTGATGAATGCCTTCGTCCCGTTGATCACCCATTCGCCGGTGCTCTCGTCGAGAACCGCACGGGTGGTGGTGCCGGACGCGTCAGACCCGGTGCCGGGCTCGGTCAGTCCGAATGCGGCGAGCGCGTCACCGCTGGTCAGCCTGGGTAGCCAGCGCTCCTTCTGCTCGACAGTGCCGTAGCGGAAGATCGGCATCGCACCGAGCGAGACCGCGGCTTCGAGGGTCACGGCGACCGAACTGTCCACTCGGGCCAGTTCCTCCAGAGCCAGGCAGAGTGCGAAGTAGTCGCCACCCATCCCGCCGGTCTCCTCCGGGAACGGCAGCCCGAAAAGACCCATCTTGCCCATCTGACGGACGATCTCGTACGGGAACGTCTTCTTCTCATAGTGCTCGGCGATCACCGGCGCGATCTGCTCCTGGGCGAACTGCCGCACACTGTCGCGCAACTCCGCGTGCTCGTCGCCGAGCCGGAAGTCGACCATGACTACCTTCTTTCCGGACGTTCGATGCTCTATACCGGAGTTACCCCGTGCCGGCGCCGGGAGAAGGACCGATCCTTGTCCCGGGCCGCAGTGAACCGCCGCACCAACTCGTCGCGCAGATCAGCCGGCTCGACCACGGCGTCCACCACGAGTTCGCTGGCCAGGCGCATGATGTCGATGTCGCGCTCGTACTCGGCACGACGCTCGGCGACAAAGGCGGCCCGATCCTCCGGGTCCTCGATCGCCGCGATCTTGTTGGCGTAGACCGCGTTCACCGCCGCCTCCGCGCCCATCACCGCGATCTTGGCGGTGGGCAGGGCGATGGTGGCGTCCGGCTCGAAACCGGGACCGGCCATCGCGTACAACCCGGCGCCGTAGGCCTTGCGCACCACCACACAGATCTTCGGCACGGTGGCCTCGGAGATCGCGGTGATCATTTTGGCGCCGTGCCGGATGATGCCCTGCCTCTCGACGGCGGTGCCCACCATGAAACCGGGCACATCGGTGAGGAACAGCAGGGGAATATTGAAAGCGTCACAGAGCTGCACGAACCGGCTCGCCTTGTCGGCCGAGTCGACGAACAGCACACCGCCCTTGAACATCGAGTTGTTGCCGACGACACCGATCACCGCACCGTTCAGGCGAGCGAATCCGACGGTCAGCTCCCGGGCCCACAGAGCCCAGATCTCGAAGTAGGAGTTCTCGTCGACGAGGCCTTTCACGTACCGCCGCATGTCGAAAGCCTGGCGCTCGCTGACCGGGACCAGACCGGCGATATCGACCTTCGCCGGCTTGGCGGCGGCAGCTGCCGGAGGCTGTTTCGTCCAGTTGGACGGCAGGTACGACAGGTAGGTGCGGACCACGTCGAGGGCCTCGCGCTCGGACTTGCAGAGGAAGTGCCCGACCCCGGACTCCTTGCAGTGCACCTGGGCGCCGCCCATCGCCTCCAGGGTGGTCTTCTCCCCGGTGACCATCTCGACCATCCGGTCGGAGCCGAGGTACATGCTGGCGTTGCCGTCGACCATCGCCACCACGTCGCAGAACGCCGGAATATACGCCCCACCGGCGGCGGACGGCCCGAACAGCGCGCAGACCTGAGGAATCGCCCCGGACGCCTTGACTTGGGTGTGGAAGATCTTTCCGGCGCCGCGCCGGCCGGGGAAGAGATCGACCTGGTCGGTGATCCGGGCACCGGCCGAGTCGACCAGGTAGATCATCGGGACGCCGAGCTGATAGGCCCGCTCGATGACCCGGATGATCTTCTCGACCGTGCGGGCGCCCCAGGACCCGGCCTTGACCGTGGAGTCGTTGGCCATCACACAGACATCACGGCCGTCGATTCGGGCGGATCCGGTGATCACCCCGTCGGCGGGCAGTCCGTCGGCGAGACTGTTGGCATAGAGGCCGTCCTCGACGAACGAATCCTCGTCGACGAGGAGCGCGATCCGCTCGCGGGCGAAGAGCTTGCCCTTGGCCGCGTTGGCGGCGTGGTATCGCTCCGCCCCACCGGCCAGCACACGCTTGCGTACTCCGGCCAGCGTCTCGCCGTCCATGGCACTCCTTAACGCTCGTTAGCCTTAACGAACGTTAGGCTATCTCACTAAGTGATACACCGGCAACGCGTGAACGGGAGCCCCCGTAGGGACTCCCGTTCACGTGTTGCGCGTCAGTACAGCTTCGTCAGACCAGCTTCGTCAGACCAGCTTCGTCAGTACAGCGAGTCCAGCAGCACCTTCTCGGCGCTGCGGCCACCGGACTGGGTGCCGTAGTTGTCCTCCTGGACGTCCGCCGGGTACTCACGGCCGCCGCCGGTCTGGTAACCCGAGTCGTCGACGTCGCCGTAACCGTCCGGGTTGCCGCGGACCGGGTTCTTGTCCTTGCCCTTGCTCTTGGACGGCTTCTTGCAGTCCTTGTCGGCCTTGTTGGCCTTGTCCTTGCAGTCCTTCACGTTCTTGCTGGGCTTGCCCGGCTTGTCGACCTTGTCACCGGGGACGTTGCTCGGGTTGGCGAAGCCGCCGTTGTCACCCGGGACCGGGGTGGTGGTGGCCGGGTTGTCGACCACCGGAGTGGTCGTGCCGCCGGGGATACCCGTGTTACCCGGAACAGTGGTGTCGCCCGGAACG
>DATMVU010000320.1:0-7431 GCA_035562875.1 Actinoplanes sp. | reverse complement strand
TAGATGTCGACCGGGACGATGTGGTCGACGCCCTGCACGATGGCGTAGTTGTTGAACATGCCACCGGACGAGGCGCAGACGCCCATCGAGATCACCGATCGGGGCTCGGGCATCTGGTCGTAGATCTGCCGGACCACCGGGGCCATCTTCTGACTGACCCGACCGGCCACGATCATCAGGTCGGCCTGCCGCGGTGAGGCCCGGAAGACCTCCATCCCCCACCGGCCCAGGTCGTAGTGCGGGCCGCCGGAGGCCATCATCTCGATGGCACAACAGGCGAGACCGAATGTCGCACCCCAGAACGATGACTTACGGGCGTAGTTGGATAGTTTCTCCACACTGGTCAGCAGGATGCCGGCCGGGAGTTTCTCTTCGATTCCCATGTGCGCATCAGTCCCAGTTCAGGCCGCCGCGCCGCCACACGTACGCGTAGGCGATGAAGACGGTGAGGATGAAGAGGACCATCTCCACGAACCCGAAGAGGCCGAGCGCGTCGAACGACACGGCCCATGGGTAGAGGAAGATCGTCTCGATGTCGAAGATGATGAAGAGCATCGCGGTGAGGTAGAACTTCACCGGGAATCGCCCGCCACCGATCGGTTGCGGCGCCGGCTCGATCCCGCACTCATAGGCGTCGAGCTTCGCGCGGTTGAAGCGCTTGGGCCCGACGATGGGCGCGATGGACACCGAGAACAACGCGAACAGGGCGCCTAAGATCAGCAACCCGACGATCGGGACATAAGGGTTGATCGTCATGTCTACTCCCGTACGACTGTTAGCCGCTTCACACTAGTTACTGTGGTTTTGCAGTCCTTTGGTCGGGGTGCCCTTTTTGTTCTGATTCATACGGAGGGCGCCACCTTGGTCAGGCCGTTGATGATGCGATCCATGGCGTCGCCACCCCGGGGGTCGGTGAGGTTGGCCAGGAGTTTGAGGACGAACTTCATGAGCAGCGGCTGAGGCATGCCGTACTTGGTGGCGACCCGCATGATCTGAGGATTGCCGATCAGCTTCACGAAGATCCCACCAATCCGGTAATAGCCACCGAACCGGAGACTCAACTCGGCGGGGTACGCCTGGAGCGCGCGCTCGCGCTCCGGCCCCGCGGGACGGGCCAGCGCCTGCACGGCCACTTCGGCCGCCATCTCGCCGGACTCCATCGCGTACGCGATGCCCTCGCCGTTCATCGGATTGACCATGCCGCCGGAGTCACCGACGAGCATCACGCCACGGGTGTAGTGCGGCACCCGGTTGAAGCCCATCGGGAGCGCGGCACCCAACGTGGGGCCGTCCGCGTTCGCCTCGTCGCGCAGCCCCCACTCCTCGGGGGTGCTGCCCAGCCAGTCGGTCAGCAGGTTGCGGTAGTTCGTCTTGCCGAACGCATCGGACGAGTTCAGGATGCCCAGCCCGACGTTGACCCGGCCGTCGCCGAGCCCGAAGATCCAGCCGTAACCGGGGAGGAGCCGGCCCGGGTCCTGCGCGCTGCGCAGCTCCAGCCAGGACTCCAGGTAGTCGTCGTCGGCCTTGACCGCCGAGTGGTAGTAGCGCCGGACCGCGACACCGAGCGGACGGTCGTCCCGCTTGGCCAGGCCGAGGGCGAGCGGGAACTTGCCGGAGACGCCGTCCGCGGCGATCACCAGCGGAGCGAGGTAGCGCACCGGCTCCTTGCCCGGGCCGACCTTCGCCTCGACACCGGTCACGTAGCCGTCGTCGTTCAGCACCGGCCCGATCACGTTCACCCCGGTGTGCAGCACGGCACCCGCCTCGACCGCCTGCCGGGCCAGCATGTCGTCGAAGTCCATCCTGGTCCGGACCAGGCCGTAGTTCGGGAAGCTGGCCAGCTCGGGCCAGTCCAGTTCCAGCCGAACGCCACCGCCGATCACGCGCAGGCCCTTATTCTGGAGCCAGCCCGCCTTCTCCGAGGTGTCGATGCCCATCCGGATGAGCTGTCGCACCGCCCGGGGTGTGAGGCCGTCGCCGCACACCTTCTCGCGGGGGAACTCGGTCTTCTCCAGCAGGAGCACGCGCACTCCGTGCCGGGCCAGGTGATAGGCGGCTGCAGATCCACCAGGGCCGGCACCGACCACGATCACGTCCGCCTCGTCACCGACGGGCCCACTCGCTACGTGGTCGTTCACGGTCCAACCTCCGTCTCGCCGGACGCTCGTGAATTAGTTCACAAGCATGCCTCGATCGGAGTGTATGCCGACAATCGAAGATCTTTGCGCTTAGGTTCGCCTAAATGTTTCGCCTGGACTAACGTCCCTGCTCAGGCGCCCGAAGGACCCGGTCCGCCACGCCGAGCGCCGGGCCGTCAAGGTGCTCTCGGATGGTTCCGCCCATCGCCTGGTCGAGCGCCACGATCAGCCCTTCGACCAGGTCCTGGGCAAGCTCCGGATCTTCCGCCGCGACCATCCGGAGCCGGCTGGCCAGCTCGATGGCGTGGCGCTCCTCGACCTCGCCTTCGTCAATGGCGATGTCGATGTCGGTGTCGTCGATCTGCCCGATATCAGTCATGAATCGAGCTAAACAGCGGTTTAGCCGGTTAAATGCGGTTTTACCGGCGAGTCGCCCGATGGAGTGCGACGATCCCGCCGGTCAGGTTCCGCCAGCCCACCCGGTCCCACTCCCCGCTGCCCGCGATCACGTCGGCCAGGCCCTGCTGCGGGTGCCAGGCGCGGATCGACTCGGCTAGATACACGTACGCCTCGGGGTTGCTGGAGACCGCGCGAGCGACAGTCGGCAGCGAGCGCATCAGGTACTGCAGATAGACCGTCCGGAACGGTCCGACGGTCGGGTGACTGAATTCGCACACCACCAGCCGACCGCCCGGACGGGTCACCCGAGCGAACTCACGCAGCGCAGCGGCGGTGTCCACAACATTACGCAGAGCGAAGGAGATGGTGACCGCGTCGAAGGTGCTGTCCGCGAACGGCAGGTGCAACGCGTCGCCGGCGAGCAACGGCACCTCGGCCCGCACCCGGCGGCCCGCCCGCAGCATGCCCACCGAGAGGTCCGCGCCGACGGCGAACGCCCCGGAACGGGCCAACTCCTCGGTGGAGACCCCGGTGCCGGCCCCCACGTCCAGGACCCGCTCGCCCGGCCGGAGCCCGAGTGCGGCCCGGGTGGCGCGGCGCCAGCCCCGGTCCTGCCCGAAGGAGAGCACGGTGTTGGTGAGGTCGTACCGATCGGCCACGCCGTCGAACATCTCGGCGACCTCGTGCGGCTGCTTGTCCAGGTCTGCGCGTGTCACGCTTCCGAGTTTCGCACCAGTGACGGCAAACAGCGCGGGCGGGATGGTTTCCCATCCCGCCCGCGCCTTGTGCGTTATATATACGACCGCCATCGGTCGGGTCCGACTGCTCGTCACCGGGCGCTGACCGCGACAGGCGACGTATCTGAGTTACCAAGGCCTTACACAGGCAACGTAACCAGCGGAATCGAGTCGGTACAGCCAACCGGCGGGCTCGTTACGAAGGAGCAACCCGGCCTCGTCGGTCCGACGATCCGAACCTGGCCGAACGGACGAGTGCCACCCCCGAAGAGGCCACTTCTAACTCGCGTCGACCAGCGGTAGGGCCTTGCGGCCGCCCCCGGCGATCGCGATCGAGGAGAAGTGCGACATCACCCGGTCGTCGGTCGGGTCGTCGGCCGGCGTGTGGTGCACGGCCAGGTGCTCGTACCAGGTGTCACGCCAGGCCGGGATGCGTCCCGCGGTACGGATCATGGTGATCAGCTCCTGGAGGTTCGACCGGTGCTTGGCGCCGGCCGAGGAGATCACGTTCTCCTCCAGCATGATCGAGCCCAGGTCGTCGACACCCATGTGCAGTGAGAGCTGACCGGCCTCCTTACCGGTGGTCAGCCAGGACGCCTGCAGGTGCGAGATGTTGTCGAAGAACAGCCGGGAGACCGCGATGAAGCGCAGGTACTCGATCGTCGAGGCCTGGGTCCGGCCCTTCAGGTGGTTGTTCTCCGGCTGGTAGGTCCACGGGATGAAGGCCCGGAACCCACCGACCTCGTGTGACTGCTCGACCGAGACGTCGGAGTAGCCGTTCGCCACCGCCAGGTCCTGCACCTCGCGGATCATGCGGATGTGCTCGATCCGCTCGAAGTTCGTCTCGCCGGTGCCCATCATCATGGTCGCGGTGGAGGACAGCCCGTGCCGGTGGGCGATCGCCATCACCTCGAGCCAGCGGGCACCACTCTCCTTGAGCGGCGCGATCGCCTTACGCGGCCGCTCCGGCAGCATCTCGGCACCGGCACCGGCGATCGAGTCCAGGCCGGCGGCCTTGATCCGGAGCACCGCGTCCTCGATGGAGACGCCGTCGACCTTGGCCATGTGCAGGATCTCGCTGGGGCCGATCGAGTGGATGGCGAGCTGCGGGAACGCCTGTTTCACCGAGGAGAAGAGGTTCTCGTAGTACGCCACTCCGAAATCGGGGTGGTGACCGCCCTGCAGCATCACCTGGGTGGCGCCCAGCTCGACCGCCTCACCGGCCCGGTGCAGGATCTCCTCGATCGGGTGCGCCCAGCCCTGCTTGTGCTTGGGCGCCCGGAAGAAGGCACAGAACTTGCACGCCGTCACGCAGACGTTCGTGTAGTTGATGTTGCGGTCGATCAGGTAGGTGACGATGCCCTCGGGGTGACGCCGTCGCCGGACCGCGTCGGCCGCCTCGCCCAGCGCATGGAACGGGGCCTCGGTGTAGAGGAGCAGGGCCTCCTCGGGCGTGATGCGCCCGCCGTCGGCTCCGCGCTGCAGGATGCTGTCGATCTCCGGGTTCGCGGTCACGAACTGAAGCGTACGTCCACGCCATCCTGATCGTCAGCGGCGCGGGTCACGGCGGATATCCTCGGCGGGTGCTCGTAGTCCACGGGGCGTGGTCGCCCAGCCGGTTGATCATCTGGGCCGAGGATCCGGCACTGCCCTCGACCACCACCTCCCGGGCCCGGTCACGACCGCACCCGTTCGCCGCCCCGGACCCCGGATCGATGATCGAGGCGGGACGCTCCGAGCCGGTCCAGCTCACACTGCCGAGTACCGCCCGTGGCCCGGTGCCGTCGCCGGAGACCGGACTCGACACGACGGCCCGCGGGGTCAGACTGACGACCTGGACGGTTCCGGCGCTCACCGTGCCGGCCGCTGACGCGCTGGAGGTGCTCGGACGGCTCGCCGGCCCCGATCCGGATCAGTCGTGGATCGCCGGGCCATCGCTGCGGTACCTGGGCCTGCTCGCCGGATACGCGTGTGACCTGGCCCGGCGCGGGCGGATGCTGCCACAGTTGGTGACCGAGGCGGGGGTTCCGGCGGCCCGCTGGCGACCGGTCATCACCGGGTCGGACAGCACGACGTTCCAGGACTTCGCGGCCGGGATGCCACCGGTGGTCCGGGCCTACGGCGAGGGCCAGCCCCTCGGCCGTACGATCCGGGACGCTCTCGAATCGATGCTGGACAGCGCGGCCCGCTCGGTGATGCCGGACCGGATCATGGTGGGTCAGCGTCCCGGCCCGAAAGCGGCTCTGCCCGATCGCTGGCTGTCCGCGCTGACCGGCGACCCGGCCCTGCCCGGGGCGGCCGACGCCGACCTGCGTGACCTGCGGCGGGCCCTCGACGACTGGATGCGGGCGGCGAACGAGGCGAACGGCCCGATCCGGGTGAGCTTCCGGCTGATCGAGCCCGGTGAGGACTCCGACGAGTGGGCGCTGGAGTTCGCCCTGCAGTCGGCCGAGGATCCCGGTCTTTATCTACCGGCCCGTGCCCTGTGGGAGGGCGAGCGCTTCCCGGGTCTTCCCCGGCAGCCGGACGAGACGTTGCTCGCCGGGCTCGGACGGGCGGTCCGGTTGTTCCCGCTGCTGCACATCGCCCTGCTCGAACAGCGTCCGGCGGCGATGCCCCTGACCACCGGGGAGGCCTTCGAATTCCTCCGGCAGACGGCTCCGCTGCTGCAGGCGGCCGGATTCGGGGTGCAGTTGCCGTCCTGGGCCGGGCGCAAGGCGGTGGGTCTCAAACTGACCACCCGGTCGAAACCGAAGTCGAAGGCTGGTGCGTCCCGGGCCGTCGCCGACTCCGGGTTCGGACTGGAGCAGCTCGTCGACTTCCGGCTGGACCTGGTGATCGGCGACGGGGTGGTGAGCGCCGAGGAACTGGCCGAGCTGGCACGCGCCAAGATTCCGCTGGTCCGGGTGCGTGGCCAGTGGGTGGAACTCGACGACCGGCAGCTCAAGGCCGCACTCAAGGCGGTCGGCCGGCGGCGCGAGGGCGAACTGACAGCGGGCGAGGTGCTGCGGCAGGTCGTCGACGGCGGCGAGGAGGATCTACCGCTCGTCGAGGTGGACGCCGACGGCGATCTGGGTGATCTGCTGTCCGGGCAGGCGGCCGAGCGACTCACTCCGCTGCCGACACCCGACGGTTTCCAGGGGACTCTCCGGCCGTACCAGGAAAGGGGCCTGTCGTGGTTGAACTTCCTCGGCCGGCTCGGACTGGGCGGGATCCTGGCCGACGACATGGGCCTCGGCAAGACCGCGCAGACGCTGTCGCTGCTGCTCACCGACCAGCCGTCGAAGACTCTGCTGATCTGCCCGATGTCGCTGGTGAGCAACTGGGTCAAGGAGGCCGGCCGGTTCGCGCCGGAGCTGCGGGTCTACGTGCACCACGGCGGGACCCGGCGCCGGGACGAGGAGTTCGACACCGCGGTGGCCGATGCGGACCTGATCCTCACCACCTACGGAACTGCGCTGCGTGATCTAGAGACGTTACGCAGCGTGAACTGGACTCGGGTGGTCTGCGACGAGGCACAGGCGATCAAGAACAGCGGGACCCGGCAGTCGCAGGCGGTCCGGGCGATCCCGGCCCGGACCCGGCTGGCCCTGACCGGTACGCCGGTGGAGAACCATCTCGCCGAACTCTGGTCGATCATGGACTTCTGCAATCCCGGTCTGCTGGGCCCGGCGAAACGGTTCCGCCGCCGCTTCCAGGAGCCGATCGAGAACCGGCAGGACGAGGACGCGACAGCCGCCCTCAAACGGGCCACCGGTCCGTTCGTACTGCGGCGCCTCAAGACCGACAAGAGCATCATCTCGGACCTTCCGGAGAAGAACGAGATGAAGGTGTGGTGCTCGCTCACCCCCGAGCAGGCCACCCTCTACCAGGCAGTGGTCGAGGACATGATGGCCGAGATCGAGAGCAGCGAGGGCATCCAGCGGCGCGGCAACGTGCTCGCCGCGATGATGAAACTCAAACAGGTCTGCAACCATCCGGCGCACCTGCTCAAGGACGGTTCCCGGCTGCCCGGGCGGTCCGGCAAACTGGCCCGGCTGGAGGAACTGGCCGACGAGATCATCTCCGACGGGGACAAGGCACTCGTCTTCACCCAGTACGCGGAGTGGGGCACGCTGATGCAGCCCTACCTGGCCGCACACACCGACCGGCCGGTC
>DATMVU010000319.1:0-11723 GCA_035562875.1 Actinoplanes sp. | reverse complement strand
GGCGACTCGACCTCGATATGGCGGACACCCGGATCCGCGGTAGTGCTAGCCCTACTACGTCTGCAGGTAGGCCAGCACCGCGAGGACCCGCCGGTGCTGCTCCTCGTCCTGGTGCAGATTGAGCTTGGTGAAGATGTTGCGGACGTGCTTCTCCACCGCGCCGTCGGTGACCACCATCTTGCGGGCGATGGCGGTGTTCGACATGCCCTCGGCCATCAGCGTCAGCGCCTGTCGCTCGCGCGGGGTCAGGACGCGCAGCGGATCGTCCCGCCGGCGCCGGACCAGCAACTGGGCGACCACCTCGGGGTCGAGCACGGTGCCACCCTCGGCGACCCGTTTCAGCCCGTCCAGGAACTCGGCGACCACCGAGACCCGGTCCTTGAGCAGATAGCCGACCGCCCCACGACGGTCGGCCAGAAGATCATCGGCGTACGACACCTCGACGTACTGGGAGAGCACCAGGATCGGGCTGCCCGGCACCGCGGTCCGCGCCTCGACAGCGGCCCGCAGCCCCTCGTCGGTGTGTGACGGCGGCATCCGGACGTCCACGATGGAGACGTCCGGGCGATGTTCCTTGATCGCTTCGACCAGGGAAGGGCCGTCCCCGACTGCCGAGACGACGGTGTGACCGTTCTCCTCGACGAGCCGGATCAGGCCCTCCCGCAACAGCACCGCATCATCGGCTATGACCACCCGCATGCCGCCATGCTGTCAGATCCACGGGTTTCTAGAGGGGTAGTGGTAGCGCCGCCGTGAGCCGCGTCCCGCCATCGACGGGGCTGTCCACCGCGAGCACACCTCCGGCCGCCCGCACCCGGTCGTCCAGGCCGGCCAGGCCGTGGCCCTTCGCCAGGCTGGCGCCGCCCACCCCGTCGTCGCTGACCGTCACGATCAGGCCGGTGGCGATCCGCTGCACGCTGACCTGCACCTCGCTGGCGTGGCTGTGCTTGGCGACGTTGGTGAGCGCCTCGGCCACCACGAAGTACGCGGTCGACTCGACGGCCGGGTCCAGCCGCTCCAGCGGGGGTGTGTCCAGGTCCACCGGGATGGTGCAGCGGCCGGCCAGTGCGGTGAGTGCCGCCTGCAGGCCGCGGTCGACCAGGATCGGCGGGGCGATGCCGCGGGACAGGGCGCGCAGCTCGTCCAGGGTCTCCCGGGTCTGGGCGAGTGCCTCGGCGACGATGGCACGGGCCCGTTCCGGGTCGTTCTCGAACTGCTGCTCGGCCCGGCCCAGATCCATCGCCAGCCGGACCAGCCGCTGCTGCGGGCCGTCGTGGATGTCTCGCTCCAGCCGGCGGAGCGCCACCGCCTCGGCGGACACCGCCGCCGCCTTCTGCCGCTGGGCCAGGTCGCGGGCCTCCTCGGCGGCGGCCACCTGCATCCGCAGGTCGAAGGCGCCGTTCAGCAGACCCTTCGCGAAGTACGCCTCCATCAGCGCCGCCCCGCGGACCACCCAGTAGAGCGTGCCGGCGAAGAAGATCCCGACGCTGACGTTGAAGAAGATCCGGGTGGTCATGGTGTCCTGGAAGCCGAGCAGTTCGTGCAGCTCGTAGTTGTTCTCGTGGTGCGGCAGGGCCCAGTCGTACAACGGGTAGAGCAGGCCCGCGATGGCGCCCGCCCACCAGACGATCACGAAGCAGAAACCGAGGACGTTCGGCACCAGGCGGAAGACTCCGTGCAGCAGGTCGAGCCAGGACTGCACGTCCATCAGCGGGCCGAGCGTGCGGCGCAGCACCCCCTCGCCGTGCACCTTCCGGTACGGCGGGTGCGGGACCTTCCGGCCCAGGACCGGACCGATCCGGGCCCGTTCGGTGACGGCCAGCCCGCGGGCGAACATCAGGGTGCCGACCAGGATCGGCAGGCCGACCCAGATGACCGAGAGCCCGACGCCGAGCCCGAAACCGGTCAGACCGACGATGAGTGTGATCAGAGCGAGCGGGAAGCCGAGCAGCACGTACTGCGTGTCGATGCCCAACTGGCGAAGCTTGCCCCGGGCGGGTGCCGGGTCGGCGTACGTGGTGGTCATGCCACAGACGCTATTTCCCGGCACCCACCCGGCGCGATCCGGTGGACCGCCCGTTCCGAGGTGGGGTTATCCCTACCTACTTCAGTGCTGGTGTCCGCTCAGCAGGTGCGCCCGGTTCGGGAACACCAGCGCGTCGGCGGCCGTGGCGGCGGTGGCGGACGAGGCCGACAGCGCCTTCCAGCTGCTGTGACCGGGCATGGCCGGCGTCTTCTTGCCGTACAGCCACTTGGTCAGGAAGGGCTTGAGGTTCTGCCCGGCCACCTTCGAGGCCAGCGCGATGAACTGGGCCGAGGAGGCCGACTTGCCGCGGTACTTCTTCGCCCACTCCTTCTCCAGCTTGGCGAACTTCTTCGCGCCGATCTTCTGCTGGAGGGCGTAGAGGACGAGCGCGCCACCGTCGTAGACGTTCGGGTTGAAGACGTTCCACACCGACTTCGCGTTCTTCGGCTTCGCCACCGGGCCGTACTGGGTACGGAACCGGTCACCGAGCCGGTAGACCGCCTTGAAGTACGCCTCCCGGTTCGCGAAGCCGGTGTACTTCTTGAAGGTCTTGGTGTCACTGGCGTAGAGCAGCTCGTACCAGGTCGCGTGGCCCTCGTTCAGCCACACGTCGCTCCAGACCGCCGGGGCGACACTGTTGCCGTACCACTGGTGCGCCAGCTCGTGCGCCATGATCGGGTTGAGGACGTAGCTCGGCAGGCCGAACACGTTGGTGTCGTACAGCGAGAGGGTCTGGGTCTCCAGGGCGAAGCCCAGGTCCGCCTCGATGACCAGCGACCCGTAGTTCTCGAACGGGTACGGCCCGGCCTTCTTGGTCAGCCAGGCCATCTGCTTGCGCTCGACGGCGGCCTTGCCGGACAGCTTGCTCGCCAGCCGGCGCGGGAAGACGTCCCGAATCGGCACGCCGCCGACCGCCGCGCGGTTCTGCACCACGAAGTCGCCGGCCACGATCTGGGCCAGTTCGCTGGCCATCGGCTTGGCCTCGCGGTACGTCGAGGTGGTGTAGCCGCCGGCGGTGCTGGTCTTGACGTGCTTGCCGCTGGCCACCGCCTTCCAGCCGGCCGGGACGGTCACCGAGATGGTGTACCTCGCCTTGTCCCGCGGGTGGTCGTTGCTCGGGAACAGGTTGTGCGCGGTGTCCGGCTGGCCGGCCAGTACGGTGCCGTCCCTGGTGGCGATGAAGCCCTCGGGCTCACCACTGGTCGCCGAGACCGGGGTGGCGGTGAAGTTGTTGACCGCCACCCGGAACGCCTTGCCCTTCGGCAGGTAGCTCGCCGGGGTGATCACCAGTTCCTCGCCGGAGCGGGCGAACTTGGCGGGTTTGCCGTTGACCCAGACCGCGCCGACACTGTTGCCGGCGAAGTCCAGGTTGAAACGGGAGAGGCTCTGGGTGGCGACCGCGGAGATCGTCACACTGCCGCTGACCTGCTGATTCGGGTTCTTCGCCGGGTGCAACAGGCGAAGGTTGTAGTTGGTGACGTCGTATCCGCCGTTACCGAGCCGGGGATAGAGCCGGTCACCGAGCCCGGCCGAGCCGGGCTTGGCCGCTGCCGCCGCGTTCGCCGGGACCGCGGTCCCGGCGATACCGACCAACGCCGCCGTGGTCACGGCCAGCGCCCCCGTGAGCCGGTTATTGATGGTTGTCATGGCCGGGACGGTACGCTCCCGACGCGACGTCGGCAATCACCTATGTGTACAGCGTGGTGAGCCTGGTGAATTCGGCCGGAAGGTCGTAGCCGTCCCAGATCGCCCCGAAGGTCAGTGCCGACCCGAACGGCACGATCCGGTCCACTCCCCGGCCACCCAGCTCGGTGGCGAAGGCCCGCAGCTCGTCCTCGGTGAACCCGAAATGGCTGACCGTCTGGTCCTGCCGGTTCATCGCCGGGACCAGGTCGAGCAGTGAGCCGGCCTCGGCGAACGGGAAGGCGCCCGCCCCGATCCACCGGCGTGGCACCGCCTCCGGCCCGGTCAGGGTCACCGCGGTCAGCCGGTTGTCCGGGAAGTCCACGGCGGTGGCGGCCCCGGTCGCGGCCAGCTCGTACGCGTTGACCCGCTTCTCCACGGCCATCGCCGCGTCCACCGTCCAGCCCCGCTTGTCGACCACGTCGAGCAGCAGGTCCAGGAACTCGGCCCGGACCGCTGCGGGGTCGCCCGCACCGACCAGGAACACGGTGCGTGGCGAGGAGCAGGCGGCCTGGTCGAACCAGTAGGCGTCGTTGGCGAACCCGACCGCGGCGGCCTTGCGGGCGGCGGGGTCAGCGGCCTCCCAGCCGGGGACGGACAGGACGGCCCAGGACGTACGGTCCGGGAAGGTCAGGTCCCGGGCGGACGGCCGTAGCTGCTGCTTACGGATCGTGTCGACAGCCCTGTCACCGCCCCAGATCACCCGCAGGTCACACCACCTACTGAGCGCCGCCGTGATCGAGTCGTCGTGGCCGTACGTCACCATCTTCTGGGTCCGGCCGATCACCGGGTCGGCCTCGGTCTGGTTCAGCGCGTCCAGGATGACCTCTGCCGCACCCGCCGACCGGGACGAGATCCGGACGATGTTGTGGTTGCCGGCCAGCGCGGACAGCGCCCACGAGTAGACGAAGATGGTGTCCACATTGGCCGGTGGCAGGTGGAAGACGTTCCCCCGGGGGAAGACCATGGCGTCGGTACGCTGCATCGCGGCGACCGCCCGGTGCAGTTCGGCCGGCCGCAGGAAGTAGCCGAGCGACCCCAGCTCCGGGTACTGCCGGGCCACCGCCGGCGCGAGCAGCTTCCGGGCCAGCTTCGCGAGAAAGTCGACGACCCGCGGATCACCCACGGTGAGCCGATCGTCCGACGGAGCCGTGAGATCGCCTTCAAGACCGAAACGAAACCTCATGCCGCGCTCCTGTACGTGTCCGAGCAGCCCCGTGCCTCGGCGCGGGGCAGCCGGCCGAGCACCGAGAAGCGCTTGCCGGGCCAGTCGCCGTCGTCGATGCCGTGCACCACACCGAGGTCCTCGGTGAGGAGCACGTGTCCGGGATAGGAGGTGGGCAGGGTGCTCACTACCTCCAGGAGTCCCGGTTTCCCGGGCGGTAGCTCCGCCCAGGTCTCCGGGTCACGAACCACGACGTCCGCGAAGTCCGGGCAGTACAGCGAACCACCGTCCGGGCCCTCAAGGAAGATCGTCCCGATCTGCTCGACCATGCCGTAGTAGTTGTGCACCCGGGTCAGGCCGACACTCGCCAGACGTTTGCGGAACTCGTCCGGGGAGACGGCCTGGTCGATCAGCTTCTTCCAGCCGCCGGAGTGGATCAGGACGCCGTTGCTCAGGTCCAGCCCGTGCTCCAGCGCGACCTCGTAGAGGTGCAGCCAGACCAGGAAGGTGAACCCGAAGATCAGGAACGGCTGGTCGCCGTGCTTCTCCAGGAAGCCGCGCAGCGCCGCCAGATCCACCTGGCCGTCCATGTCGAGCGCCCACACGTGGTCCCGGCCGAAAGTGGACATGCCGAGCACGCCGGCGCCCCGGGCGCTGAACGAGCGGCGGTCCTTCAGCATCGCCTTGGTGTCGACCAGGATCATCGGCAGGCGTTTCGGGCCGAGCACGGTCTGTACCGTGGCGGCGAGCCGCCTCTGCTGTTCGGCGGCGGCCGCCTTGTTCAGATAGATCTTGCTGACGTCACCGGTGGTACCGCTGGACGTGAGGACCTTGAAGACCTCGTCGTCCGGGATGCTCTTGAGTTCGAGCGTCTTGAACAGCCGGACCGGCAGCCACGGCAACTCTTCGACGCTGGACGCGCTCCGGTAGCCGGACGCGTTCAGAATGCGGTCGTAGGGCTCGCAGTTGGCCCGATGAAAATCGGTCAGCGTGGACAGCTCGGCGAGTAGCCGCGCTTCCTTCTCGGCTTGCGGAAGGGTGAAGACACTCACAGCGATGCCTCCAGGGCGCGGTAGTCGGTCTTGCCGTTCGGCAGCAGCGGCACCGCTTCGATGGTCCGCACGTCGACACCGGTGAAGTGGGTGCCCAGCCACTCGGAGATCTTGGTGCGGAGCGCGCGGGTGTCCGCCTCCCGGGTGAAGACGTGCAGCTTGTCGTCGCCGGCCACGGCCGCGACCGGGAACTCGCGCTCCACGTCGTCCAGGTTGATCCGGACGCCGAAGACCTTGGCGATCCGTTTGAGCCGGCCGGTGATGAACAGAAAGCCGTCCTCGTCCAGTCGGCCCAGGTCACCGGTGCGCAGCACGCCGCCCTGGTCGTCACCGCGGATCAGGTCGGCGGCGGTCTCGGCGTACCCCATCATGACGTTGGGTCCGCGATAGACGACCTCGCCGTCCTCGATCGTGAACGTCCCGCCGGGCATCGCCACCCCGGCCGAACCGAGCTTCTCCGTCAGTCGGTCGAAGGGCAGGCAGGCCATCCGGGGCGCAGCTTCGGTCTGGCCGTACATCACGAAGAACCGGTCCGTCTTGGCGGCGAACTCGGTCACCAGTTCGGTCCGCAACCGGCCGCCGGCCTGGGTGAGGGTCCGCACCGACGGGTACCTCGCCGGGTCGAACCGCAGCCGGCGCAGCATCTCGTACTGCGACGGGACGAACGCCATCGACGTCACCCGGTGCTCGTTCACCGCGGTCCAGAAGTCCTTCTGCATGATCCCGGTCCGCTCCAGGACCACTGTCGCGCCGCGGAGCAGATGCGAGTGCAGGACCGACAGGCCGTACGAGTAGAAGAGCGGCAGTGTGGTGATCGCGACGTCGTCACCGGTGATGCCGAGGCTGTCGGCCACCTGCTCCGCGTTGGCGAGCACCGCGTCCCGGGACAGCCTGACGAGTTTCGGGTCGCCGGTCGAGCCGCTGGTGGTGAGCAGCAGCGCCAGATCGGGGTGCACCTCGCCGGTGGTGAATCTCTGCCGCAGCGCGGTCTGGTCGATCTCCGGATCGAGCAGGAGAACCGGCCGGCCGGCACGCAACGCGGCCAGATAGGTCGCGATCGACTGCACTGTCGTGGTCATCGCCAGGAAGACCGGCGACTCGGTGGGCAGTTCCCGCTCGGCCGCGTCGATCAGATCGGTGGTGAGCGTCTCGCCGGTGGCCGCGTCGACAACTGTCGCGGACGGGTGGAGCAGGTTCACAGCGTCAGTCCCCCGTCGACCCCGATCACCTGGCCGGTGACGAATCGGGCCTGGTCGGAGAGGAGGAAGGCGATCACGTCGGCGACCTCCTCGGCGGTGCCGAGCCGGCCGAGCGCGGTGTCCGCGATCCGCTCGGCGCGACCGGTCTCGTCAAGGGTGTCCAGCATGTCGGTGGCGATGAAGCCGGGCGCGACCGCGTTGACCCGGATGCCGCGCGGTCCGAGTTCCTTGGCCGCCGACTTCGTCAGCCCGATCACGGCGGCCTTGGAGGCGGCATAGACGGCCTGACCGGCGATTCCGTGCGTGCCGGTGATCGAAGCGGTGAGCACCACCGCCGGGTTCTGCGCGCGGGCGAGCAGCCGGACCGCGTTCTGCAGGGTGTGCGCCGCACCGGCCGCGTTCACCGCGAACAGCCGATCGACTGTCGTGTCCGGGGTCATCCCGAGCATCCCGGCCGCGTGGGTGCCGGCGTTGACCACCAGCGCGTCCAGCCGCTTGAACGTCTCGAAGGCCAGCCGGACCAGTGCCTTACTGGTCGCCGGGTCGGCGATGTCACCTGCCGCGTGCACGACGGTGACCCCGAACCTGCCGGACAGTTCGGCGGCGGCAACCGCGACGGCGTCCGGGCCGTGGCCGTGCAGCACCAGGTCGACGCCCTGCTCGGCGAGGCGGTGCGCGACGGCCCGGCCGATGCCGCGAGACGCACCCGTCACGAGGGCGACACTCACTTGACGTCCACCCCGTATTTACCGAGGATTCGCACGGCCTCCTTGAAGCTGGACATATCGATGACGTCGTCGGTGTCAATCATTACCGAGAATTCATCTTCAATGGTCGCGACGAGTGACATGTGCGCGAGGGAATCCCACTTCTCGTTGTCCTGGTAGCGCAGGTCGTCCACGGGGGCGTCCGCCGGAAGATCGAGGGCGGTACGGAACGCCTCGCGTAGTCTCTGCAGCTCAGTCACGGGTTTACTCCAGGGTGGGGTGATCAGAGGAGTTCTACCTTCCCGCAGCTTCCCGGTCGTGGGGGCCAATCCCGACTGAACTGGAAATGAACTGAATTTGGCATTCTGCCGCGTTGCTGGAAATAGCGATTCTGCTGGTTATGCTTCCGGCTCGTACCCGCCCTGCAGCTGAACCCCGCGGAGAAAACCTTGTCTGAAATCGCCGGCTCCTCGATCCTTGTCACCGGCTCGACCGGTTCCTTCGGCAAGGCATTTCTGAGGTATGCACTGACCCACCTCGACCCGGCCCGCATCGTCGTGTTCTCTCGTGACGAGCTGAAGCAGTACGAGGTCCGCCAGATGTTCGGCGACGACCCCCGCCTGCGCATGTTCATCGGCGACATCCGGGACGAGAAGCGTCTCGCCCGGGCCATGCACGGCATCGACCACGTGGTGCACGCGGCCGCCCTCAAGCAGGTCGACACCGCCGAGTACAACCCGTCGGAGTTCGTCGCGACGAACATCAACGGCACCCAGAACGTGATCGACGCGGCCATCAACGCCGGCGTCAAGAAGGTCGTCGCGCTCTCCACCGACAAGGCGTCCAGCCCGATCAACCTGTACGGCGCGACCAAGCTGGCCGCTGACAAGATCGTGATCGCCGGCAACCACTACGCCGCCACCCACCCGACCCGGCTCGCAGTGGTCCGCTACGGCAACGTGATGGGCAGCCGCGGCTCGGTGGTCCCGTTCTTCCGCAAGCTCGCCGAAGAGGGCAAGAGCCTGCCGATCACCGACAAGCGGATGACCCGGTTCTGGATCACCCTGGACGCCGCGGTGAAGTTCGTCGTCGACTCCTTCGACGTGATGCAGGGCGGCGAGCTGTACGTCCCGCGCATCCCCAGCATGCGGATCATGGACCTGGTCGAGGCCGTCGCCCCCGGTGCCGCCACCCACGAGATGGGCATGCGTCCCGGCGAGAAGCTGCACGAAGAGATGATCGCCGCCGACGACAGCCGCCGCACGCTGCGCTTCAAGGACCGCTACGTGGTCCAGCCGGTGGTGGCGAGCTGGGGTTACGAGTCGCCGGAGGGTGGCGAGGAGGTCGCCGACGGCTTCAACTACCGCTCGGACAACAACGACCTGTGGCTCTCGGTCGACGAGATGCGCGAACTGCTCGCGGAGTCCTGATGCTGCCGTACGGACGACAGTCCATCGACTCCTCCGATGTGGACGCGGTGGTCGAAGCCCTGGGCAGCGACTGGCTGACCACCGGGCCCCGGGTCGCCGAGTTCGAGTCCTTGCTGGAGGAGGTCGCTGGCGCCCCGTGCGTCACCGTGACGAACGGGACCACAGCTCTGCACGCCGCCTACGCGGCGGCGGGCGTCTCTTCTCCGGACGAGGTCGTCACCACGCCGATGACGTTCGTGGCCACCGCCTCGGGCGCGGCCATGCTCGGCGCGAAGGTGGTGTTCGCGGACGTCGAGGAGGACTCCGCGAACATCGACCCGGCCGCTGTCGAGGCCGTGGTCAGCGACCGCACCAAGGTCATCGCGGCGGTCGACTACGCGGGAGTGCCGGCCGACTACGACCGGCTCCGCAAGATCGCTGACGGGGCCGGGGCGTACCTGCTCGGCGACGCCGCGCACTCGATCGGGTCGACGTACCGGGGCCGGCCGGTCGGCACACTCGCCGACCTGACCACGTTCTCGTTCTTCCCGACCAAGAACCTCACCACCGCCGAGGGCGGGGCGATCGCCTCGATCCGGCCCGAACTGGTCACCCGGCTGCGCGAGTTCCGGACCGTCGGGCTGGTCCGGGACCGGGCGAGGATGCGGTACCCGGACGAGGGCGCGTGGCACCAGGAGGTACACGAGTTCGGCCTGAACTACCGGCTGCCCGACGTGCTCTGCGCCCTGGGCAGCTCCCAGCTCAAACGGCTCGCGGCGTTCAAGGCCCGGCGGCAGGAGCTGGTCGCCCGCTACGACGGACTGCTCGCCGACGTGCCCGGACTGCGCCTGCCGGTGCACGGCACGGACGTGGACGCGATGCGGCACCTCTATCCGGTCCGGATCCTGGACGGCCGCCGCCGTGAGGTGTTCGAACGGATGCGTGCCGACGGCATCCTGGTGCAGGTCAACTACATCCCGGTGTACTGGCACCCGGTCTTCGAGGACCTCGGCTACCGGCGGGGACTGTGCCCCAACGCCGAGGCCTACTACGCCGAGCAACTGTCCCTGCCGCTCTTCGCCGACCTCACCGACAGTGACCAGGACCGCGTCGTCGAAGCTCTGCGCGGGATCCTCGGGAGCTGACCGGTGCACCACGGCAACCACTTCTACGGCCACGCCCACGTTCTCGCCGAGTACTGCGGACTCGACCCGGCGGCCCCGCCCCGGGTCGAGGGATATCTGCAGCACGGCTGGAACGTGGTGGACGGGCTGGGCGCGGGTACCCCGTACGCGCCCGGCCTGCCGATCTTCGTGTGGTCGGAGCGGACCCGCCGCCGTGCCTGGTCGATGAACCGCCCACTGGCCACGGTGATCGGCGCCCCCTTCCTCTACCTGCTGCGATCCCTGGCCGAGCCGCCTCCGGACACGCCTCGGGAGGGGACGATCTGGTACCCGTTCCACGGCTGGGAGGGGCAGAAGGTCAGCGGGGACCATCACCGGCTGATCGACGAGATCGTCGCCACCGAGAACGGGCCGATCACCTTCTGTCTGTACTGGAACGAGTTCGAGGACAGCCGGATCCGGGCGCTCTACGAGAAGTCCGGCCGGGTCATCTGCCACGGCTACCGGGGATACATGCGGATGCGCACCGACGGCCGGTTCCTGCACAACCAGCTCGCCGAGCTGCGCAGCCACCGCCGGGTGGCGTCGAACCGGCTGAGCACCGCGATCCTGTACGGCACCGCCGCCGGCTGTGAACCGGCGGTCTACGGCGACCCGATGTACCTGGACCGGGAGGACACCGCCACCCCGGACCGGATCCGCCGGGACTGGCCGGAACTGCACGGCACCACCCCCGACCCGGAACGGGCCCGGACCACGGTGCTGGCCGAACTGGGTGACGGCCACCTGGCGTCACCCGCCGAACTGCGCGCGATCCTGGGCTGGCCGACGTGATCACGATGATCGGCGGTGAGATGCCGGAGTACGCCGAGGAACACCCGCCCGCCGGCGGCTCCCTCTACCGGCACCTGCTCGACCGGCTGCCCACCGGCATCCGGGTGCTGGTCGCCGGACCGCACGACGCCGGGCTGGTCCGGGCCCTGGCCGACAAACGCGAGGTCACCTGCCTGCTCCGGTCCCGGCCGGACGCCGAACGGATGCCCGACGTCACGGTGCTCTGCGGCACGCTGTCCAAGCTGACCGACGCGGACCGGTACGACACGGTGATCGCCTTCGACGGGGTCGGCCGCCTCTGCTCGCCGGAGGACACCCCGCTGGACTGGATCGAATCGGTCCGGATCCTGCAACGGTCGTTACGGCCGGGCGGAACGCTGCTGCTCACCGTCGAGAACGAGCTGGGTGTGCACCGGCTGGTCGATCCGGGCACCCCGGCCGCCAGCCGGAGCGCCGACGCCTGGAACGCGGCCGCCGACTTCGGTACCGCGCCCGGCCGGGCCGACCGGGTGGCCGCCGCGCTG
>DATMVU010000318.1:0-3712 GCA_035562875.1 Actinoplanes sp. | reverse complement strand
CAGCGCGAGGGCCATCCCGGCGTCCGCGTAACGCAGGTGCACGACCCGCCGGTCGGCGCTCTCCCGGGATCGGCGCAGGTGACCGCCGCGTTCGAGCCGGTCGATCAGGGCGGTCGTGGCGCCGGAGGTGAGGCCGATGTTCTCGCCGAGCCGGCCGGGGGTGAGTGGGGCGCCGCGCCGTTCGGCCTGCATGACGGCGAGCAGGGCGTGCATGTCGGTGGCGTGCAGGCGGTGCTGGCTGGCGAAGGCGTGCCCGATGTGCTGCGCCTCGTTGTTGTACGCGTTCAGCAGGTCGACCAGTTCCCTGCGCAACCGCCCACGTTCTGCGGTCTCTGATCCTTCCACGGGTGTAAGTGTTGCAGATCCCCTCCCGTTCGTGAACAATCTCGATCGTAAAGATTCTCTGCCTTGAAGATATCGAGATATGGGGCACGCTAGATATGGGCACGCTGCGATGAAGAGAGCATGGGCGACGCTCCTGTTGGCCCTGGTGCTCGGCGGACTCGTCTTCGGGTTCGCCGGTTCCACCGAGACCGACAACGACCCGACCTCGTCCCTGCCGTCCTCGGCCGAGTCGACCCGGGTCGCAAAGCTGCAGCGGGAGCTGCCGTCCGGTCGCACCAACCCGGCGCTGATCGTGATCGCCAAGGGCGGGCAGGCGCTCGCCGACACCGACCTGGTCACCGTCCAGGGCCTGGGCCAGCCGATCCTGTCCGCCGACCGGAAGGCGGCGATCGTGTCGGTGCCGCTGCCGGCCACCGGTGACGCGAGTGCCACCAGCACAGCGGTCGAGGAGCTGCGGCAGAAGGTGTCCGCCGGGCTGCCGGCCGGGGTGACCGCCGAGGTCACCGGCGGGGCCGGGTTCAGCGCCGACCTGTCGAACAGTTTCAGCGGCGCCAACACCCGGCTGCTGATCGTCACGGTCGTGGTGGTCACGATCCTGCTGCTGATCACCTACCGCAGCCCGGTCCTGTGGGTCGTGCCGCTGTTCGTCGTCGGGTTCGCCGACCAGCTCGCGGCGAAGATGATCGCGATCCTGTCGCAGCACACCGACCTGGCCATCAACGGTTCCACCACGGGCATCGTCACGGTGCTGGTGTTCGGCGCCGGCACCAACTACGCGCTGCTGCTGATCTCCCGCTACCGGGAGGAGCTGCACAAGTACGACGACCGTTTCGAGGCCATGGGCAGGGCACTGCGCGGGGCCGGGCCGGCGATCGCGGCGAGCGCGGGCACCGTCGTGCTGGCACTGCTCACCCTGGTCCTGGCCAGCCTGCGCAGCAACACCGCGCTCGGCCTGACCGCGGCGGCCGGTGTCACCATCGCTGCGATCTTCGCGCTGCTCGTGCTGCCGGCCGCGCTGGTGGTCTGCGGCCGGGGCCTGTTCTGGCCGTTCATCCCGCGGGTCGGCCAGGCCGGGCCGGAGGACGGCAAGGGCTTCTGGGCCCGGGTCGGCCGTGGTGTGGTGCACCGCCCGATCGTGGTGGCCGCCGCGTCGGTGCTGGTCCTCGGGCTGCTCGCGCTCGGCGGGCTGGGCACCAAGGTCGGGCTGTCGCAGGCCGAGCAGTTCCGGGTCGAAGCCGAGTCGGTGCGCGGGCTGGAGACGCTCAGTAAGTACTTCCCGGCCGGGGCCGCCGGTCCCGCGGTGATCCTCACCGAGCCGGCCAAGGCCGAGCAGGTCCTGGCCACCGTGTCCGGCACCGAGGGTGTCGCCCAGGCCCGGGTCGCCGAGCAGACCGCCGAGCAGGTCAGCATCAGTGCCGTCCTGGTCGCCGCGCCAGATACCGCCGAAGCCTTCGACACCATCCGGGACCTGCGCGAGCGCCTGGACGGCGAAGCCCTGGTCGGGGGCACTGTCGCGACCGCCCTGGACACCCGGGACGCCGCCCGCCGCGACCTGACGGTGATCGTCCCGGTGATCCTGCTCGTGGTGTTCCTGGTGCTCGTCGCGCTGCTGCGGGCACTCGTCGCGCCGGTGCTGCTGATGGTCACCGTGGTCGTCAGCTTCGTGGCGTCGCTGGGAGCCGGGTCGTGGCTGTTCCGGAACGTCTTCGACTATCCGGCGCTGGACAACTCGGTGCCGCTGTTCTCGTTCCTGTTCCTGGTCGCGCTCGGGGTGGACTACAACATCTTCCTGGTGACCCGGGCCCGGGAGGAGACGCCGCTGCGCGGCACCCGGGACGGCATGGTGCACGCCCTCGCGGTCACCGGTGCGGTGATCACCAGCGCGGGCATCCTGCTCGCGGCGGTGTTCGCGGTGCTCGGGGTGCTGCCGGTGGTGACCCTCACCCAGATCGGGGTGATCGTCGGCATCGGGGTTCTGCTGGACACGCTGCTGGTCCGGACCGTGCTGGTCCCGGCCCTGGCGACGCTGACCGGCGACCGGTTCTGGTGGCCGGGCCGGCCACAGCTGCAGTCCGGCACGGGCGACGACGAGGGCGACGGTCCGCGGGATCGGCCGTCGACCGACCGGGACGCCGTCGACCGCGACACGGTGAACGAGCCCACCACGTAGAACCCGCCCACGGCGCCGGACCCATCCGGTGAGTGGCGCCCGGGAATCGTCAAGTGGCGGCGATGCCGAGCAGCTGGTGCAACAGCTGCTCGGTGTCGCCGCCGGACAGTTCCGAGGCCGGGGCGGTCAGTGCGATCCGGCCCCGGTCGAGGACCGTGACGTGGTCGGCGACGCTGCGGGCGAACCGCACGTTCTGTTCGGCGAGCAGCACCGCCACCCCCTCGGCGGCGATCCGGGTCAGGGCCTCGGCGACCGAGGTGATCACGGCGGGAGCGAGGCCCTCGCTGGGCTCGTCCAGCAGCAGGACCCGCGGTTCGCTGAGCAGCGCCCGGGCCAGTGCCAGCATCTGCTGCTGGCCGCCGGAGAGCTGGCCGGGACGTCGCCGGGTCAGCTCGCGCAGGGCCGGGAGCAGGGCGAGGACCCGTTCGGTCGCCCGGCGGCCCCGGGACCGGCCCGCCAGACTCAGCTGCTCCCCCACGGTGAGCTGCGCGAACAGGCGACGGCCCTGCGGGACCAGGGCGATACCGTGACCGGCGAACCGGTACGGGCGGCCGATCGGCAGGTCCGTCCCACCGACCTGGATCCGGCTGCCCGGACCGGGTTCCAGCAGGCCGCCGAGCGCATTGAGCAGTGTGGTCTTACCGGCACCGTTGCGGCCCAGCAGGGCGTGCACGCTACCCGCGGCCACCTCCAGGTTCACCTCGTCGAGCACCGGCGCGCCCCGGTAACCGGCCCGCAACCCGCTGACCCGCAGCGCCGTTCTCCCCCGGCCCGGTTCGACGGCCCCCGAGTGCCCGGCCGGCTCCGGTTGTTCCAGCGAACGCGACTGTCCGGGTGACTCCGGCCGGTCCGCCTCTCCGGAGGGTGCCGGGCTCAGGTAGGCCGCGCGGGCAGCCGGATCGGCGCGTACCTGGTCCGGGGTGCCGGTGCAGAGGTGGCGGCCGCGGTGCAGCACGGTGACGGTGTCCGCCAACTGCCAGACCAGGTCCAGATGGTGGTCCACCAGGATCAGCGTCAGGTCCGGAGGGAGTGCGCGCAGCACCGCGCCGAGCCGTTCCACGTCGTCCGGGGCCAGGCCGGCGCAGGGTTCGTCGAGCAGTAACAGGTTCGACGAACCGGCGAGGAGCATGGCGATCTCGACCAGGCGACGCTGGCCGTAGGGCAGTTCGCCGGCCCGGTCACCGGCCCGGGTGGCCA
>DATMVU010000317.1:0-9030 GCA_035562875.1 Actinoplanes sp. | reverse complement strand
GGCCGGCCGCCGGGGGCGGGCGTCGGCGGCGCGGTGGCGGTCTCCGGTGTGGCCGGCGGCGGGGTGGGGCGCTGGGTGACGGGCGTGCCACCGGTGTTCGCCGGGGCGCCGCTCTCGCCGCGGACCACCGGCGGGGTGATGTTCTCGCCACCCGGCGCGACGGGCCGGTCCAGGTTGACGCGGGGCGGGCCCTGCGGTCCGGTGACCACGCCGGGGGCGTCGACACTGCCGGGCCGGGCGGGCGGCGGCCGCAGGAGCGCGTTCTCGGTGCCGGGTGGCGGCAGCGGGCGGCTGGTGTTGCCGACGCCGGGTGTACCCAGTCCGCCGCCGGCCGGGTCGGTGCGGTTGAACGAACTCGCGCTGATCGCGGGCGGTGGTTCGGGGACGACGCCGCCGCCGGGCCGGACACCGGGGGCGCCCACGCCGGGGGTCTCCGGGCCCAGTTTGGGGATCGTGCCGGGTCCACCGGCTCCGCCCACGTCGATCCGGATGTCGTCGGCGCTGGACAGGCCGATGCCGCCGCCGGGCCGGTCGACGGGGGTGAAGGTGCCGCCGCCGGGGGTGCTGTTGGTGACCGGGGCGGGTGCGGGGTCCACTTTCGGTGGGGTGACGGACGGGCCACCCGTCTTCCAGATGTTCTTGTGCAACGCGCCGATCTTGGCCGGGTTGAGTGAGAACAGGCCGCCGGTGAGGCCGCCGATCAGCACGCTCTGCCAGGCGTTGCCCTCGATGTGGAACTCGGTGCCGGTGGCGGCGGCCGCGATGCCCTCGAACGCCATGTCCATACCGAACTGGAGCGCGCCGTAGACCAGCGAGCCGATCACGAACTCGAAGGTGAGCGTCGCCACCAGCGTGGCGATCTCGGAGGCGAGGGCCAGCGCACCGGCCAGCCAGGCGGCCATGCTGGAGATCAGCGGACCGAGGGCGAAACCGACGGCGATGCCGAGGATCAGGCCGACGATCGCCATCAGGAACGCCTTGAGCTCCTGTTTCGCCAGTTCGGCGAGCTTCTTACGGACCTCGTCGGCCATCTCGCGCAGGCTCTTGGCGAACTCCCGGCAGGCGGTGGCGGTCTTCTTGACCGAGTTCGAGATGGCCACGCTGGTCTCGTAGGCCTCGTTCTTGGCGTTGCCGCGCCAGACCATCGTCGAGGTGTCGGCGGCGAAGCCCGCGTGCGAGGTGGTGGCCAGGGTCTCCAGCTCGGTGGCCTTGTTGTCCCAGACGGTGGCGAGCGCGTCGAGGAGTTCCGGATCCGGGTGGTACGTGGTCACTGGGCGCTGGGCAGTTTGTCGCCGTAGGTGAGCAGGACCGGCGGATCGGTGATGTTGTCGTTCGTTATGGGGGCGTCCGGTTTGGCCTCGGCCGTCACCCGGTCCCGCAGGTCACTCATCATCTGCTGGTTGGTGTTCTCGGCCTGGCTGTAGTTGATCGTCGCACCGGCCGCGATCGCGCACATCTGCCCGATCACCCCGGGCACGTCCTGGTCCTTCCGGTCGGTGAGTTTCATGCCCCACAGCCGGTTCTGGAGCTGCTGGAGCTGTTCGTTGAGGTCCTGGGCGGCCTCGGCGGAGTCCCCGGCCCAGGAGAGTTTCAGCTCGTCCCAGGTGTCGGCGATGGTCTTGAAGTTGAGTCCCATCAAGCGCATCAGGTTGGGGATGTTGCCGTACTGCGACTCGATCGTCGTGTGGGTCTTGTTCGGGTCGTCGACGTAGAACGTCTGCTTCCAGACCTGCTCGGGGTAGATGTAGATGGTCTGCCCGTCGTTGTAGGTGGCAGGCGCATCGGCCGAGCTGTACGTCGGGTCGGTCGGCCCGGGACTGTATTCGGTGGGAGACATCCGGGCTCACCCCTCGTGTTGAACCGACTGACCGGCGCCGAAGTTAACACCGGCCGGTGGGCACCGTCTGGTCACGCGAAGAGGGACGTCGACCGCCACCGGCCGGCTTGGTACAAGTGCAGGATGGCGGAGCTGAGCGATCCCGGCCGTACCGGGTACGGAGACAACTACATCACCGCGAGCCCGACCACCCCGACACTCGCGATGGCCGACGGCTATCGTGACGCGCTGTCGCTGACCGGCGAGAACTTGATCGGCCAGAAACCCGCCGACGGGAACTCCCCGCCCGGGCCGTCGGCTCCCAGCTCCAGTTTCTTCGAGGTCAAGCCCAGCGACATCCGGGCGGTGGAACAGACCATCCTCACCGAGCTGCGCACCCAGGTCGACGGGTTCGACAAGTTCCGGCGGCTGATCCTCAACACCGAGGGCTGGATCTTCCTGGTCCAGGAGCCGGGGCACATGGATGCGGAGTACCTCGGCGACACCGAGATCACCATGGAGGAGTCGATCAACGCGGTGTCCGGGAACATCGACACCAGCGAGCCGCACAAGGCGTTCACCGACCCGGACCCGGCGTCCACCCAGAAGATCATCGACGCCCAGAACTCGCTGCTGCGGGCCGTCGGCGGCACCTACGCCCTCGTCGGCCAGTGGGTCGCGCACCTGAACAACGCCGCCCAGAACTACGTGGCCGCCGACCGGGCCGCCTTCGGTAACGGCTCCCCGAACGTCGAAGGTCTCAAGGACACCTGACCGGTGGCGTACGGAGGAGGACCATCATGGCCGAGCTGAACGACCCCGGCCGTACCGGGTACGGCGACAACTACGTCACCGCGGCCCCGGCCACCCCGACACTCGCGATGGCCGACGGCTACCGTGACGCGCTCTCGCTGACCGGCGAGAACCTGATCGGGCAGCGGCCCAAGGAGGCCTCTGAGCCGGACCCCGTTCCGACGTCACCCAGCTCCAGCTACTTCGAGGTCAGGCCCAGCGACATCCGGGCGGTGGAGCAGACCATCCTCACCGAGCTGCGCACCCAGGTCGACGGATTCGACACGTTCCGCCGGCTGATCCTCAACACCGAGGGCTGGATCTTCCTGGTGGAGAGGCCCGAGCAGATGGACGAGGACTGGCGGCCCAAACCGAAGCCGACCCCGTCCGGCAACCGCGACCAGTACGCGCCGGGCCTCGACCTGAGCAGCCTGCACCACAAGCCGTTCTCGGATCCGGACACGACCGCCACCCAGAAGATCATCGACGAGCAGCACGCCCTGCTCCGCGCCGTCAGCGGCGCCTACGGCCTGGTCGGCCATTGGGTCGCGCACCTGAACAACGCCGCCCAGAACTACGTGGCCGCCGACCGGGCCGCCTTCGGCACCGGCACACCCAACGTCGAAGGCCTCGACAGACCCTGACCACCCGTACCGATCCCGCGAGAACCGAGGAACCGACATGCCCGGCGCCGTTGTGGCCCAGACCCTGCCGGACGGCACCGTACTGGAGTACGAGGGCGACGTCCTCGTGCGGCAGCGGGACCCGGACGGCACCGTCTACTCCGCGTTCGACGAGCAGAAACGCCCCGGGCACGTGGAGACCCCGGCCGCGGGTGACCGCCCGGCGACCTCGGCGGACATCGCCTACGAGGGCGATCTGACCATCTACACGTACCCGGACTCGGTGGTGACGTACCAGGGCTCGCAGATCGTCTCGCAGCGTCTGCCGGACGGCACCGTGTACAGCGACTACACCGGTGACCGGGCCGGGCGGATGCAGACCGCGGACGGGACGATCGAGATCGACTACGTCGGGGACAAGACCCTCTACTCGTACCCCGACGGTTCCGTCATCACCTATCAGGGCGAGCAGATCGTCTCGCAGCGCCTCGCGAACGGCACCGAGTACAGCGACTTCACCGGCGACCGGGCCGGTTTTGTCAGCATGTCCGCCCAGAACGGTCAGCCGGCCACCACCGCCACCATCGAGTACGACGGTACGAACAGCGTCTACACGTTCGCCGACCATCGGGTGGTCACCTACAACGCCGCCGGGGACGTCGTCGGCGAGCGGCTGCCGGACGGCACCGTCTACAGCGGCTTCGACGACCTGGACCGCCCGACGAACGTGGCGATCCCGGCGCAGAACGGCCAGGACGCCGTGTCCGCGGTGATCACCTACGACAACGGGTACACCCGGTACACGTACCACGACAAGACCGAACTGACCTTCCAGGGACCGAACAACGACCTGATCAGCCAGAAACTGCCGGACGGGTCGATCTACACCAGGTTCGACGAGAGTGACCGGCCGCAGCACGTGGAGGTCCCGGCGTACGGCGGCAAGCCTTCGAGCAGTGCCGACATCAGCTACGACGGCGACCGGACGACCTACACGTACGCCGATGGCACCGAGATCGTCTACAACCAGGTGACCGGGACGGTGATCAGTCAGACGGCCGCCGACGGCCGGGTCTTCTCGGACTTCGACGATGCCGAACAGCCCGGCCACGTCGAGATCCCACCGGCCAACGGCAAGCCCGCCACCAGCGCGGACATCACCTACGACGGCGAGCTGATCACCTACACGTACGCCGATGGTTCGGTCGTGGTGCACAACAGCACCACCGAGCGGGTGGTCACCCAGACGACGCCGGAGGGTGTCGTCTACAGCGACTTCGACGCCGCCGGCAACCCGGGGCACGTCAAGTCCCCGGCGACCGCGGACCGGCCCGCGACCGAGGCCGACATCAGCTATCCCGAGGGCCTGACCGTCTACACGTACAAGGACGGCACCGTGGTCACGTACACCTCCGGCTCCAACCAGCTCCTCACCCAGAAGATGGCCGACGGCACCGAGTACAGCGCCTTCAACGCGAACGGCGACCCCGAACACGTCACCATCCCGGGCCAGAACGGCAAGCCCGCCACCAGCGCCACCATCGCCTACGACGGCGACCGGACGGTCTACACCTTCGAGGACGGCACCAAGGTCCACTACCAGGGTGAGACGGTCGTCAAGCAGGAGATGCCGGACGGCTGGGTGATCACCTATCAGAACGGCAAGCCGGTGAGCGGGGTGAACAACGAGACCGGCGAGACGATGACCGTCGAGCCGGTGCCGGGCGGCTCGCTCTGGACCTACTCCGACGGCACCAAGGTGTGGCAGAACGACAAGGGCGAGCCGATCAAGATGACCAACGCGGAGGGCTGGACGTTCACCGAGTTCAACGGCGACGGCCAGCCGACCCGCGGCACCCGCACCGACCCGGTCACCGGCGAGACCACCACGATGGCGATCGACTACGACATCGACGGCAAGGGCTCCACCCGCTGGGTCTACACCACCGGCGACGAGACCACCACCATCATCACCGACGGCAACGGGGCACCGTTCTCCCAGACCAACCCGGACGGCACCACCTTCGAGTTCATGGTGGAGCTGCCGAAACTACTGACCGCGATCGGCACCGTCAGCACCCAGCGTGACCTGATCAACCACACCATCGACCTGATCAGCCAGCGGTTCACCGACATCCACACCGAGATGTGGACCGGGCCGGCCTCGGACGCCTACGACGACCACATGCAGAGCATCAGACATCTGAAGGCGTCGGTGGCCCAGGTGCTGTCCGAGTCGATCCAGCGGATGCAGATCGCCTACAACAACTACGTCGAGGCGGAACGGGTGAGCCACGACAACCTCACCCTGATCCCGGTCGAGAAGAGCCCGGCCATGATGCACGCGGCGACCCGGGTCGGCACCCGGGTCGGCACCGTCGTCGACCAGCCGCCCCTGAATCTCTGAGCGGATCAGGGACAGGTCACGATCGACTCCATCACGTGGGTGATGACACCGGCATGCTCCGGCACCACGCCGGCCAGCGCGTCCAGTTGCTCGACCCATTTCATCCGGACCCCGGACCGTTCCGGAAGCTGCTGGGACAACCCGTGGATGCGGTCCCGGACCTCGCTCTCGGTGGCCGTACCGGCGATCAGGTCACTCAGTGACTGGGCGATCCGCTGGCTGACGACGTCGCCCAGGCCCACCCCGGCCAGGTCTGCCAACTGCGGCAGCATGCCGGGGATCTCCGCCGGGGTGGCGCCGATCAGCGGTTTCAGCATCGCGCCGGGGGTGCCCCGGTCGGCGAGATAGCCGAGGGTGGAGTCGAGGTGCTTACCGGCGGCCAGGTCGACGACGGCCTGGTGCCCGGCGAACGACGGCACCCGGTTCTTGATCTCGGCGATCTGGCCCTGGCCGTCGCGCAGATCGGTGCCGAGACGGCCGATGGTGTCCCGGACCGACTGCGGCTCGGTGAGCTTGGTGACCAGGAACTCGCCGACCGCCCGGCTCGGCGGCGCGAAGCGGGGCAGCCGGCCGACACCGCCGCCGCTCTGCACCAGGTCGGCGCTGAGCCCGTCCCGTACCGCGGTCGGCTCGGCCTTGCCGGGCTCGCGGATCCCCCACGGTGGCATCCCGAGGTTGGCGAAGAGATCACCCGGGGTGGCGGTGGACAGGCCCGGCGACTGGTAGAGCAGCGCGGCGTTGCGGCTGTCCAGTGTCTTCACCAGGTCACCGGCGGTACCCAGGTCGGCGAGGGTGACCACGACCGGCACCTCCCGGCCCCAGCCGTAGATCTCCAGCCGCTCGTTGAGGCGGGGCTGCACGTAGGAGGGCAGCACCCCGCCGCGTCTCTCCACGCCGGCCACGATGATCGGCTGGTCGAGTTGTTCCGCGATCGCCGCGAGTTCCGGCAGGTAGGGCTCGATCGCGGTGCGCGGCCCGATGATCTCGATGGTCGCGGTGCTGCCGGTCGCGGTCTGCCACCGGAACAGTTCGAGGCCGTCCTGGCTGGCGACCGCGGCGGACTCGCCCGGGCGTACCCCGAGAAGGTTCTCGTGCAGGTCGTCGAGCCGGTCCCGCAGAGCAGGGCCCGCGGGCAGTTCGGCGTAGCGGATCGTGGCGGGCGCCGGCGGCAGCAGGCCCGGCGCCATCGCCGCTACGTCGACTGTGGCCAGACCGCCGGTCTGCGGGTCGCGGAACACCAGGAACATCCGGTCCGCCTCGACCAGGACCTGCCCGCCCGGCGGCAGATCCCGCAGCCGGTACATCAGATCGGCGTACCCGTCGGCGACCGCGGGGGTGGTCCCGGTCTCGGTGAAGGCCGCGTCCCCGTCGATCTGGGCGGGCACCGGACCTCGCTCCCCCGGCCCGGCGCCGAGGATCCGCTCCACCGCGGCGGGCGGCAACCCGAACTGCACACCCTCGGGCGTGGGGACCAGACGCTGCCGCAGTTGCGGTCCGCCGACCCCCACCGCCGAGAGCAGATCATTGCGGTACGCGGTGGCAGCGCGACTGTCCAGGGGCGCCACCTGCACCCAGTCACCGGTGCCCGGGGCGACCTGCTCCCCCGCCGCGTTCAGGTCGAGCACCCGATGCCCGGCCAGGTCCAGTCCGGCGGTGCCGTCGCCGGTGAGCCGGCCGGCGGGGTACCGGACCGGCAGCCCCACCCGGTCGGCGATCGCACCGAGACCGGCCAGGCTCTGGTCACCGACGACGGTGGGCGGCAACACGAACACGGTCCGGTCCAGCGACTGCGGCGGGTACAGGTCCAAATACCGCTGCAGCCGAGACCAGTCCAGCACGTCGGCCCGCAACGGCACCAGCGTGGTCAGCCCGTCCGACTTCGGCCGGGGCTGCGCCGCGATCATGTCCAGTTCGTCGGGGCGCACGTTGTCGCTACCGATGAAGAGCGCGTCCGTCCCGATCGCGATGCCTTCCGCGCACAGTTCCGGCGTGGTGCCGGCGAACACCATCGGCAGGTTGATTCCCACTGTCACTCCACGGTCAGCAGTTCGAGAACTTCTCGGTCAACAGGCGCAGGTTCGCGATGTGCCCGGCCGCCTGCTCGGCGTCGAACCGTCCGGGCAGGCCGTGCCGGGTCAGCCGCTGGGTCAGCCGGTTCAGGCGCAGGATGAACTTCCACCTGTCGTCGGGCACCACCACACAGTCCTCGACGAGTTGCAGCGCCCTCCGGTATGCCTCGTCGCTCTCGCCGCGGGCGGCCTGCTCCGGGGTCTGCTCCAGCACCACCCCCACCCCGTGGAACACCCGGGCGTTCGTCAGCGCCCGGTCCGGGCCGGTGGTGCTGCCCTCCGGCGCGAGCACCCCCCGGGCCAGCGCCACCGTCTGCGCAGCGGTCAGTCTGCCCTGGTAGAGCAGGCCGAGCAGTTGGTCGTTCCAGGCGCCCCGTTGCTCGTACGTCGCCTTGCGCTCCAGGTACCGGAGTGCGAAGACCGGAGACAACGGACCCTCCGGCGCGGGCCGTTCCGCTCCGCCGTCACCCGCTCCCACGGTCTCAGCAGCCGGCGCCAGCGCCTGTTGCGCGGGCGTGCCGAGGCCGTCCGCGTCGCGGGCCAGGTCGAGCACCACCTCGTACGCGCCCAGTTCCCGGTTCTGCCCGTCCGCCTCCAACAGGACCTGCAGAGCATCGGCGACCTCATCGCCCAGCAACACGTCGAGGTTACTGCTCAGATGCTGTTCGGCGTCGGTCCAGGACGAGGCCCTCGTCCACTCCTCCAGCTCGCGCAGGGCGTCCGGGTCCGCCTCGACTGCCGTGTTCGACTTCGGCGCCCGGACGAAGTGTTCCGAGCCCAGTTCGTTCGCCTCGTGGAGCACGGTGCCGGACGGATCCCGTACCTGCCAGACCTGGTCCAGTCCGGACGGCACCCGCACGATCAACGGCACCCCCAGGTCCGACAACAGCTCCGTCAGCGCACCGGGCGCCCCGGTCGACACCACCACCGGCCCGTCGTCCTCCCCGTCCGCGTCTCCCCGGAGTTGGCGGATCAACGCGCCCAGCGTGGTCAGCTCGATGCTGTCCCGGGCCGGGTCGGGCGCCGCCTCCGGGTCGTCGCGGACCAGGCCGGCACCGACCCTCGTCAGGGAGTCGCCGTCGATCACCACCACCGCCCGGCCTTCCCCGGCGAACACCGCTGACTCGCGCACCACCGTGTCCAGCAGCGCCGACTTCCCGGACCAGGACCGCTGCGCGCCGACCACCGCCAGGTGCTGGCTGAACCAGGCGTCCTGGCCGGCCTTCAACGACCCCGGGCTCAGGTCCGGGAGGGGCGGCCCGACCTGGGCGACACCCCGCGGCGTGACGCGGACGTACAGGTCCCGGGCATTCTCCGGGCCGG
>DATMVU010000316.1:0-10208 GCA_035562875.1 Actinoplanes sp. | reverse complement strand
GACGCGCCGATGCCGCGGGTCAGCGAGTCCGGATTCTGCGAGAGGTCGAAACGGGGGAACATCAGTTGCCCGAGTTGTGCGCCGTTGACCCTGGTCAGCGCCTCGTCGAGGTCGATGACTCCCTCGTCGACGAGTTGTGCGGCGATGGTGAACGCCGCTGCGGCGGTCCGTTTCCCGACCCGGGTCTGCAACATCCAGAGTCTGCCGCGTTCGATGGTGAACTCGATGTCGCAGAGATCCCGGTAATGCCCCTCCAGCGTGGCCATGATCTGCATCAGCTCGTCGTAGGAGCGTTTGTCGAGCCGTTCCAGATCGGCCAGCGACAGCGTGTTGCGGATACCCGCGACCACGTCCTCACCCTGGGCGTCGGACAGGTAGTCGCCGTAAACGCCCTGCTCACCGGTGGCCGGGTCGCGGGTGAAGGCGACGCCGGTGCCGGAGTCCGGGCCGAGGTTGCCGAAGACCATGGCGACCACGTTGACGGCGGTGCCCAGGTCGGTGGGGATCCGCTCCTGCCGCCGGTAAAGGACCGCACGGTCGGCGTTCCAGGACCGGAAGACCGCCTCGACGGCCAGGTCGAGCTGCTCGCGCGGATCCTGCGGGAAGTCGTGGCCGGTGTGTTTGGCGAACACCTTCTTGTACGCGGTGACCAGCGCCCGCAGATCGGCGGCGTCCAGTTGCACGTCGTCCTGGACGCCCTTGGTGGCCTTGGCCTCGTGCAGCGCGTCCTCGAACTCGTGGCCGGGTACCTCGCACACGGTCTTGCCGAACATCTGAATGAGGCGACGGTAGGAATCCCAGGCGAACCGGTCGTTGCCGCCGGCCTGCCGGGACAGCCCGTCCACCGAGGCGTCGTTGAGACCGACGTTGAGGACGGTGTCCATCATGCCCGGCATGGAGAACTTGGCACCCGATCGCACCGATACCAGGAGCGGGTCGGCCGGGTCGCCGAGGCGGCGGCCCATCGCGGTCTCGAGGGTGGCGAGGTGCTCGTCGATCTCGGTGCCGAGCCCGTCGACGTGCGTGCCGGCGGCGAGGAACCGCTGGCAGGCGGCGGTGGTGATGGTGAAACCGGGAGGCACGGGCAGGCCCAGGTTGGTCATCTCGGCGAGATTTGCGCCCTTGCCACCCAGCAGGTCCTTGAGGTCCTTGTTTCCCTCGGCGAAGTCGTACACGAACTTCATGCCCCTACCTCCGGTTACGAATCCGTGGTGGATACCAGTTCCTGCCCTGGGATTCGTAAGGCTAAGCATGATGACAGTGAATAGTTAACAACCGGTGGCTTTTTCCACAGAGGTCCGGTCATCACTGAGCGGTACACGCTCTCTCCGCGCAGTAATGAGCACGGAGACCACTGATCGCGTGGCGGGAGGGGGTTGCCGAAACGATTCACTGCACAAAATTAAAGCGCCGCTGCGAATTCCACGGGGGAAGAACTCGCAACGGCGCACCGCGAACATTAGACGACGTTCGTCGACATGTCTATCCCACGCGCTGCACGACCGAGCCGACCAGGCGCTTCCAGTCCTCCTCGAAGCCCGCCGACGGGGAGGCGTTGTCCAGGCGGTAGACGGCGTAGCTGTCCACCAGCAGCGCGTTGCGGGTCCGCAGCACTGCCACCGCGGTGTCCGCGGTCCCCGGATGTTCCGACTCGTACAGTTTGTGCCGCACGATCACGAACCCGGACCAGCCGTTCTCCTCCAGATCGCGGATCTCCACCGTCTCGTGGTAAGCGGGCTCGTTACGGTCCGACGTCACCGTCGCCGGCACCTCGGCCGACGGCGGGCACTGGTCGGCGACGGTGCGCAGCAGCGTCAGCCCGGCCTCGGCACCGGCCGCATCGGGGTAGACGAGCGCCGACTGCTGCAACGTCTGCGCGCCCTTCTCCCCCTCGTCGGCGGCGTTCAACGACACGATCTCGGCGCCCGGTGGGATCTCCGGCGCGGCAGCGGTGCCCCCGCAGAAACTGACGAGCCGGGTCGGGGCGGCGCTCTCCTCCGGCGCGACCCAGGACGGCCCGATCTCCGCGGGCTGCAGGAAGGCACCACGCATCGTGGTGAGAGAGACCAGGCCACCGTCGGGCCCGGAATCGTCGGAGGAGCTGCACCCGGCCGCCAACACCAGGGCGCAGGCGGCGCCCACTGCGGCGCGGAGGGTTCTGGCGGTCGAGAACATCCGGCCATCCTGCCAGAGAGTTATCCACAGGCCGACGGGTGCCCGTCGCGAACCGGCGCCAACGCGGTTAGCGTGGCCGTAGGCAATGACGCCGAGGAGGTCCACGATGAGCGTGATCGATGCGCTGGCCGCACGCCTGCGGTCTGAGCTGGGCTCCGACCAGGTGATAACCGACAGACAGAGACTGCGAACGTACGAGTGCGACGGCCTCACGCACTACCGGGTGATCCCCGCACTGGTCGTGCTGCCGCGGAGTTCCGCCGAGACCGCCACGGTGGTCCGCGCCTGCGCCGAGGCGGCGGTCCCGTTCGTGGCCCGCGGCTCCGGCACCGGCCTGTCCGGCGGGGCGCTTCCACACCCCGACGGCGTCCTGATCGTCACGTCCCGACAGCGCTCCATCCTGTCGCTGGACCCCGCCGACGAGCGCGCCACGCTCCAGCCCGGCGTGATCAACCAGCACATCAGCGACGCCGTCCACGAGTTCGGCTACTACTACGCTCCCGACCCGTCCAGCCAGCAGATCTGCTCGATCGGCGGCAACGTGGCGGAGAACTCGGGCGGCGCCCACTGCCTGAAATACGGCTTCACCAGCAACCACGTCACCGGTATCGAGATGGTCACCCCCGCCGGTGACCTGGTCCGGCTCGGCGGATCCGCCCCCGACACCCCCGGCTACGACCTACTCGGGGCGTTCGTCGGTTCCGAGGGCACCCTCGGCATCGCGACCGAGGTGACCGTCCGGCTGACCCGGCTGCCGGAGACCGTGCGGACCCTGCTGGCCGCCTTCCACAGCACCGATCAGGCCGGAGCCGCCACCTCGGCGATCATCGCAGCCGGGGTGATCCCGGCCGCGATCGAGATGATGGACGCGCTCTCCATCGAGGCGGCCGAGGCAGCCGTCCACTGCGGCTACCCGGCCGGTGCCGGTGCCGTCCTGCTCATCGACCTGGACGGGCCGGCCACCGAGGTGCAGGCGCAGTTCGACGACGTCACCCGGCTCTGCACGGCACACGGATCGTTCGAGACCAGGGTGGCCGCCGACGACACCGAGCGGGCGCTGATCTGGCGGGGACGCAAGTCGGCGTTCGCCGCCGTCGGCCGGATCAGCCCCGACTACATAGTCCAGGACGGGGTCATCCCACGGACCGCGCTGCCCGAGGTGCTGCGCCGGATCACCGAGGTCGCCACCGCCCACGGCATCCGGGTCGCCAATGTCTTCCACGCCGGCGACGGCAACCTGCACCCTCTCGTCCTGTTCGATGACGCGGTGCCCGGCGAGGCCACCCGGGCGGCCACCGTCTCCGGCGCCATCCTCGATCTGTGCATCGAGTTCGGCGGGTCCATCACCGGCGAGCACGGTGTCGGCGTGGACAAGGCCCGCTACCTGCCACGCATGTTCACCGACGACGACCTGGAGACGATGCAGCTGGTCAGGTGCGCTTTTGATCCGGCCGGCCTGGCCAACCCCGGCAAGGTCTTCCCCACTCCCCGCCTCTGCGGCGAACAGCCCGGCCACCGCCGCGGCGCCCACCCGCTGCATCAGTCCGGTGTGGCGGAGGTCTTCTGATGGCCACCCGCCCGTCAGCGGGCCGCACCTTCGTCCTGCCGCGCCCTCCTCAGCGAACCGGCGATCCACGATGACCTATCTGGAGGATCTGACGGTCACGGCGGGCGATGACGATGTCGTGGCCGGCGTGCCGGCCCGTCTGGTGGCGGCACCGTCGTCGACCGGGGAAGCGGCCGCGTTGATCACGGCCGCGCGTGGCCTCAGCGTGGTGATCCGCGGCGGCAGCACCAAGATCCATCAGGGGCCGCCACCCCGTCAACTGGACCTGATCATCGACACGCGGCGGCTGGCCGGCGTTGTCGAACACGCCGCCGGTGACCTGATCACCGTGGCCCGGTCCGGGACACCGATGGCCGAACTGCACCGGCTGCCCGGCCAGCAACTGGCACTGGACGCACCGCCCGGTGCCACGGTCGGCGGCACTGTCGCGGCGAACGGCAGCGGACCCCGGCGACTGCGCTACGGCACGGCCCGTGACCTGCTGATCGGCATCACCGTGGTCCGGCCCGACGGCCGGATCACCAAGGCGGGCGGCAAGGTCGTCAAGAACGTCGCCGGATACGACCTGGGCAAGCTCTACACCGGTTCCCTGGGCACCCTCGGGCTGATCACCGAATGTGTCTTCCGGTTGCATCCGGTTCCGGTCACCACCAATTTTGTACGAGCCATCGCACCGCCCGCGGCCGCCGCCCGGGTCCTGGCCGCCCAGTTCGCACCCAGCGCCTGTGAGATCAATGTCGTGCCGGGCGCCGACCCGGAGATCGCGGTCCTGCTGGAGGGCACTCCCGCCGGCGTCCACCATCGTGCGACCGAACTGGCAGCCCTCCTCGACGGCGAGGTCACTCCCGGCCCGCCGCCCTGGTGGGACGTCCCGCCCTGGCCGTCCGGTGGGCTGGCCATGAAACTGACGTCGGCTCTGTCCCGGGTCCCCGCCCTGGTCGACGCCGCCCTCAGTGCGGGCCTGACCGTCCGGGGTTCCGCGGGCACCGGGGTTCTGTGGGCGGGTGCCCCACACCCGGACCGGCCGGCCCCTCCCGGCCCCGGCACCAGCCAGAACCTCAGCGCGACGCCCTGTGCCGAACGGGAACTCCGCGCGGCGCCCTCTGCCGAACGGGACCTCCGGTCGGTGGTCGAGACGGTCGAGATCGTACGGGCGGCGGCCGGCGCCGCGGGTGGGTTCGCGGTCGTGCTGTCCACGCCCGACGGGACGACCGGAATCGACATGTGGGGGCCGGTTCCCGGGATCGAACTGATGCGCCGGATCAAGCAACAGTTCGATCCCGGGAACCGGTTCGCGCCCGGACGTTTCGCGGGAGGAATCTGATGCCGGAAGCCGAACCCACCCCGCCCCACACCGAAGGCCACCCGCCCGCCGACGGCTCCCCGGGCTCGGGCACTCCCCCGCCTTCTCGCCAGGCTTCGGCAAGGACCGCAGGAGTCGACGCTCTTCGAGCGGCCGAGCGCGGAACCGCCTTCGATGCGAACCGTCCACCGCGTGCCGATCTGGTGTCCGATTGCGTTCACTGCGGGTTCTGCCTGACCACGTGCCCCACCTATGTGCTGTGGGGTGAGGAGATGGACTCGCCCCGGGGCCGGATCCACCTGATCGCGCAGGGCCTCTCCGGCGAACCGCTCACTGATTCGATGGCCGGGCACTTCGACAGGTGTCTCGGATGCATGGCCTGTGTGACCGCCTGCCCGTCCGGGGTCCGCTACGACCGGCTCATCGAGGACACCCGCGCCCAGGTGGAACGCCGGCACGTCCGCAGTGCACGGGAACGGGTGCTACGGGCGGTGATCTTCGGATTGTTCCCCTACCCACGAAGGCTGCGTCTGCTCCGGGGACCGCTCCGGGCGTACCAGCGATCGGGTCTGCAAAGCCTGGTGGCCCGCACCGGTCTCCTGGACCGGCTCGCCCCGGCCCTCGCGACGATGGAATCCCTGACGCCCCGGCTGCGCACCGTCCCGCGGCCGCCGGCACGGGTCCGGGCACACGGCGAACGGCGGGCAGTCGTCGGGATGCTGACCGGTTGTGTTCAGTCGGCGTTCTTCCCGGACGTCAATTCCGCGACCGTACGCGTCCTCGCCGCCGAAGGATGTGAGGTACTGATCCCACCTGCGCAGGGATGCTGCGGGGCGCTCAGTGTGCACAACGGCCGGCGAGCGGAGGCGCAGCGGTTCGCGCGGCGGCTCATCGACACGTTCGAGCAGACCGGAATGGACTATTTCGTGGTCAACGCAGCGGGCTGCGGCTCGTCGTTGAAGGAGTACGACCAACTGCTCGCCGACGACCCACACTATGCCAGCCGGGCAGCCGCATTCACGGCCAAGGTGCGCGACCTCAGTGAACTCCTGGTGGAACTCGGCCCGGTCGCCCCACGACATCCACTGCCGATGACTGTCGCCTACCACGACGCCTGCCACCTCGGCCACGCTCAAGGCGTGCGATTGCAGCCACGCGAACTGTTGAAAGGCATTCCAGGGCTGGAGCTACGGCCGATCGCCGACGCCGAGATCTGCTGCGGTTCCGCCGGAGTGTGGAACGTCCTCAACCCGGTCCCCGCCGCCGAACTCGGCGACCGCAAGGCGACAGCGGTCCTGGCCACCGGCGCGGAACTCCTGGTCACCGCCAACCCGGGCTGCCTGATGCAGGTCGCGGCCGCCGTCCGGCGCCGGGGCGGCAGCATCGCCCTGGCACACACCGCCCATGTCCTCGACGCCTCGATCCGCAACCTGGCCCCCACCACGCTGCTGGCCGACTGACCGCACTCCCGGCAGACTCACCGCTCGGGCCTGCCAGCCGACTCACCGGCGGTGTCCGGTTGAAGGGGTTCCATCACGACTACCCGTTGTGGGGCGGCCGGCACCTGTGCGGTGCCGCGGGCGTGCTCGACGGTGTGGGCCACTGCCAGCCGACTCACCGCCCGCATGCCCGCGCGGGGAGCGGGCATGCGGGCGGCAGGCGGGGCCGACTGCCGGCGAACGGCAGACGGCAGACCGCGACCAGTGCCCGGGGGCGGTAGGCAGCCAGGCGGCAGAGCGGTAGGCGGTAGGCGGCAGAGCGGTAGGCGGTGGGTGGCAGGGCGCGAAACGGCAGGCAGCGGGCGGCAGGCCGCAGGTGGGCGGGCCGCGGGGCAAGGAAAATGAGAGACCGGAACGCGGGGAGACGGGCCCCGTAGCGCCCGGTCCCCCCGCGCTCTCCCGGCCGGCGGCCGCCGAGTGAGATCGTGGCGCCCCAGCGCTGTGCTGACCTCACCCTCCACCGCAACCGCCCGGCCCGCGCGGCGCCCATCCCATCGCGCCGCACGTCTCACCCAGCACCTCTCCGGCGCGGCGGCGACAGGTCCGGCGACACGAAGACCGCGAAAACACCGGACGGACTAGCCGTTCTCCAATCACACATCGATGTGCGTTAATTGGGAGCGCTCCCAGCGTGCGCCGTCCCCGCACGCCCGTCAAGCACATCCCCGGAGGCATCCCGTGCAAAGACGAAAATGGGCCATCCTCGCCCTCGCCAACATCCTCCTCACCGGCGGCGCCATAGCGGCCGCCACCAGTGCGAACGCCGCCGCCGGCTGTTCAGTGAAGTACACCGTCTCGAGTCAGTGGCCGGGCGGTTTCGGTGCAGCCGTCGACGTCACCAACCTCGGCGATCCGATCACCTCCTGGTCGCTGGTGTTCACGTTCCCGGCCGGGCAGACCATCACCCAGCTCTGGAGCGGTTCGGTGACCCAGTCCGGATCCACGGTGACAGTCCGCAACGCCGCCTGGAACGGTGCCGTCGCCACCAACGGCACCGCCTCGTTCGGCTTCAACGGATCGTGGACCGGGTCGAACACCGTACCGGCGTCGTTCGCCCTGAACGGGGTGACCTGCACCGGCGGCACCACACCGAGCACCCCGCCGTCGTCGTCACCGCCGCCGTCCACTTCACCCTCGCCGTCCACGTCACCGTCGCCGTCCACGCCACCGTCGTCACCGCCGCCCAGCGGGAGCCCGGTCAAGATCATGCCGCTGGGTGACTCGATCACCGGCTCGCCCGGGTGCTGGCGCGCCCTGCTGTGGCAGCAACTCCCGGCCGCCGGTGTGGACTTCGTCGGGACCCTGCCGGGCGACGGGTGCGGATTCGCGTACGACAGCCAGCACGAAGGTCACGGCGGGTACCTGGCGACCAACGTGGCCAGCCAGAACCTATTGCCCGGCTGGCTGAGCGCGAGCGACCCGGACGTGGTGTTGATGCACTTCGGCACCAACGACGCGTGGAGCAACCTGTCCACCACCACGATCTTGAACGCGTACACCACCCTGGTCGGCCAGATGCGCGCTGCCAACCCCAGCATGAAAATCATCGTTGCGCAGATCATCCCGCTCAACCCGTCAACATGTACGGACTGCGGTCAACGCGTAATCAACCTGAACGCCGCGATCCCCGCTTGGGCGGCATCATTGTCCACAGCCGCCTCGCCGATCACGGTGGTTGACCAGTGGACCGGATTCAACACGTCAACAGATACATACGACGGCGTCCACCCGAACGACGCCGGCAACGTGAAGATCGCCGCCCGCTGGCTCCCCGCGGTCCGCTCCGCCATCGCCTGATCCCGCGCCATCACCCGGGTCTCGACTTTCCGGGACTGCAAGCTTCATGGGCCGTAGGCATCAGCTTCTGATCTGCCGAATGGCGATCCGGAACCGCTGGCTCCACGGGCTACGGACTCCACGGGCTGCTGGTTTCACGGGCCGCCGGCTTCACAAGCCGCCAGCTTCACGGGCTGCCAGGAGGCGTCTACCTGGGGCTGCGGCTTCGCAGGCCGCGGATCCGTCTGGCGAGATCACCTCCGGAGGCAGCGCTTTGGTCACTGGGTCCTTGGTCGCCGGCTCTCTGATCGCGGGAATTCGGAGACCCAGCGATTCGACGTGCGGACTGGTGAGCCAGAGGCTGGAATCAGCAAACCTAGGTGAATGGTGCTGAATACACCCTTCAACACCATTCACCTAGGGCCTCAGTGCCACGATTTTCCGAACCTGAGAGTCGGCGCTACAAGCTTCCGGCTTCGAGGCTAGGCACGGGAGACATTCGCCGGGTTGGAACAGCGCGCGGGACGCAGACGGATGAGGCATGGCGCTCACAGCGCGGCCAAGCACGACATTGACAGGATCAATGCAGGCGAGTGCGGCGCGGGCAACCGCGACATCCGGCAGGACCTACGCAGGCAACCGCGACACGAGTCAGCGCGACACCGGCAGAACCTAAACAGGCAACCGCGAAGTCAACGAACCGCAGGCAGCCGTCGGCCGCGCGGGAGCCGCAGACGCGGGCGATCTCGGCGGCCATCCGGGTGGTGTCGGTGCGCACGTCGAGGGTGGAACACGAGTAGGCGCGGCGCGAGTCAATGGAGTCGAGGCTTGGGCGGCTTATCGTGGTGGGATGGCGGAGCCGAAGACCAGCCGGGATGAGCAGGCCGTCGACTGACGCACGTTTTGTCGTACATCGACGCCGAGTCGTACCGGCGGGCGATCAAACGGATGCGTAACCTGCGAGAAGGACCGCACGGCCTGGGCAAGTTCGTCTTCCACGGCCGCCGCAGCGAGCTACGAGAGCCGTATCACGCGGGCATGGAAGACCAACTCGGCGCCCTCGGCTTGGAGATCAACTGCATCACGTTATGGAATACCGTCTATCTCGACGCGATCCTCGACCAGTTGCGCGCCGAGGGGTTCCCGGTCTTGGAAGCCGATGTCGCCCGGCTCTCGCCGTACACGTACGCCCACATCAACGTCCACGGGCACTACACCTTCACCGCGCCGGATCTACGCGGCAGCCGCCGGCCCCTGCGCGATCCCGACGCGACGGACGAGCTGTAGAACGCTTGGTCATGACGGTCCTGTCCCGTTGACGTTTCGCCGCTCAGGGAACCGGTGCCCGTTGATCTCCTGGCCGCGTTCACGCTCACCCACTGCGAAAGAACCGGCGGCCATCCGATAGACGACGCTGTGCCGCAGCGGTCCGGGTGGCATGGTTGAGTCGTCGAAATCCTCGGCCGGATTGTGGGTCATGCCTCGGCGGGCGGATAAGCAGCTTGGGTGCCACCTACCTGAGGCGCCGTCCTGGCGGGCGCCGCTTGTGGGTGCGTTTGTTGCTGAGTGACCTGCGTGATGGGGGTCGATGTCTGTCTATTGCGGTCGCCGATGACCGGTGCCCTGCGGCTCGCCGGGTTCTCGAGGGCTCCTGGCCCGCGTGGGGTGCCCCACGCCCGACGGCGGCTCCGGTTCACCACGAGCGGGGCTCCCGCGCCCGCCCCGTGCGCGGGAGCCCCGCTCCCAGTGAACCGAGTCGACGGGCCGGGAATACGACGGGCAAGGCGATTACGCCGCAGGCGGGGACGTGGTGGCCGCGGTGAATAGGTGTGGTCAGTGCCATGTGAAAGGTCGCATGGCACTGACCGTGAGTGAAACGCCCTCGTCA